>JBGPBV010000229.1:0-8505 GCA_041481445.1 Vicinamibacteria bacterium
CGTTCGTTCAAACCCGCCGGAAGCGAATCATTCACCCGTCCCGGGACGGGTAGCCTGCTGGCGATCGGCCAAGTCCTTCCATCCGATTCGTCCACGACCCCCGCGCCCACTTGGTCCACGACCCCCGCCCCCACGTAACGCCGGCGCGGGCCGTAGAAGAGCCGCGCCTCGTGATCGTTGTGGATCCGGCACAGGAGCCGGATCCGATCCACGGTCGGCTTGCCTCCGACCCCGTAAGGATCGTCGTGATGGAACTCGAGCAAGGGCCGGGCCTCGCACCGGTGTCCGCTCGGGCTCGCCCACGTGCAACGCTCTCCATCCCTCTCCCGAACCGCCCGCTTGACGGCGGCCGGAATGTTCCTCGAGTCCTTCGACTGCCCGCGACTCCGCCGCGGATGCGTGGTGGCGGCGAATCTCTTCCGTTCGAGGTCGTGGACCAGCAAGCTGAGGGCTCGATGGAAGACTTCGTCGAGGCTTCCGCTCGGGACGGCGTGTCCGAGAAGGTCCTGCGCCCGCCGCAAGAGGTCGCGCGTCTCTGCGCTCGCGGTGAAGCGGACCAAGTAGCGATCGGCAGCCAGGGGCCGGACCAGCGGACGAGGAGCGATCGCGCTCGTCGAGCGGAGCGCCTCCGTGGAAGCCGACCCGTCGGCCGCCGGAAGATCGGTCAGCGCGCCTGGGCGCGGTGGCTCAACATCTCCCGCGAATGGGGCTTCGCGCGGCGGTAACACCGCCGGGAGCGGCCGAATCGACGGCGGCACGTCCGGTTGCGGGAACCGCTGCGCCAGCAGCTCCTCCACCTGCTGCTGGCTCCGGCCGGCAGCGGCGGCGAGGAGGTCCTCGTGGTTCTCCTCGGTCAGGCGGCGGGCCAGGAGTCGCGCGGTGGTCGGGCTGAGCGCTCCGGAGAGGAGCATGTCCAGGACGCGCGGAAATGCTCTCCCCGCCCGCGCGACCTCGATGCGGTTGAAGGCGGCGTCCTCGGACAGGTGGAGGACGTCGGTGCAGTAGCGGAAGGTCGAAGAGTAACCCTCGCCCGCGTAGAGCCGCCGGGCGTCGAATTCGGCGAGGTGGACGATCAAGGCCACCGTCGCCGCGCGCTCGCCGCCGGCGAGACGAGACAGTTCCGCGATGAGCGCGCCATCCGTGAGAGTGGAGGCATGAGTGATCTTCATGCCTGTTATTAACACGACAGGCGTCACGAAGAGGTCAGAAGTTTAGTGATGGCGACATTGAAATCTATCAAAAGTGGTAGCGAGTGACTCATCATGACGTGAACGGGAGCGAAGAGGGTGTGGGGAGCCGGAGGACCGTTCAGTCCGCCGGCCCGCGGTCCAGGCGGTCCACCGCCACCGCGTAGGCCCCGATCGCGACGGCGCGGCTCGCACCCAGGCGCGAGACGCCGACGGGCACGCGCTTGTGGGGATCGAATGGCACGGTGCGGCCGCCGCCGGGAACCGGCAGGGCGTGGCTCTCGGTGCGCAGGAAGGCCTCGCGCTGGCCGGGATCCTCGAGGTTGAAGATGCGCAGGTGCGTGCGGCGGATCTCGCGTCCGCCGCAGCGGATGCGGCCGTTCATCTCGGCCACCACCGCGGGCAGGAAGAGGCTGGCGGCGCCGGTGAGGCCGCCGCCGAGGACGACGGGGCAGTCGATGAGCGTCACCACCTGGGCCAGCGCGTCCCCCACCAGCTCGCCCAGGCGGCGGAAGGCCTCGCGCGCGGGCTCGGGGTCCCCCTCGCGACGGCGGCAGGCGATCTCGAAGATGGCCTGGGGCTCGGGACTGTCGCGAGGGTCGATGCCGGCGCTCCGCGCGTACTCTTCGCGCACGGCGCGGATGCTCACCGCGTCCTCGACGCAGGACGAGGGGTCGAGCTTGTTGCGCAGGGCCCAGACCTCGGCCGCGCCCGCGTTGTCGCCGACGTGGAGCCGTCCCGCGTGCACGATCCCGCCGCCGAAGCCGGTGCCGAGCGTGGCCCCGAAGAGGCTGCGGTAGCGCCGCGGGCTGCCCGCCTCCGCCAGCATCCGGTTCACGTCGGGGAGGAAGCCCTGAAGGGCCTCGCCGTAGGCGAACAGGTCGCCGTCGTTGTTGATGAGCACGGGCACCTGGAACCGGTCCTCGAGAAGGGGGCCGAGGGCCACCGGCTCCTCGAAGGCGGGCAGGTTGTGCGCGTTGCCCACGATCCCGGCCGGCGAGTCGGCCCGGCCCGGGAAGGCGAAGCTGATCGCCGCCGGCGGGGCGCCCGCGGCGCAGGAGACCTCCTCGAAGCCGGCCACGATCGTGGCCAGCGAGGCCTCCAGGTCGTGGGCACGCGAGGGCCGGGTGATGGCGGAGCCGACTTCCTTCGCGCCGCGCATCGCGGAGAAGACGAAGTTCGTCCCCCCCGCGTCGAGCGTGAGCACCAGCCGGCAGTCCTGCTCGAGGCCGTTCAATGCTTCAGCTCGGGCTGGCCGCACCCTGGAGGAGCCGGCGGGCCAGGACGACCGCCCCCAGCGGCGGATCGGCCACCTGGGCCACTGGCCCCAGCTCGCTCTCGACGGCGGCGAGGACCGCCTTGCGCAGGGAAGACCGCAGGAGGAGGGCGCCACCGAGGCCGACGGGCGGGCGCTGGAGCTTGAGCGCGCGCACCACGGTGTCGACGTGGAGCGCCAGCTCGCGTGCCCCCTCCGCCACGACCGCGAGCGCGGCCGGGTCGTTGCGGCCGGCCAGGTCGAGCACGACCGTGGCCAGGGCGGCGATGTCGGAGGCGGTGGTGGTCGGGGCGTGGACGTGCCGGATGAGGGAGGTGGGCTCCGGCAGCGACCAGTGCCGCAGGATGGCCTTGAGCAGCCCGCCCGCGTCCGCCCGGCCGTCCGCGGCCTGGGTCGCCTTCCTCATGGCCAGGGTGGCGAGGTGATAGCCGCTGCCCTCGTCGCCCAGCAGCGGGCCCCAGCCTCCCACGCGCGCGGAGCGGCCGTCGGCGGTGCGGCCCAGGCAGACCGAGCCCGTGCCGCTGATGAGGGCCACGCCCCATCCGGCGGGGGTCCCTCCCGCCAGCACCAGCTCGGAATCGTTGACGACCATGAGCCGCGGGGCCAGCGCCTGCTCGCGCAGCCACTTGGAGATCTGCGCCGCGTCCTCCTTCGAGTCCACGCCGGAGAGGCCGAGGCAGGCGCTGGCGATGCCGGCGGTGGCCCAGCGTCCGCCTCCGCCCGGCCGCCCTCCGGCGGACGGTGAGGCGCCGCGCACCTGGGCGAGCGCGCCGTCCACGGCGGTCGCGATGGCCTGGCAGGACCGCTCCAGGCCGACGTTGTGGAGGTTGCTGCTCGGTCCGAGACCGCGGGCGAGCGCGCGACCCTCCAGGTCGGTGAGGAGGGCCTGGGTGTTCGTGCCGCCGCCGTCGACGGCGAGGACGAACTGGGGAGGGGTCACCGGGCGATGGTATTAGAAGAAAAGGGCTGCGGACCCGAAGGCCCGCAGCCCGAGCGAATGGAACGGATCCCGGGGCCCCGGCCTCAGAAGCTCAGCCGGACACCCAGTTGCATCTGCCGCGGATCGGCCGCCCGGTTGAGCTGGCCGAATCCGCCGCCCGGCGTGGCGCTCACGATGCGGCTCGCGGTCGCGGCGTTGCCGGTGTCGTAAACGACGTTCTGCGGCGTCCAGGTGACGGTGACGTTGCCGTCGTCGGACAGGAAGTTGACGCGGTTGAAGACGTTGTAGAGCTCGACGCGGACCTGCAGCGCAATGCCCTTGCCGAGCTTGAAGTTCTTGTAGAGCGCGGCGTCCACCTTGAAGAAGGACGGGCCGTCGCAGACATGGCGGCCCGAGTTGCCGTTGGTGCCGATCTGGTAGCCGTTCACCGACCAGGCCGCCGGGTTGAACCACTGCGTCGGCGACGAGGAATCGGAGATGTGGCAGGGCTGGTCGGCCACGACGTTGGGCCGCTGGTTGCCGGCGTAGCCGGTCCCCGCCGCGTTGCCGTTGCCGGAGAGGCCGGGCACCGCGCCCAGGAAGATCGTGAAGGGCGCGCCGCTCTGCGCCTGCACGATGCTCGTGAACTCCCAGTCGCCGAAGACGGCCTTGGCCGCCTTGCCCTTGCCGTCCATGGTGGGCAAGGCGAGCACGAGGCTGCCGTTGAAGAGGTGCCGGCGGTCGATGGCGGCGCGCGCGCGGTCGAGCTCGGGTTGCGTGCTGTCGGTGTAGGCGTTGCGCTGGCTGATGCCGGGCCCGTCCGCGTTCGAGATGCCCGTGTCGGAGATGGCCTTCGCGAACGTGTAGGAGAGCGACAGGATCGACCCGTGGCCGAACCGGCTCACGAGCGCGGTCTGCAGCCCGTGATAGATCGAGCTGCGGTCGTGCGTGGTGAGGGCGATGTTGCCGTCGCCGATGCCGGCGATCCCGTTGAGGGGCCGCAGGGCCTGGTTGCCCGTCCGCGAATAGGCCACGCGGTTGGCGGGCGCGATCTCGTTGAGGTTGGTCTGTCCGAGGAGGTCGTCGCCCCAGTTGCCGACGTAGGCGACCTCGAGGACGGTGTTGCGCTTGAGCTCGCGCTGCCAGGACAGGTTCCACTGCCAGTTGTGGGCGTTGGCCGCCTTCTGCTCGATGCCCGCCGACGGGGCGCCGAAGGAGGGGGCGGAGCTCCCGCTGACGGCGGCGTTCGAGGCCAGGGTGCGGATCACCGCGGCCGTGCCCGAGAACGGCGGGTTGCCGCCGAGGGCGAGGCCGGAGCTGAGCCGCTCACGCGCGTAGAAGAGACCGACGCCGCCGCGGATCGAGCTCTTGCCGTTGCCGTGCATGTCCCAGGCGAAGCCGAGGCGCGGCGCCACCAGGAGGGCCTTGGTCGGCACCACCGACCGGTTCGGGCCGTCGATGCCGCCCTGGAGGCCCAGGGCGGGGCAAGGGTTGTTGCCCGGCACGTAGATCATGCCGTTGCAGGGCGAGTTGCCGAAGCTGGGGGTGATCGCGGAGAGGTCGAAGGTACCCATCTGGTCGTCCGCGATGAAGGGCGGAGTCAGGTGGCTGAAGCGGGCCCCGAAGTCCACCGTCACCGTGCGGCTGGCCTTGTAGGTGTCGGCGAGGTAGGCCTCGTAGTCCGTCCACCGCTGCTGGACGCTCTTGTTGGTGCGGATCTCACCCGTGTTCCAGACCAGGCCGTTGAGCAGCCAGTTCCCGATCTCGTTGTTGGTCTGGGCGCCGGGCACGTACCCGTTCGGCCCGAGGAAGCCGGCCACGCCGTTGACCTGCACGGACTCCTGCGAGGTGTTCGCGGGCTCCTCGTTCTTCTTGTTGTAGCTGCCGAGGAGGCCGGCCTTGAAGAAGTGCTTGCCGAACACCGCCGAGTAGTCGTCCTTGACGACGAACAGGTCCTGGTTGTTCGTCCAGGGGGCCTGGTTCCACAGGATGCCGCCACCGTAGGGTCCGAGCGATCCCCAGCTCGCCATCGGCATCCCCTGTCCGCCGCGCTCCTTGATGTCGGCGGCGTAGAGGGTCGGGATCGCGGCCGCGATCTGCGTGGCGAGGTCGGGATTGTCACCGACGCGGGTGGCGTCGATCCGGTTGGCCGAGTACGAGAAGGTCAGGGAGTTGACCATCGTCGAGCCGATGTTCTTGTTGAGCTGGGTGACCAGCGACTTGCCGGGCTGGTTCCACGAGGAGCTGATCGACGGGAACGGGTCGTCGCCCCAGAGGTTCTGGTCGGCCTTCCAGCTGTCGTGCGTGAAGCGGACCATCAGCCGCGTGCTGTTCGTGACCGTCCAGTCCACGCGCGCGCTGTCCTGCCTCCAGTCGACGGGCGTCGGGACGGCCTGCACCCAGTTGTTGCAGCTCCCGCCCGTGGGCGTGACGTTCGGCAGCGCCATCTGCGAGATCATCAGCTTCCCGCCCGCGCTGATGCGGTTGGCGGGGATGATGTTGCCCGGGAAGGCCTGGCCGGTGAGGGGGTCGATCGGCTTGGGCGAGTCGCAGCCGGCGATGCCGGGCGCGCTGAAGTCGCCGTTGCGCTGGGCCTGCGTCGGCACCAGCGCCGAGCGCACGTCGCTGCGCTTGTCCTTGTTCTTCTCTTCCGAGATGAAGAAGTGCAGCTTGTCCTTGATGATCGGCCCGCCGAACGTGCCGCCGAAGTCGTCCCACTTCAGGGGCGCCTTCTCCTGGCCGGTCTGCTTCAGGAAGTAGTCGGTGGAGTTCCACTTGTCGCGCCGGGCGTAGTAGTAGCCGCTGCCGTGGAAGGCGTTGGTGCCGCCGCGGGTCACGAGGTTGATCTGGGCGCCGCCGGACTGGCCGAACTCGGCGCCGTAGTTGTTGCGCTGGACCTTGAACTCCTCGATCGCGTCGACGGAGGGGTAGACCAGGATCGTGCGGTTGGAGCCGACGTCGTTGTTGTTGGCGCCGTCCACCATCCAGAGGTTCGAGGTGGTCGAGCCGCCGCTCACGGACACGTCCGATCCGCCGGCCAGCCCCTTGTCGCGCGTGTTGAGGCCCTCCTGCGCGACCACGCCCGGCTGGAGCAGCGTCAGCTGCATGAAGTTCCGTCCGTTGAGGGGCAGCTCGCGCGCCTCCTCGCCGGTGACGAGGCCGGAGACGTCGGCGCCCACGGTCTTGACGGCGACCGCGGCCACCTCGACGTCCACCACCTCGCTCACCCCGCCGGGCTGGAGCTGGACGTCCACCGCGCGGGTCTCCGCGACGTTGAGGATGATCTTGCTCCGGGCCTCGGACTTGAAGCCGGTGTACTCCACCTCCACGCGGTAGCTGCCGACCGGCAGCTCCGCGAAGGAGTAGATGCCGGCCGTGTTCGTGAGGGCGGAGCGGGTCAGGCCGGTGCCCTCGTTCTTCACCGTCACCTTCGCGCCGTTGATGGCGGCACCCTGCGGGTCGGTCACCGTGCCGCGCAGTGTGGCCGTGATCTTCTGCGCGGAAGCGGGCACTGCGATCAACAGGATGAGGAATGCCGCGGCGAACCACTGGACGTGTCTGCGCATGCCGGCCTCCGGGATTGGTTAGTTAGACTGCTTAATTAAGTTGTCGGATCTTTTAGTCCTCTGCCCATAGTTTGTCAAAATGTTTCTTAAAAAGACTATCTAACGTCCGTCTGCATCGACTCATGTCTCAACGGGCCAGTCACTTGAGTCGGGACGCCGCGGGGCCTCAGTCGACCACCGGATACAATCGATCCGTGCGCTGGTCGCAGGCCTGCCTCATTTTCTACGCTGCCGTGACCGCCGGGCTGTCCGACCCGGCGGCACGCCTGGACCAGGCGATCGCCTCGGCGGAGGCGAGCCTGCGTGCTGGCCAGGTCGACACCGCCGCCGAGCGGTATCGCGCGGCATTGGGTGAAGGCTGGCTGCTGCTCGGCACCCTGGAGCGCATCGACGGGAGGCTCTCCGAGGCGCGCGACGCCTTCGCCGCCGCCGGCCAGGACACGCGGGCCCGTCAGTCCCTCGCGGCCGTGCTCCTCCAGATGGGCGAGACGGACCAGGTGATAGGGATCCTGCAGGACCTCGTGACGAAGGACCCGCGGGACGCGCGGACGGCTCGCTTGCTCGCGCAGGCGTTCCGAGCGCGCGGCCGCGGGGGGGACGCGGTCCAGGAGCTGGAGAGGGCGCGGGTGGCGTCGCCGGGCGACCTCGAGCTGGCCTTCGATCTCGGCGTGGCGTTCCTCGGAGTCCACGAGACCGATCGCGCGGCGCGGCTCTTCGACGAGGTCGCGCGGGCGCGCCCGATCCCGCAGACGCGGCTGCTCACGGCCGGCGCCTACCGCGACGCCCTTCTGTTCGATCGGGCGCGCGCCGAGCTCGCGGCCGCCCTCGCCCAGGACCCGCATGTCCGACACGCCCACTACATGCTCGGCCGGCTGGCCCTGGCCCAGGAGGGCAAGGCCGGCCTCGAGCCGGCGATCGCGGAGTTCGAGGCGGAGGTGGCGCTGGACGCACAGGATCCCCTGGCGAACCTCGAGCTGGGCGTCGCCCGCGTCGAAGGCCAGCGTCCGGAGCAGGCCACCGCCCCGCTCGAGATCGCCGCGCGCGCCGGGCCGCCGCAGTCGCGCACGCTCTACTACCTCGGCCGCGCGCAGAGCGCGGCCGGCCGCCCCGCCGACGCCGCGCGCTCCCTGGAGGCGGCCCTGGACCTCGCCAAGAGCCAGGGCGCGAACGTGGCCGCGCTCCGCGCCATCCACCTCCAGCTCGGGCAGGCCCTGCGCGACGCCGGACGCCCGGCGGAGGCGGAGCCCCACTTCACCCAGGCCGCGGAGCTGTCGGCCCAGAACACCGCCACCGAGCGCGAGCAGCTCGGACGCTACCTGGCGGCGGAGGGTCCCGCGGAGGACGCGGTCCGAACCGCCGCGGTCGCCGCGATCGAGGTCTCGCCGCTGGCGGAGGTGCCGTCGTCGGAGCGTGCGGCGCTGCGGGAGAGGGTGAGTTCGGCGCTTGCGCGGACGTACCTGAACCTGGGAGTGATGGAGGCGCAGAAGCAGGCGTTTGCGCCGGCGGCGGAGCTCTTCGAGAAGGCGGCGCAGATCGATGCGTCCTTTCCGCAGGTGC
>JBGPBV010000230.1:0-8502 GCA_041481445.1 Vicinamibacteria bacterium
AGATCGATCTTCTTCTTGAGGGGAGCGATGACCCCGGTGGTGTCGGTGGTGGACCCCAGAAGCAGGCCGTCGTGGACGACCACGGTGTTCACGCTGCCGCAGAGCGCGGCCGGCTCCTCGACCTCGGCCAGGTGCTGGAGGATCTCGACCTTGTAGGGCCGCGTCACGCTGAAGCCGGACAGGCCCAGGGCGGGCAGGGCCTCGATGAAGGGCGGCAGGGCCTCTGCCTGCACGGGCACGTACACCGCGTCGAGGCCGCGCGCCTCGAAGGCGCGGTTGTGCAGGACGGGGGAGAGGCTGCGCATCACGTCCACGCCGAGGACGCCGTAGATCTTCGTCTGCGCGGTCACGTTGCGCACGCGGTAGAGGCCGGCCATCGCGTCCGCGGTGAGCTGGCCGGACGCGGACTCCCGCCCGGTGGAGGCGGCGGCGTAGGTGAACGGGCTGCCGTAGCGCCCGGCCAGCACGCGGGTCAGCGTGCCCAGGGGGCCGAGGGCGAGGGCGATGAGCGGGGTCCCGGCGTCCTCGCGCACGCGCCCGGCGAAGGCGAGCAGCCGCCCCACGTCCGCGATCGAGCGGGGCCGGACCACGATCTTCGCGATGTCCGCCCCCACGTTCGTCATCTCGCGATAGAGCGAGTCGAGGTCGTCGGGCATGCCGCGCACGTCGTGATGGGAGACGATCAGGCCCTCCCCCACCTTCTCCACCATCACGTCCACGAACCCGCTGCGCAGCTCGATGTCCACGTAGTCGAAGCCGCGCTTCACGCCCTCGAGCAGGGTCAGCCGGCGGCGGGGGTCGTCGTCCTCCCAGGCCCCGCCCTGGGAGACCGGGCGGCAGGTCAGGATGAGGGGCCGGGTGCGCGCGCGGAGGATCGTCAGGAGGTCGAGGTCGATGACGCGGTCGGCGCGGATCTCGAAGAGGTCGGCCACGGGGGCGAGCTCCGCCATGCGGGCCACCATCCCGTCCGTCGTCTCCTCGACCAGAGCCACGCAGATCTGCGTCATGGTCCCCAAAATCGAAAAGCCTCTTCAGGGTTCCCTGAAGAGGCCTCTGAGGTCCGACCCTCCAGGACACCCGCTCCGCTCGCGGCGGCCGGGTCTCCCGGTCCGCCGCTAGTCGTAGTGGCGATGGTGATGGGTGATCGGACGCCAGCGGCGAAGGCCGCCTTTCGTCTCGACCCGCCCGTCGCTGGTGCCCTGCTGTCTCATCTCGTAAAGGTCCCGAACCTGGCGATTCTAGGAGCCGTCCCCGGCGGGTGTCAAGCCCGGCGCCGCCACGCGAGTAAGATGGAACCGATGGGAAGGAAGCCATGAATGCGGTGGCCGGAGATCCCGAGACGCCGGCCGGCAAGCCGCCGGTCGAGGTCGAGCTCGTCTGGGAGGGAGAGCTGCGCTTCCGCGGGACGGCGGGCCGGTCCGCGGTCGTGGTGGACTCCGACGGGCAGGCCGGACCCTCTCCCGTCCAGTCCCTGGCCCTCGCCCTCGCCGGCTGCATGTCGGTGGACCTCGTCCACATCCTGGAGCGCGGCCGGCAGCCCCTGCGCGGCCTCCGCGCGCGCCTGGTCGCCCAGCGCGCGCCCGAGGATCCTCATCGGCTCGTGCGCGTGGACCTGCGCTTCGCGGTGACGGGGGCGGTGGGCGCGGACAAGGTCGAGCGCGCGATCGCCCTCTCGCGGGAGAAGTACTGCTCGGTCTGGCACTCCCTGCGGCCGGACATCGCGTTCACGACGTCGTTCGAGGTCGCGCCCGCGTCCGCGTAGGGGCGGACACGGCTCGCATGTCCCTGTTCCTCGGGGCGGCCCTGGTCGTGTTGGCGGCGGCCTCTCCTCCGCCCGCGCGCGTGCCGGTGGCGGTGCCCTACGGCGAGGTCCTGGAGGCGCTGCGCGCGAGCACGGGCTACGACCCGCTGGCCACCACCAACGGGGGCCGCATCCAGGCCGAGGTCCTGCTCCGGCTGGTCCGCCGCGCGCACGAGCGTGCCCCCGACGGTCCACCCCTCCTCGTCGGCCACGAGGAGTGGTTCCGCGCCCTCCTGGAAGTGACGGGGGTTCCCGCCGAGCGCGCGCCCCTCTATGCCGTCCTCGCCCACCGCCACCGGCAGGACATGGTCGCGGAATACGGAGACGGTCGCGTGGTCCGCGAGGTCACTGCCGGCCCCGCGCCCGTCCTCGCCCTGAACGTGACGATCTCGTGGCCGGAGACGGCGGACGCGCCGCGGGAGTACTCGTACGAGGACAACCTCTCCACGCCGCACCTGAAGGTCACCGACCATCGCCTCATCACGTACCGCCTCCTGGACTTCGGCGACCAGATCGCGTTCCAGGAGATCGAGGGGCTCACCGGGCGGCCCACCACCGGCGCCCTCGGCTTCCTGTTCCAGATCATCGGCGAAGGCCGGGTCGTGGAGTACCGGATGGCGGTCGCGCCCACCGGCGTCGCCGTCTCGCGCGGGCGCGCCAAGAAGGGGTTCTTCGAGGTCGCGACCACCCTCACCGTGTACCCGGACGGGCGCTCGGAGAAGGGCGTGCCCCCCGACCCCGTGCTGCGCGCCATCGAGCAGAAGCTCGCGCAGCCTCTCGCGATACGTTACCAGCCCCTGGCGCCGATCGAGTCACGGGGCCGTTGAAGCCCTGGTGCTACACTGACCCCATGTCGTCCACGGCAAAGCGCCGTGCCGTCTACGAGGATCTGCTCCGGGTCCCCGACCACAAGGTGGCCGAGATCGTGGATGGAGAGTTGCATGTCTCGCCACGGCCGGCGTCGCGGCACGCGATGGCCACGTCGCGGCTGGGAGCGGAGCTGGGCGGGCCTTTCGATCGTGGCCGCGGAGGACCCGGCGGCTGGTGGATCCTGGACGAGCCCGAGCTGCATCTCGGCGAGGACGTCGTCGTGCCCGACCTGGCCGGCTGGCGCCGCGCGCGCCTGCCGGAGTTCCCCGACACTGCCGCGTTCACCCTCGCTCCCGACTGGGTGTGTGAAGTGGTCTCGCCGTCCACGGAGCGGCTCGACCGCGCCCGGAAGATGCCCGTGTATGCACGGGAAGGCGTGGCGCATCTGTGGCTGGTGAACCGGCTGGCCCAGACGCTCGAGGGCTATCGTCTCGCCGAGAAGCGCTGGATTCTGCTCGCGACGCATGAAGGCGACGCGAAGTTCCGTGCGGAGCCCTTCGACGCTGTCGAGCTGGAGTTGGGCTCTCTGTGGGGCCACGGCTAGGACCTGGGTCAGGACGGCTATCGAGTGATCGCCGGCCGCTCAAGGTAACGCCTCAGCCAGCAGCCGCACGGCGTTGGCGCCCATCACCCCGATCGAGGCTCCGCGGGGCCAGGCTCCGCCGCCTTCGCGTATAGTCTCGCCCTAGTTCCCGAACAGGAGTCTCCGTGGCCGACGCGCGCTCCGCCACCGAAGGCGCCGTCCGTGCGGCCATGCTGTGCGCCGCCGCGATGGTCGCCCAGCAGGTCGGGGGCAAGGCCACGCGCGACGCCCTCTTCCTCACTACGTTCGACGTCAGACGCCTGGCCGCCATGATCGCGCTGGCCGCCGCCGCCTCCGTCGTGGTGGCCGTGCTCTCCGGACGCCTGCTCGCGCGGATGGGGCCGGCGCGCCTCATCCCCGTCTCCTTCGCGGCCAGCGCCGCCGTCCAGATCGCGGTGTGGGCGCTCGTTCCGCGGGCGCCTCGCCTGGCCGCGGTGGCGTTCTACCTGCACACGGCCACCCTGGGGTCGGTCCTGGTGTCCGGCTTCTGGTCGGTGGTGAGCGAGCGGCTGGATCCCCACGCCGCCCGGCGCTCGATCGCGCGCATCGCGGGGGCGGGCACGCTCGGGGGCGTGGCGGGCGGGCTGGCCGCCGAGCGCGTGGCCGCGCTGGCGGGGGTGACGGACATGATCCCCCTCCTCGCCTGCCTGCACCTGGCCTGCGCGGGGGCGGCCGGTTCCCTCTCCCGTCCCCTCGACGTCGCGCGCGTCAACCCTCCCCCCGGCTCCGGCGGCGGCCTCCGCGCCATCGCCCGCGACCCCTACCTGCGGCGCATCGCGGCCCTGGTCGTCCTCGGCTCGCTGGCCGCCACGCTGGTGGACCTGGCGTTCAAGACCCGGGCGGTGGCCGTGGTCGGCAGCGGGCCGGCGCTGATGCGGCTCTTCGCGATGCTCTACACCGGCTCCGCGCTCCTGGCCTTGGCCGCGCAGATCCTGCTCGGCCGGTGGAGTCTGGAGCGGCTCGGGCTGGCGGGCACGGTCGGCCTCCTGCCCGCGGTCCTCACCGCCGGCACCGTGGCCGCGCTGGCCGCTCCCGGCCTGTGGGCCCTGGGCGCGCTCCGCGTGGCGGAGACGGTCGTGCGGACCTCCCTCTATCGCCTCGGGTACGAGCTGCTCTATGCCCCCGTGCCGCCGGCGCGGAAGCGCGGGGCCAAGACCGTGATCGACGTGGGGCTCGACCGGGCGGGCGAGACGCTCGGAGCGGGCGTGGTCCGCCTGGCCGTGGCTGCCGCGGCGCCGCTCTCGGCGCTGCTGGCGGCGGTGGTCGCCGCGGGCCTGGCCGGGATGTGGCTCGCGCGCGCGCTCCACCGCGGCTACATCCAGGCGCTCGAGCAGAGCCTGCTCTCCCGAACGGCCTCCCTCGACCTCTTCGAGGTGATGGACAGCACGACCCGACGCGTGGTGGCGGCGGCGGGGGCCGCGCCCGCGCGACCCACCGCCTCCATGGCCCTGCCCGTCCCCGACGCCGAGGCCCTCGAAACCGGGCTCTTCCTGCTGTCCTGGACCAGGCGCATGGAGCGTCCGGCGGCCGCCGCCGTGCCCGCCCGGCCGCGCCCCTCGGACGAGGATCCGCTCCTCCGCCGGCTCCGGGAGCTGCGCTCCCGCGATCCCGTCCGCGCGCGGGCCGCGCTCTCGGCGAGCGGGCTGGACCCCGCCCTCGTCCCCTCCGCCATCCGCCTCCTGGCCTGGGACGAGGTCGCGCCGGCGGCGGTGGACGCGCTGGCCCCGGTGGCCGGCCACGCGATCGGGCAGCTCCTGGACGCCGTCCTGGACCGGGGAGAGGAGTTCGCGGTGCGCCGCCGCATCGCCCGGCTCCTGGGCTCCGTATCGTCGCCCCGCGTCACCGCCGGCCTGCTGTTCGGCCTGGAGGATCCGCGCTTCGAGGTGCGCTACGAGTGTGCGCGCGCGCTGGCCCGCGGCGCGCCGCTGGCGGCGGCGCAGGCGGAGGCCGTTTTCGCGGTGGTCGTGCGGGAGGCGGGAGTGCCGCGCGAGCTGTGGGACTCGCGGCGGCTCCTCGATGAGGGCTCGTCGGGCCCGGCCAGCCTGGAGCACGTCTTCACGTTGCTGTCCCTCGTCCTGCCCGCGCGCGTCCTCCGCATCGCCCTGCACGCGCTGCGCGGGCGGGAGCCGGCCTGGCGCGGGACGGCCCTCGAGTACCTGCACGTCGTGCTGCCCTCCCGCGTGTGGACGGCGCTGTCGCCGATCCTCGACGCGGATGCCGCCCCCTCCTCGCCGCGGGCGGCCGCGAGCGGCCGATCGCGCGAGGAGCTCGAGCGCGAGCTCCTGGCCGCTCCCCCGCCGGAAGCCGCGGCGGCCCCTCGCCCATGAGCGACGATCGCCGGCTCCCGGACGTCCTTCCCGCCTTCGCGTCCGGGGCCGGGCACAGCCTGCCCGCCGACCTCGTGCGCGAGGCGGGCAGGCGCCTGGAAGTGCTCAGCCTCCGCCTGGCCGCCGCCTACGGCGTCGTCCTCGTTCTCGTCGGCCTCTTCCGCACCTCCGGCCCCTACGCGATGCCCCGGCTAGCCGCGCACAACGCGGTGAGCACGGCCATGATCGTGGTGTCGATGGCGGTGGCCTGGCTGGCGCGGAGCGGCCGCCTCCGTCCCGCGCGCCTGCTCGACGTCGGCCTGGCCTACGAGGTGGTCGTCGCCTTCGGCATCTCCATGGGCGACAACCTCACGCCGGTGTCGGCCCAGCGCCCGCTGGAGGACATCTCCTGGCTCTGCGTCTGGATCGTGCTCTTCCCGGTCGCAGTGCCGGCCTCCCCCCGCCGGGTCCTCCTGGCCAGCCTGGCCGCGGCCAGCACCTGGCCGCTGGCGTTCGCCATCGGCCTGCGTCTGGGCAATCCCTCCCCGCCCGCGTTCGTCGTCTTCCTGAACTTTCTCGAGAACTACCTGGCCGCCGGGCTCGCCGTGGCCACGGCCACGGTCGTGCGCGGCCTGGGCCAGGCCGTGCGGCGCGCGAGAGAGATGGGCAGCTACGAGCTGGTGGAGCGGCTGGACCGGGGCGGCATGGGAGAGGTCTGGCGCGCGCGGCATCGCCTCCTGGCCCGTCCGGCCGCGATCAAGCTCATCCGCCCGGAGGCGATGGGCGGGGGCAAGGTGACGGAGACGCTCATCCGGCGATTCGAGCGGGAGGCCCAGGCCACGGCCGCCCTGCACTCGCCCCACACGATCGACCTGTACGACTTCGGGGTGAGCGGCGACGGGACCTTCTACTACGTGATGGAGATCCTGGAAGGCATCGACCTGGAGTCGCTGGTGAGGCGGTTCGGCCCGGTGCCGCCCGAGCGCGCCGTGCACCTGCTCGTCCAGGCCTGCGACTCGCTGGCCGACGCCCACCACGCCGGCCTCGTCCACCGCGACGTCAAGCCCGCGAACCTCTACACCTGCCGGCGAGGCCTGAAGTACGACTTCCTCAAGGTGCTCGACTTCGGCCTCGTGAAGTCGAGCTGGCTCGACGAGGCCGCCGACGCCCGCCTGAGCCTGGAAGGCACCGCCAGCGGCACCCCCGCCTACATGGCGCCCGAGGTCGTCATGGGAGAGCGCGCCATCGACGGCCGCGTGGACCTCTACGGCCTCGGCTGCGTGGCCTACTGGCTGGTGACCGGGCAGACCGTGTTCGACGGCGAGACGCCGATGAAGGTCGCGCTGCAGCATGCGCAGGCGATCCCCGTGCCGCCGTCACGGCGGACGGAGCTGCCGCTGCCCGCCGGTCTGGACGAGGCCATCCTGTGGTGCCTCGAGAAGGATCCCGCGCGGCGCCCCGCGGACGCCACCGCGCTGGCCGACCGCCTGGCCGGCCTGGCCGTGGCCGAGCCCTGGACGCCTCCACGCGCGCAACGCTGGTGGGAGGCGCACCTGCCCGTCGGCGCCTCCACTCCCCCGGCCGATCCTCCGCCGCGCGCGGCCGGGGTGCCCGAGGCCTGAGTCAGGGCAAGGCGATCGAGAGCAGCCGCACGGCGTTGGCGCCCATCACCTTCTCGATCTCGCCGTCCGAGAACCCGGCCGACAGGAGCGCGTCCGTGAGCTCGACGAGACCGGCGGCGTCGAAGGGCTCCGCCACCGCGCCGTCCCAGTCGGAGCCGAGGCCCACGTGGTCGATCCCGGCCACCTCCACCGCGTGCCGGATCGCGCGCGCGATCGCGGCCGCGTCGTCGCCGCAGACCGCGCCCTCTCCGCGCGGGCCCCAGAAGCCGATGCCGACGACCCCGCCCGTGGCAGCGACTCCACGCAGCTCGCCGTCCGAGAGGTTGCGGGCGTTGTCGCAGGTGCCCTTCACGCCGGTGTGGGAGACGACGACGGGACGGGTGGACAAGGCCAGCGCATCCGCGATCGTGCGCGGCGAGGCGTGCGCGAGGTCGAGCAGGATGCGACGCTCCTCGAGTCGGCGCACCAGCGCGCGGCCGCGGTCGGTGAGGCCGCCCTTGGCCACGCCGTGCGCGGAGCCCGCCCACTCGGTGTCGAAGAAGTGGGTGAGGGCGATCATGCGGAAGCCGGCGGCGTAGAGCGTGTCCACCGCGTCGAGTTCGCCCTCCAGGGCGTGCGCGCCTTCGAGGCCGAGGACGCCGGCGGTGATGCCGGGCTCCGTGCGCCGCCGCTCGAGGTACCGGGCCAGATCGTCGCGCGAGCGCAGGACGGTCAGGCGGCCACCGGAGCCGTCCGCCATCTCCTGGAGCCGGCCCGCCTGGTAGAGCGCGCGCTCGCGCAGGCTGGACCACGTCCGCGGCGGCCAGCGCTCGACCATGGCCAGGGGCGTGATGTTGTCGCTCGTGTCGTCGTTGCGGGAGACGTTGAGGTTCCGCGGCGTCTTGGTGACGACGGTGAAGGCCTGGACGGCCACGTTGCCCTCGATCAGCCGGGGCACGTCCACGTGGCCGCGATTCGAGCGGCGCCGGAGGTCGCGGCCCCACAGGAGCGAGTCGGCGTGCAGGTCCACGATCGTGAGCCGGCGGTGGAGGGCGACCGCGCGCGCGGACGGCGACGGGTGCACGCGCGGCGGCACCGTGTTGTGGCGCCGCTCGACCTCGGCGGGCACGACGGCGAAGGCCACGACGGCGACCGCGACGACGATCGCGGCGACGACCACGGGGCGGCGCACCCTAGCGCCGGCTAGACGCGCAAGGCGACGGCCACGCCGTCGCGCGTCGGGTTCTCGAAGGTCAGGAACCCGCGGTGAGCGAAGAGGCGCGCCGTGAAGTCCTTCACCGCGCGCGTGGACGCCGTCCCGTCGTCCTCGCCGTCCAGCAC
>JBGPBV010000231.1:0-8408 GCA_041481445.1 Vicinamibacteria bacterium
CCGCCGGAGCTGCGCCCGCTGGTGCCGCTGGACGGCGGCCGCTTCGCGACCTCGGACCTGAACGACCTCTACCGGCGCGTCATCAACCGCAACAACCGCCTGAAGAAGCTCATCGAGCTGCGCGCGCCCGACGTCATCGTGCGCAACGAGAAGCGCATGCTGCAGGAGGCGGTGGACGCGCTGTTCGACAACGGCCGCCGCGGCCGCGTGCTGCGGGGGGCCAACAACCGCCCGCTGAAGTCGCTCTCGGACACCCTCAAGGGCAAGCAGGGGCGGTTCCGCCAGAACCTGCTCGGCAAGCGCGTGGACTACTCGGGCCGCTCGGTCATCGTGGTCGGCCCCGAGCTGAAGCTCCACCAGTGCGGCCTGCCCAAGAAGATGGCGCTGGAGCTGTTCAAGCCCTTCATCTACTCGAAGCTGGAGAAGGAAGGGCTCGTCACCACCATCAAGGCGGCCAAGGAGATGGTGGAGCAGCAGCGGCCGGAGGTGTGGGACTTCCTGGAGGACGTCATCCGCGAGCACCCCGTGCTCCTGAACCGCGCCCCCACCCTGCACCGCCTGGGCATCCAGGCCTTCGAGCCGATCCTGGTCGAGGGCAAGGCCATCAAGATCCACCCCCTCGTCTGCACGGCCTTCAACGCCGACTTCGACGGGGACCAGATGGCGGTGCACGTGCCGCTGTCGCCGGAGGCCCAGATCGAGGCCTCGGTGCTGATGCTGTCGTCCAACAACATCCTGTCCCCCGCCTCCGGGCAGCCCATCGCGGTGCCGTCGCAGGACATCGTGCTCGGCTGCTACTACCTCACCAAGGAGAAGAAGCAGACCAAGGGCGAGGGCCGCGCCTTCGCGAGCATGAACGACGTGATCCTGGCCCTCGAGCACGGTGAAGTCGAGACCCTCACCCCGGTGCGGCTCATGTACTCGGGCGAGCTGATCGACCTCACCACCGTCTACGACGACCAGGACGTGATCCACACCGAGGTGCAGACGGTCAAGAACCAGATCATCAACACCACGGTGGGCCGCGTCATCCTGAACGACCACCTCCCGGAGGGCGTGCCCTACGTCAACGGCCTCCTGCGCAAGAAGGGCCTGCAGAACCTCGTGCAGTACTGCTACCTGCGCTGGGGCCTGGAGAAGACGGTCGACATGCTCGACGTCATCAAGGACCTGGGCTTCCGCTACGCCACCCGCGCCGGCATCTCCATCGGCATCGACGACCTCGTCATCCCGGAGGGCAAGGAGAAGATGGTCACCGGCGCCCACAAGGAGGTGCTCGACGTCGAGAAGCAGTACCTCGACGGCGCCATCACCAACGGCGAGCGCTACAACAAGGTCATCGCCATCTGGTCCAACGTCACCGAGAAGGTGGCGGACGCGATGTTCAAGGAGATGGAGAAGACGGACAAGGAGGGCCACGAGTTCAACCCGATCTACATCATGGCGGACTCGGGGGCCCGCGGCTCCAAGCAGCAGATCCGCCAGCTGGCCGGGATGCGCGGACTGATGGCGCGTCCGTCCGGCGAGATCATCGAGAACCCGATCACCTCGAACTTCCGCGAAGGCCTCACCGTGCTGCAGTACTTCATCTCGACCCACGGCGCGCGGAAGGGGCTGGCGGACACCGCGCTCAAGACCGCGGACTCCGGCTACCTCACCCGGCGCCTGGTCGACGTGAGCCAGGACGTGATCATCTCCGAGCACGACTGCGCCACCGTGGACGGCATCGACATCCGTCCGATCATCGAGTCGGGCGAGGTCATCGAGCCCCTGCGCGACCGCATCGTCGGCCGCGTGTCGCTCGAGAACATCAAGGACCCGTTCGGCGGCCAGGTCATCGTCAAGATCAACGACGAGATCACCGAGGAGACGGCGGGGGCCATCCAGGCCAGCGGCATCGAGAAGGTGCGCATCCGCTCCGTGCTCACCTGCGAGGCCAAGCGCGGGGTGTGCGCGCTCTGCTACGGCCGCGACCTCGCCACCGGCAAGATGGTGGAGATGGGCATGGCGGTGGGCGTCATCGCCGCCCAGTCCATCGGGGAGCCGGGCACCCAGCTCACCATGCGGACGTTCCACATCGGCGGCACCGCCAGCCACCATCGCGAGCAGACCACGCTGGAGGCGAAGAACGCCGGGCGCGTAAAGTTCCACAACGTGAACACCGTCAAGAACAAGAAGGGCGACCTGGTGGTCATGAACCGCTCGGGCGCGCTCATCATCCAGGACCAGAAGGGCCGCGAGCGGGAGCGCCACGCCGTGGTGTACGGCGCCCAGCTCAAGGTCAAGGACGGGCAGGACGTCAAGCAGGGACAGCTCCTGGTGGAGTGGGACCCCTACTCGTTCACGATCCTCACCGAGGAAGGCGGACAGGCCAGCTTCCGCGACGTCATCGACGGCCAGACCGTGCACGAGCAGGTGGACGAGAACACCGGGATGTCGGCCTCGGTCATCATGGAGACCTCGGACGAGAAGAAGCAGCCTCGGATCGAGATCCGCGACGAGAAGGGCAAGTCGCAGCGCAAGTACCTCCTGCCCTCCGGCGCCCACCTCATGGTGGAGGACGGCGCTCCCGTCACTCCCGGCGACGTGCTGGCCAAGATCCCGCGGGAGACGGCCAAGACCAAGGACATCACGGGCGGTCTGCCGCGCGTGGTGGAGCTGTTCGAGGCCCGGCGTCCCAAGGAGCCGGCGGTCATCACGGAGATCGACGGCAGCGTGAAGTACGGCGATATCGCCAAGCAGCACCGCAAGATCTTCGTGACCGGCGACGAAAACGACCAGCGCGAGTACCAGCTCCCGCGCGGCGCGCACATCAACGTCCAGGAAGGGGAACGGGTGCGGGCGGGCGAGCCGCTCATGGACGGCCCCATCGACCCCCACGACATCCTGCGCGTGCGCGGCGAGAAGGAGCTGCAGCGGTACCTGGTGGACGAGATCCAGGAGGTCTACCGCCTGCAGGGCGTGAACATCAACGACAAGCACATCGAGGTGATCGTCCGGCAGATGATGCGCTGGGTGAAGATCGAGGACGTGGGCGACAGCGAGTTCCTGATCGACGAGGTGGTGGACAAGTTCCGGTTCATCGCCCAGAACGACGTGCTCACCAAGGCCGGGAAGAAGCCGGCCTCCGGCCGGCCCCTGCTCCTGGGGATCACCAAGGCCTCGCTCTCCACGGATTCGTTCATCTCGGCCGCCTCCTTCCAGGAGACGACCCGCGTCCTCACGGAAGCCGCGATCTCGGGGAAGGTCGACTACCTGCGCGGCCTGAAGGAGAACGTGATCATGGGCCGCCTGATCCCGGCGGGTACGGGCATGGAGTTCTACCGCCGGATCAAGATCCCGGACGAGGTCATCGAGAGGCCGGCGGGGGCCGGGCTCGAGGGCGAGTACGCCCCCGAGTACCTGGTGGAGCCGGAGCACATCAAGGAGGGGGCGGAGATCGCGTAGTCGCGTCCACGCGCACCTGACCCGTGCGCGTGGACGTTGCCCCGAAGCAGTTCGAGCCGGCAGCGCGACCCAGCGCTGCCGGCTCTTTTCCTCATGGAACGGAACAATCCGGTCGGAACGACGTACGGATTGAGATCGGCTCTGACGAAAGAGCCATCAACGTCAGCGCTTGAAGCTGCGCCGCCGGCGAGAGAACATCGCACCTCTCGAACGAGCCGGGCGCGGCGTGGGGCGCCGACAGAAAGGTGGACCGCGTATGGGTGGAGTGCGAGTCCTGGTCGGCACCCGCAAGGGCGCCTTCATCCTGACCTCCGACGGCAAGCGCCAGAAGTGGGACGTCCAGGGTCCCCACTTCACGGGATGGGAGGTCTACCACCTCAAGGGATCGCCGGCCGATCCCGATCGCCTCTACGCCTCGCAGACCAGCGGCTGGTTCGGGCAGATCATCCAGCGCTCCGACGACGGCGGGAAGACGTGGCACCAGCCGGGGACGCCGAAGGGCGAGCCCACCACCACGCCGGAAGGGATGCCGAAGGGCGAGAGCAACAAGTTCGTCTACGACACCTCGCCCGAGACCGGCAAGCCGCTCACCACCCACCAGCATTACGACGGCACGCAGCGGCCCTGGGAGTTCAAGCGCGTCTGGCACCTCGAGCCGTCGACGAAGGATCCGGACACCGTCTACGCCGGCATCGAGGATGCCGCGATCTTCCGCTCGACCGACGGCGGGAAGAACTGGCGCGAGCTGGCCGGCCTGCGGGGACACGGCACCGGCCCGAAGTGGCAGCCGGGTGCGGGCGGGATGTGCCTGCACACGATCCTGCTCGATCCCAGGGACGACAAGCGGATCTTCGTCGCCATCTCCGCCGCTGGCGCGTTCCGTTCCGACGACGGCGGCCAGACCTGGAAGCCGATCAACCGCGGCCTGCGCTCGCCGTACATCCCCGACCCCACGGCGGAGGTCGGGCATTGCGTCCATCGCATCGCCATGCACCGCTCGCGCCCGGACGTGCTCTTCATGCAGAAGCACTGGGACGTCCTGCGCAGCGACGACGGCGGCGAGAGCTGGACCGAGATCAGCGGCAACCTGCCCACCGACTTCGGTTTCGTGATCGACGTGCACGCCCACGAGCCGGAGACGATCTACGTGGTGCCGATCAAGAGCGATTCCGAGCACTTCCCGCCCGAGGGGAAGTTGCGCGTCTACCGGAGCCGCAAGGGCGGGAACGATTGGGACGCCCTGACCGACGGCCTGCCCCAGAAGGACTGCTACGTGAACGTGCTGCGCGACGCGATGTCCATCGACGCGCTCGATCCCTGCGGCGTGTACTTCGGCACCACCGGCGGCCAGGTCTATGCCTCGCCCGACGGCGGAGACCACTGGGCGCCCATCGTGCGCGACCTGCCGCCCGTCCTGTCCGTCGAGGTGCAGACGCTGCGATGAGCCGACGCAGCGCGAGGATCGGCAACCAATGATCCGAAGCGGCGCGTTTCCGCTACCGGCGAGGCGGGGCTTCGCCGCGCCGAGGCGTTTGGCTACGCTCGACGCGGAGCGGAGGATCAGCAATCAATGATCCGCGTGCAGATCCCGGCCCCGCTCCGGCGGCTCTCCGGGGCGGAGGCCGAGGTGGCGCTGGAGGTCACGGGCGCCGCGACCATCGATTCCGTGCTCGACGCGCTCGAGGCGAGGTACCCCGGCCTCAAGGGCACCATCCGGGACCACGTCACCCGGAAGCGAAGGCCGTTCGTGCGGTTCTTCGCCTGCACGGAGGACCTGTCCCACGAGCCGACGGACGTCCCGCTCCCGGACGCGGTGGCGCGGGGATCGGAGCCCCTCGTGATCCTCGGCGCGATCGCCGGGGGGTGAGGTCGGCCGCCCGGATCACGGGTTCCAGGATCACGATCATGAAGAGCCCTCTGCTGCTGGCGGTGCCGCTGCTGGCCACTTGCGCCTCGTCCGCCCTCGCGGTTTCGACGTTCACCATGCGGCCGGACGATCCCGGCGCGGTCTACGTCACGCCGGAGGAGTTCGGCGCGAAGGGCGACGGCACGACCGACGACAGCGCGGCCCTCCAGGCGGCCCTCGACAAGGCGGTGGCGGCGACGTCGACGAACAACGGGAGTGTCGTCTTCCTGCCCTCCGGCCGCTATCGGCTCACACGCACGATCTACGTCTGGCGCGGCGTGCGGGTGATCGGCTTCGGGGCGACGCGGCCGGTCTTCGTCCTCGCCGACGACACGCCGGGATACCAGAAGGGGATCGGCCTCATGGTGATGTTCACGGCGGCCGCCCGTCCCGGCGCGCCGCCGCCGGGAGGCAACCGGCGGGTGCCCTTCCCGCCGCCGGGGAGCGTCCCGCCGCGAGACGACATCCCCGACGCGGGGCCGGCCACGTTCTACCCGGCGATGAGCAACGTCGACTTCGAGATCGGCAAGGGCAACCCCGCCGCCGTCGCCATACGGTTCCACGTGGCGCAGCACGGCGTGCTGAGCCACATGGACTTCCACGTCGGGTCGGGACTGGCCGCCCTCACCCAGATCGGCAACGAGGGGCACGACCTCCGGTTCTACGGCGGGCGCTACGGCATCCTCACCGACAACACGTCGCCCTTCTGGCCGTTCACGCTGCTCGACTCCGTCTTCGACGGGCAACGCGAGGCGGCCATCCGCGAGCACATGGCGGGGCTCACCCTCGTCCGCGACACCTTCCGGAACGTGCCCGTCGCCATCGACATCGATCCGCACTACTCCGACCAGCTCTGGGTCAAGGACAGTCGGTTCGAGAACGTCTCCGGCGCCGCGGTCGTGATCAGCAACGAGAAGAACGCCACCACCCAGGTCGGCTTCGAGAACGCCGTCTGCGCGAACGTGCCCGTCTTTGCCCGCTTCCGCGAGAGCGGCCGGACGCAGGCCGGCCCGGGCGCGGTCTACCGTGTCTCCCACTTCAACCACGGGCTGGTCGTGCCCGGCCTGGGGATGACCGGCGGCATGGACACGCTGTACAGCGCCGCGCCGCTCAGTGCCTTGCCGGATCCGCCGCCGCCGGCAATCCGGCCGCTGCCGCCGGCGGAGAGCTGGATGAACGTGCGCACGCTGGGCGTGAAGGGCGACGGCCAGACGGACGACACGGAGGCCCTCCAGATGGCCGTCGAGGGCCATCGCGTGCTGTACTTCCCGACCGGCTTCTACATCGTCCGCGACACGATCCGGCTGAGGCCCGACACCGTCCTCATCGCGCTCCACCCGGCCCTGACCCAGCTCGACCTGCCCGACTCGACGCCGGCCTACGAGGGCGTGGGCGCGCCCAGGGCGGTGCTGGAGGCGCCGCGGGGCGGCACCAACATCGTGAGCGGCCTCGGGATCGTCACCGGCGGCACCAACCCGCGCGCGACGGCGATCCTCTGGATGGCCGGCGAGGACTCGCTCATGGAAGACGTCCAGATCCTCGGCGGGGCCGGCACCTCCCTGCCGCCGGCCGTCCGCGCGGCCTTCTACGGCGGGGGGACGCCCGGCGCGTTTTACCTGCCCGGTCGCTGGGGCGCGCAGTACCCGAGCCTCTGGGTCACGAGCGGCGGCGGCGGCACCTTCAGCAACATCTGGTCGCCGGACGAGTTCGCGCAGGGCGGCTTCTACGTGTCCGACACCACCACGCCCGGCCACGTCTACGAGATGTCCGTCGAGCACCACCTCTTCAACGAGGTCAAGCTCGACCGCGTGGAGAACTGGGACTTCAACGCGCCGCAAACGGAGGAGGAGTCGGCGGCCAGCCCGGAGGCGGTGTCGCTGGAGATCAACTGGTCGAGGAACATCACCATCGCGAACTACCACGCCTACCGGGTGACGCGCAGCCACGCCCCCTTTCCCGCGGCCGTGCGCCTGCACAACTCCTCCGGCATCCGGTTCCGCAACGTGCACGTCAACGCGGAGAGCGGCTACGGCGTCTGCGACGACGAGGGCTGCGGCACGTTCCTGCGCGTGAGCAAGTTCCCCTACGAGAACGCGGTCCAGGACGTGACGCGTCGCCTCGAGGTGCGCGAGCGCGAGTTCGCCGTGCTCGACGTGCCGGCGGGGCCGGCCCGTCCGGCCCCGGCGGGGGAGCCGGCGGCGGCCGACGCGTCGGCGGTGGTGGCACCGGGCGCCCGCGTCGAGAGGCTGGAAGGCGGGTTCTACGCCATCTCCGGCGCCACCGTGGACGCGTCGGGCACGCTCTACTTCGTCGATCGCCACCAGCATCGGATCTTCTCGTGGTCGCCGGCGGCCGGGCTGGACGTCGTGCGCCACGACCCGCTCGACCCCGTGAGCCTGGCCGCCGACCGGTCGGGCCATCTCCTGGTGCAGTCCTCCGGCGGGCGCGAGGGGACGGTCTATTCGTTCGACCCGCGCGGGCCGGCCGGCGAGCTGACCGTCCTCCCGCGGCAAGAGAGGGTGCCGCATGCGGGGTCGGCGGCGGTCCTGCCCGTCAACGTGTGGGACAACGGCGAGTTCGCGAACCAGCTCGATCTCGACACCTACGAGTACACGACGCTCGCGCAGATGTTCGCGCGCGACGTGACGACTCCCCGGGCCGGGGAGTACGTGTCACCCGACGGCAGCTTGTTCCTGCCCGCTCCGCGCGTCTTCCGGCAGGCCGCGAACGAGTCCTATCCGGGGATGGATCCGACGGGCTGGCGCTGGTCGAACAGCCTTTCCGCCTACCGCTTCCTCACCGCGGTCCCGGGCCAGCGGGTGTACGTCGTGAGCAGCTCGGAGAACCGGACCTACCGCGCGACCGTCCGGGCCGATGGCACACTGGGCGATCTGGAGCCGTTCGCCGAGCGCGGCGGCGAGAGCGTCGCCGTGGACAGCCGCGGCAATGTCTACGTCGCGAACGGACAGATCTTCGTCTACGACGCGTCCGGCCAGGCGATCGGCCGGATCGACGTGCCCGAGCGTCCCATCGACGTCCTGTTCGGCGGGCCCGA
>JBGPBV010000232.1:0-8316 GCA_041481445.1 Vicinamibacteria bacterium
GACGGTCCGGGCACGGACGCCCTCCTGCTCGGGCTCGTGAACGCCCGGCTGGCCCAGGGCCGTCCGCGCGAGGCGGCGGCGGCGGCGCAGCAGATGGAGCAGAAGTACGCCGGCTCGCCCTACACCGCGCGCGCGAAGCAGCTCGTGTCCACCCTGAAGAAGTGACCGACCAGGGAGCGCGGCGCCGCAAAGCGGCGGCGCAGCGGTGGGGGGTTTCAGGGGGGGCCGCGAAGCGCCGATCGTTCCCGGCGCGAGTGCCCCCCCTGAGATAGAAGACGGGGCCCTGGCCTAGCGACGCCGGGAGTACGTCCCGCTCCGGCCGCCCGTCTTGCGCACCAGGCGGATGTCCGTGATCGTCATCCCGCGGTCGGCCGCCTTGACCATGTCGTAGACGGTGAGCGCGGCCACCGCCACCGCGTGGAGCGCCTCCATCTCCGCTCCCGTGCGCGCATCCGTGCGGACGCGGGCCTCGATCGCGAAGCCGTCGCGGCGGGGCCGCACCTCGACGTCCACGTGGGTGAGGGGCAGGGGGTGACAGAGCGGGATCGCCTCCGCGGTGCGCTTGGCCGCGAGCACGCCGGCCAGCCGCGCGACCTCCACGATGCCCCCCTTCGGGAGGGCGCCCGCGCGGGCCAGGCGCATGGCGGAGGGGGCGACGTGGATGCGGCCGCGCGCCACCGCCTCCCTCGCGGTGATGGGCTTGGCGGAGACGTCGACCATGCGCGCGCGCCCGCCGGCGTCGACGTGGCTCAGCCGCGGCACGCGGGAGGACGGACGCCGTGTCGTCAGGCGGTCCCGTCCCGCTCCAGGAAGTTGCCCAGGAGCACGGCCGGGGCCTTCTCGCCCGCCTCCGCGCGCCGCCGCTCGCTGTCGAGCACCACCAGCGCGTTGGCCCGCGCGTGGGCGACCACGTCCGCCGACCCCACCGAGCGCAAGGGGGAGGCGACCAGGCGCCCGGCCTCGAAGCGCACGCGCGCGGGCAGGTGGTTGCGGCGGCCGGAGCGGTTGGTGGCGCTCTCCAGGAGCTCCACCTCCACCGTGGGCCGTGCGACCACGCGCGCCCCCTGCATGCGCAGCAGGGCCGCCCGCGCGAAGAGGTCGAAGGTCACCTGCGCGGAGACGGGATTGCCGGGAAGGCCGAACACGAGCTTGTCCCCGCGGCGGCCGAAGACGAGGGGCGCGCCCGGCTTGATCGCCACCTTGGTGAACAGGAAGCCGACGTCGAAGCGGGCCAGCACCTCCTCGACGAGGTCGAAGGCGCCCTCGGACACGCCGCCCGAGATCACGAGCACGTCGGAGGCGAAGCCCTCCCTCACCGCCTGCGCGATGAGGGGGGCCTGGTCGGGGACCACGCCCAGCGACCGCGCCTCCGCCCCCGCCCAGCGCGCCTGGGCCATGAGCGCGTACCCGTTGCTGTTGCGGATGCGGCCCCGCGTGGGCGCGTCCCACACCTCGACGAGCTCGTCCCCAGTCACCAGCACGGAGAGGGTCGGACGCCGGCCGACGAGGACCTTCGCCTTGCCGACCGCGGCCAGCACGGCCATGGTGGCGGGATCGATCGTGCCCCCCCGCGCGAGGACCTCGTCGCCCGCGTGCCCCTCCACCCCCTGGCGCGCGATGTGCGCCCCGGTGGCGACGGGCTCGAGGATCTCGACGCGCCGGCCGCCGTCGACGGCGCGCGTCTTCTCCACCGGCTGCACGGCGGTGGCGCCCGCCGGCACCGGCGCCCCCGTCATCACCTGCATCGCCTGCCCGGGAGGGAGGGGCTGATCGGGCCACTGGCCCGCGCGCACCTGGCCGGCCACGGCGAGGACGACGGGGGCCTGCGCCACGTCGGCGGCCCGGACCGCGTAGCCGTCCATGGCCGAGCGGTCGAAAGGGGGCAGGTCGGCGTCCGCGCTCACGTCCTCGGCCAGGACGCGGCCAAGGGCTTCCGTGAGCGGCACCTCCTCGGCGCCGAGGATCGGGGTGTGCTTGAGGACGATGTCGAGGGCGGCGTCGACCGGGATCATGCGGCTCTTCCTTCCTCAATTGTAGGCGACGCGTCCAGCGTTCCGGGCGGACCCGGTCGGCCGCGCCTCGCGGTTCTGGATTACGATGGACGTTTTGGAGGTCGCGGGGTGTTCCGGACCGTCGCCTGGGAAGACGAATCGGTCGTGCTGATCGACCAGCGCCGCCTGCCACAGGAGGAGTCCTACCTCGTCTGCCGGGAGCCGGCCGAGGTCGCCGCCGCCATCCGCGACATGGCGGTGCGCGGCGCGCCCGCCATCGGCGTCTCCGCCGCCCTCGGGATCGCCCTCGGGGCGCGCCGCTCGCGCGCGGAAGGCCCGGCCCTGCGCGAGGAGTTCGAGGCGGTGTGCGAGCAGATGCGCGTCACCCGGCCGACGGCGGTGAACCTCTTCTGGGCCATCGAGCGCATGCGCCGGCGCTTCGCGCGGGAGGAGCCGCGCGGGGGGACGGCGGTGCGCGACGGCCTCCTCGCCGAAGCACAGGCGATCCTCGACGAGGACGTGGCCGCCTGCCGGCGGATGGGCGACCTCGGCGCTGCGCTCATCACGCGGCCCTCGCGTGTCCTCACCCACTGCAACGCGGGCGCGCTGGCCACCGGCGGGTACGGCACCGCCCTCGGCGTGATCCGCTCCGCCGCCCGCGACGGCAAGGTGCTCGGCGTCTTCGCCGACGAGACACGCCCGTACCTCCAGGGCGCGCGCCTGACCGCCTGGGAGCTGTCCCGGGACGGCATCCCGACCACGCTCATCGCCGACAGCATGGCCGGCCACATGATGGCCACCGGCCAGGTCGACCTCGTAGTGGTGGGCGCGGACCGGATCGCCGCCAACGGCGACGTCGCCAACAAGATCGGCACCTACTCCCTGGCCGTGCTGGCCCGGGAGAACGGGCTCCCGTTCTACGTGGTCGCGCCCGTCTCCACCTTCGACCTCTCGATCGCGTCGGGGGCCGAGATCCCCATCGAGGAGCGTCCGGCGGAGGAGGTCACGCACCATGCCGGCCGCCGCCTGGCCCCGGAAGGGATCGCGGTGCGCAATCCCGCCTTCGACGTCACGCCCCACCGCTACGTCTCCGCGATCGTGTGTGAGAGGGGAGTGGCGAGGCCGCCCTACACGGAATCGCTGCCGGCGCTGGCCGGCGCCCCCGCCGCGCCGCGGGGATGACCATGCGGCTGCTGGCCATCGAGACCTCCTGCGACGAGACGGCGGCCGCGGTCGTCGAGGACGGGCGGCGCATCCTCTCGAGCGTGGTGTCGACGCAGGCCGCCCTCCATGCGCCCTACGGCGGCGTCGTGCCCGAGCTGGCCTCGCGCCATCACCTCGAGAACATCTGCCCCGTGATCGACCAGGCGATGTCGGACGCAGGCCTGGGCTACCCGGAGCTGGACGCGGTCGCGGTCACGCAGGGGCCGGGCCTGGTGGGCTCGTTGCTGGTGGGCGTGCAGGCGGCCAAGGGGATCGCGTTCGTCCACGGCAAGCCGCTCGTGCCCGTCCACCACATCGCCGGCCACCTGGAAGCGCCCGCCCTCGCCCACGGCGAGATCCCGCTTCCCGCCCTCGCCCTCGTCGTCTCCGGCGGCCACACCAGCCTGTTCGAGGTGGCCGGGCGCGGCGAGTACCGCCTGCTCGGGCGCACTCGCGACGACGCGGCCGGGGAGGCTTTCGACAAGGTGGCCAAGCTCCTCGGCCTGGGCTATCCGGGCGGGCCCGTCATCGACCGGCTGTCCGAGGGCGCGGACGACCGGGCCCACGAGTTCACCATCGCGCGCATCAAGGACGGACGCCCCGACTTCTCGTTCAGCGGCATCAAGACCGCCGTGCTCTATCACGTCCGGCGCGAGGGGGTGCGGCCGGCCCAGGATCCCACGGACCCCCCCGCGGAGATCCGCGACCTCGTGGCCTCCTTCCAGCGGGCGGTGGTCACCGCCCTGCTCCGGAAGCTCGAGGAGGCGGCGCGGGCGCGGCGCCCCCGGAGCCTGCTCCTCACCGGGGGGGTGGCCGCGAACCGGCGGCTGCGCGCGGAGGCGGCGCGGCTGGCCGACCAGCTCGGGCTGCCCCTGTTCGTGCCTCCCATCGCCCTCTCCACCGACAACGCGGCCATGATCGGGGCCGCCGGCCAGGTCGCGTTCGACCGGGGAGTGCGCGGCGGCTGGGACCTCAACGCCCTTCCCCATCTCCCGCTCGGATGACACGCTGCGTCATGAAGGCGGGCCGCTCCGCCGCACGTGCACAAAATTTGACAGCCCTCCCGGCCATCGGCTAACTTGATTTCAAGAGACTCCGCCGGGAGGTGGCTTGGACCCCAAACGCCGCGCCCTGTCCGACTTCTACCGCGAAGAGTTCCTCCGCTACATCGAGTATTTCAAGGCCAACGGCATCCTCAGCGACGACAGCGACGATGCCATGCAGCAGACCTGCCGGAAGCTGATGGCGGACCTCGACCAGGTCTGCGGGCAGGCCAACTTCCCCGCGGTCGCGGAGACGCTGCTCCAGAAGTTCGACGTCCTCACCCGGCTGAGCGAGCTGGACCCGCGCCAGGGCCACTGAAGCGGGGGCGCCCCCGCCGCGGGCGCTCGGCCCGCCCCTCCCTCCCCCGCACCCGCGCCGGCCTGCGCCAGGCCGCCGCCGCCATCCTCTCCGCCGGCCTCCAGGCCGCCGATCCCGCGCGCCTCGTGCGGGCCGCGCTGCGCGTGGCGGGCGGCCGGCTGCGCCTGGCCGGCGAAGACTACGCGCTGGGCCGCGGCCGCGTGGTCGTTCTCGCCGCCGGCAAGGCCGCGGTGGCGATGGCGGGGGCGGCGGAGGAGATCCTGGGGGGGCGTCTCCACGACGCCCTCGCCGTCACGAGCGCCCCGAGCGCTCCGCTGGCGCGCACGCGGGTGGTGGTCGCCGGCCATCCCCTGCCGGATGCGCGCGGGCGGCAGGCGGCGGCGGAGGTCGAGGCGCTGGTGCGCGGGCGGCGGCCCGAGGACATCGTGGTCGTCCTCCTCTCGGGGGGCGCCTCCGCCCTCCTCCCCGCGCCGGTCGCGGGCGTGACCCTGGCCGACAAGGCCGCCGTCACGACCCAGCTCATGCGCGCGGGGGCCGGCATCTTCGAGCTGAACACCGTGCGCAAGCATCTCTCGCGGCTCAAGGGCGGCTCCCTGGCCCGGGCGGCGGCCCCGGCGCGGCTGGTCGCGCTCGTGCTCTCGGACGTGGTGGGCGACGACCTGTCCACCATCGCCTCCGGGCCCACCGTCCCCGATCCCACGACCTACGCCGACGCGCTGCGCATCCTCGACGACCGCGGCCTGCGCGCCGTCGTGCCCGCCTCCGTGCGCCGCCACCTGGAGGCGGGCCTCCGCGGGGAGGCGGCGGAGACCCCCAAGCCCGGCGACCCCATCTTCCGCCGCGCGCGGACGCGCGTGATCGGCGGCAACCGCCTCAGCGTCGCCGCCGCCGCCCGCGAGGCGCGGCGGCAGGGACTGAGGCCGCTGGTGCTGACCACGCGCCTGGAGGGCGAGGCGCGCGAGGCCGCGCGCGTCCTCGTCTCCGTCCTGCGCGAGTGCGTGGAGAGCGGCCAGCCGGCGGCGCCGCCGGTGTGCCTGCTCGCCGGGGGGGAGACCACGGTGACGGTGCGCGGCGAGGGCCGCGGCGGCCGCAACCAGGAGATGGCGGTGGCGGGGGCGGCCCTCCTCGCCTCGTTCCCGGCGGAGGCGGTCGTGGCCTGCCTGGCCACGGACGGCATCGACGGCGCCAGCGAGGCGGCGGGAGGGGTGGCGGACCGGACGTCGCTGGCGCGCGCGCGCGCATTGGGGCTCGCCCCGGTGGAGGAGTTCCTGGCCCGGAGCGACTCGAGCGGCTTCCTCGCCCCCCTCGGGGACCTCATCGTGACGGGGCCCACAGGCACGAACGTGGTCGACCTGGCGGTGCTGCTCGCCGCCCGGCGGCCCGGCGTATAATTTTCCGGAAATTTTCCGCGCCGCGGCCGGGAGGAGCGTTGGCCGACGATCCGCCAGACGACGAGGAGGGCCCTCCCGAAGGAGGGATGGACTCCGCCCTCAACGCGGCCTTGACTCCCCCGCCCTCCGCCTCATCGGAGGCCGGGGAGGCGGTGGCCAGCCCGCACGAGCAGCGGGCGCGGCTGGCCGAGGACCGCCTGGCCGAGGTCCTGGCCGCCTACCGCAAGATGAAGGCGGAGAACGACGACGTCCGCGAGCGGCAGTCCCGCAACCTCGAGCGTCGCTTCGACCAGCGGCGCGAGCGCCTGCTGCTCAAGTTCATCGACGTCCTCGACAACCTGGACCGCGCGCTGGAGGCGGCGCAGACGAGCTACGCAGGCCAGCCGCTGCTGGAGGGCATGATCCTCGTGCGCACGCAGCTCCTGCAGACGCTGCAGGACGAGGGCCTGGATCGCATCCCCGTCCTGGGCCTGCCCTTCGACCCCGCGGTGAGCGAGGCGGTGGCCACGGAGCCGGTGAAGGAAGCGGAACAGGACCACGTCGTGGTGAAGGAGCTGCTGCGCGGATACCGGCTCAACGGACGCATCGCGCGGCCGGCGCGCGTCGTGATCGGGATGTTCCAGGGGGCGCCGGCCGAGGCCGCGCCGCCGCCGGCGCCCGCGGGCGGCCCGAGCGAGACGTCCGCCGTCCCCGATCCAGCCGTTCCCGCCGCGCCCGACCTCGCGGCGGCGCCTCCTCCACCGGCGGTCCCCGTGGAGCCGCCCCCCCCCGTGCCGCACCGGCCGCCCACCGGGCGGCGCAAGGCGCGTTAGGGGCGCGGGGAGGCGGACTCCGCGGACGGCGGCGCGACGGCGTCGGCGGGCCCGGCGGGGACGTGAAGGATCCGGATCGTCGGCCCGAAGCGCTCTCCCGGCACCGGCGCGAGCTCCTGGACCAGGGGACAGATCGAGAACAGCTCCTGGTAGTCGCGGCTCTGCCGATGGTCGGGGGGGAAACGCTCGTACATGTAGGAGGAGACCACCAGGTACTCGACCCCCTCCGACCGGTACCCGCGCACGCCGCGGTTGACGATCCGCGACTCCTTGACGACCCGGTAGCGGCTCCGGTCCAGCACGGGGCCGTAGAGCTCCACCGCGACCGCGGTCCCGGCCGGCAGGTGGTGGTCGATCCATTCGCGCGCCGCGCTGCCGGTGTCGGGCCGCGTCACCGCGCGGTTGTGCGCGACGCTGCCCCACAGGAGCGGCGCGAGGAGGACGAGCACCATCGCCGCCACGGCCGGAGCCACGGCCCGCGCCCGCGGCCATCGGCGCGCGAGGGCCCGCCTCCCCTCGTCCACGGCGTAGGCGGCCAGGATGGCGACGAACGGGTAGACGGGGACCATGTTGCTCGGGAAGCGCACGCGCTGCGCGCTGTAATACGAGAAGTACAGGATCGGGAACGAGAGGAACACCGCCATCCGCGCGTCGAGACGGTAGAGAGCGAGGCCGAGGCCCGCGAGCGCGGCCAGCAGGCCGAGGACGCCGACGGCCTGGCCCGCGATGTAGCGGCCGTGGTAGGCCCAGTTGTCGGCATCGGAGGCCTGCCCCTCGATTCCCACGACCGCGTAGTTCCGTACGACGGTGCCCGCCTCGTCGAGGAAGCGCGGGAAATCGGCGAGCAGGAACGGGCAGGCGGCGAGGAACGTGGCGGCGGCGGCGGCGAGCCCCAGATACAGGTCGGGCTCCTTGAGCGTGGCGGACCGCCGGCGCAGGACCACGGCGAGGAGGAAGGGCACGAGCAGCGGCGCGCCGTTGTACTTCGCGGCGATGGCCAGCCCGATCAGGGAGCCGGCGGCCAGGGCCCTCCCCCGCCCGCCGCGGTCGAGGTAGGACAGGATCGCGAGCACGCCCACCGGAACCAGGAGCGCCACGAACGGGTCCGACTTGTTGTACTGGGAATGCTCGACGGCCGCGGGGGATACGGCGAGGATCGCCGCGGCCAGGAGCCCGACCGCGCCGGAGCCGAGCCGCCGTCCGAGGAAGAACGTGGCCAGCACGGTCGCGGTGCCGGCGAGGACGCTGAGGAAGCGGCCCCAGTAGAGGAGATCCTCCTCGACGACGTCCGCGATCCGGCTCCATCGTCCTTCCGCCGCGCCCGCGAAATAGACGCCGGTGTAGGTGAGCACGGCCAGGTACGGCTGCAGCGTGGGATGGTCCCAGCGACGAGGGTTGAACTGGCCCGACTTCATCATCGCCAGGGCACGGTTCACGTAGTCGAACTCGTCGGCCGGGTAGCTCTGGGGCAGCCCACTGCGGATCCCGCCGACGCGCAGCTCGAAAGCGAGGGCGAGGACGAGGAGCACGGCCGCGGGAACCGCCCAGCGCCGGACC
>JBGPBV010000233.1:0-8245 GCA_041481445.1 Vicinamibacteria bacterium
CTCGATGCTCGCCAGCCGGTCGCGAAAAGCCTCCATCTCCGCCACCCGGTCCGAGGCGCGCGAGCGGCTGATGCTGGCGATGTGGCGCGGGTTGATCTCGTGCGAGCGCTGGAAGAAGGCGAGCGACTCGTCGGCCAGGCCCTCGCGGGCGTAGATGAGGCCCAGGTTGTAGAAGAGGACGTCGTTGTGGGGCGCGGCCGCGATGGCCTTCTCGAACTCGTGGACGGCCGCCGTCCAATCGCGGGCCTCCTCGGTGGAGCCGAGCATGTAGTGGAAATGGCCGATCAGGTTCTCGGTCAGGTAGTCCCGCGGGACGCGCGGATCGTCCTCGCCCGCCAGCGTGCGCGCGAGCGCCGGCACGGGGGGGACCGGTGTCCCCGCGCGCATCGTACGGAAGACGAGGCCGACGGGAACGATCTCCAGTCCCTTGATCGCCCAGTTGGGATGGTGGGTGAGGTACAGCGGGTCGTCGTCGGGGTTGAAGCGGAGCGGGGGCAGCCGCGCCTCGCCCACGCCCTGAAGGATCAGGTCCACGTCCGGCCGCACGCCCTCCGCGAGATGGAGATAGATCAGGACGAACAGGATGTTGTCGTCGTCGGCGATGAGGTGGGCCCCGGGGGGGATCGTGGAGAGGAGCGTCCGGCTGAAATCGTCGGCCACCCGGTAGCGGCTGCGGTCGAACTCGCTCCAGTTGAGGAGGAGCAGGCCGAGCGGCACGAGCAACGGCGCCGCGCGCACCGTCCTGGGCAGCCGGTCCACCACCACCTGGGCCCCGATGCCGGCCAGGACCGCCGCCATCAGGTAGGACGGGATGTAGTAGCGATGCCAGATGAAGATGTCCGTCCGTGAGCCGTGGAGGGCCATGGCCCCCACGTTCACGGCCATGACGAGCACGGACAGCAGGACCGCCCCGCCGCGCTTCCAGCCCGCGAGCACGCCCACGATCGCCAGGACCGTGCCCACCCAGAGCAGCTCCGCTCCCAGGCTGCGGAGGTAGTCGGCCGCGATCGGCACGAGGTCGCGGGGGCCCTCGATCCAGGCCCGGCCCCAGAAGTCGCGGCGGGTCACGACGGCCAGGAAGCGATCGAGCGTCTCCGGGTCGCCCCAATCCAGCGCGGGGTCGAAGCGTGAGCGCACGGGCAGGTAGAGGTAGGGCAGCAGGCCCGCGGCGAAGGCCCCGCCCGCGATCGCGGCCGGTCGCAGCCGCCGCGCCAGCGCCGGGTCGGTCAGGAGCGCGAACGCGGCCAGGGCCACGGCCACGATCCCCATGAACGTGTGGTTCGTGGCGCCCAGGCCGCACAGGAAGAAGGCGAGCCACAGCAGACGCAGGTCGCGCGAGCGGTGCCAGACGAGCGCGGCGGCCGTGACCAGCGCCACGAACAGCGCGTTCAGGGTGTAGACGCGCTGGATGTTGGCCTCCCCCCAGAAGCTGGGAGAGAAGGCCAGGAGGAGGGCGGCGGTGCCGGCCGCGATCCGGCTTCCTCCCTGGCCGCGCACGGTCCAGAAGACGGTGCCGCAGGCGGCCGCCCCCGTGGCGGCGCTGAAGAGGCTCATGCGGAACGCCACCGAGCCCACGGGCACGAGCAGTGTCCACAGCTTGCCCAGGAGGACGTACAACGGATAGCCCGACGGGTGGGGGATTCCGAGCAGGTGGACGGCGGCCACCAGCTCCCCGCTGTCTCCCACGTAGATCGTGCGGCAGGCGCCCAGGGCGTAGACGGCGAAGACGGCGCCGGACAGGACGGCGGCCTCCACGGTGTGGAGGCGCGTCGCCGTCACCGCGGGCGGGTGGCGGCCTGCGCGCGCAGCCGGGCCAGGTTGGACTTGAAGAGCGCGTTGTCGGGCTCGAGGGCGAGCGCCTTCTCGAGCGCCCTGACCGCCCCCGGGACGTCGCCGGAGAGGTAGGCGACGTTGGAGCGGTACTGCTGCACGAGGACGGACTTGGGGTCGATCTTCTCCGCCTCGTCGAGTTGCTTCATGGCGTGGGCGTAGTCTCCCCGGCGGGCGGACTGGCCGGCGGCCTCCGCCAGCTCCGCCGCCCTCTTCTGTGCGTCGGAACGGGGCGCGCGCACGTCCGCGGAGCCGGTCAGCCGCTCCAGCGCCCGGCGCGAGGGCTCGTATTGCGGGCTGTAGCGGACGGCCAGCCGGTACTGCCCGATGGCGGCGTCCTTCTGGCCGAGCCGCTCGAAGATGACCGCCTTGTTGTGATAGGCCTCGACGTTGAGCGGTTCGAGCTGGATGGCGATCTCCAGCTCCTTCATCGCCTCCTGGTAACGCCCGAGGGCGCCCAGGGCGCCGGCCAGGCTCGTGCGCAGCGACGCGTCCTTGGGCTCCTGCTGCACCAGCCGCGCGTAGGCCTCCGCCGCCTCCGCGAAGCGGCCGGCCTCGAAATGCATCGCGGCCAGGTTCCTTTCCCCTTTCGGGGAGTGCATCGCCGGAGCGCCCGTGTCGGCTCCGCCCGGACCCGCGGCGGGCGACGCCGTCCCGCCCATGTATCCCAGGCTCTTCAGCCGCTCCACGATCTCGGGGTTCACGGTGGCGTCCCGGGCCGCGCTCGTGGCCGCCGGCGGGCCCGTCTCATAGGTGGCGACGGCCGGGCCGGGCACCGCGAGGTCGAGCCCCTCCGTCAGCACGCGGCCGCCCATGTCCTGGGCGGGGGCGAGGCCGGAGAGCGCGAGCACGGTCGGAGCGACGTCGATGATGCGGGGCTGGTCCAGCCGGCCGCGCTTCACGTGGTTGCCGTAGAGATACAGGATGCCTTCGATGTTGTGGAACTTCTCGCTGACGCGACGCATGTCGCGCGTCTTGCTCGGGTCGTCCTGGGTGGCGCCGAGGTCGAAGCCGTGGTCGGAGAGCACCACGAACGTGGTGTCGCGGTCGCAGGCGGCCATGTAGTCGCCGACCACGCGGTCCGCGTACAGGTACATCTGCTCGACCGCGTTGCCGAACTTCTTCTGCTGCTCGGCCAGCTCCCCCGACAGAGCGCCCGCCCGGAAGAGATGGCCGAAGAGGTGGGCCACGGAGTCGGTCCCCTCGATGTAGGTCATCAGGAGGTCGGGCCGCTCGTCGCGGAAGAGCTTCAGACCGATGGCGCGGTAGCTCTCGGCCGTGGCCAGGGCCCAGCGGAAGTGGCTGACGTCCCGGTTGAAGTCGAAAGGCCGGTCGTACTCCTCCTGGTCGACGCGGATGAAGGTCGAGGCCTCGGCCAGGCTCACGTCCGCCGGGCGGCGCACCAGCGGCGCAATCTTCGCGAGCAGCTCCGGCGGGTAGGTCACCTGCTTGGCGGCGGCGTCGCCCGTCTGGCCCTGCGGGAACAGGAAGTGGTAGCAGGTGTGGTCGCTGACCACGACCCCGTTGACCTTCTCCGCGGGCCAGGTCGCCCAGTAGCCGACCACCGCGACCTTGCGGCCCTTGTCCGAGAGGATGTTCCACAGCGCCTTGACCCGGCGCATCCCGCTGGTGACGGGGAGCTCCTCGCCCGTCTTGTCGTCGATGGCCACGAAGTGTCCGATGCCGTGCTGGTCGGGCGTCTTGCCGGTGGCGATCGTGGTCCAGACGACAGGGCTCAGCAGCGGCTTCGCGCTCTGCAGGCGGCCGTAGGCGCCCTCCTGGCGGAGCTTGGCGAAGTTGGGCATCTTGCCCTCGGACATGAGGAGGTCCACGGCCCGGGGGTCGAGGCCGTCGAGGCCGAGCACGATCACGCGGCCGTGGCCAGAGCCGCGCCCGCAGGAGGAGAGGCCGAGGGCGAGAATCAGGCTCGCGGCCAGCAGACGTCCGGTGGCTCGCATGGGCCGCCCATTCTACGCCGGGGCCTCCTCTTTGACGGGAGGCGCCCATGAGGCGTAGATTGCTCTCCGATCGTTCCCTCCCCAAGGTCCCCCCTGTTTCCTCGGCGGCCGGCGTTCCCGACCCGCTGGTGGAGTCGAGTTCGAGCAGAAAGGAGTTCCCCAAGTGGAAACCCGACTCATGCCCCGGGCATCCCGGGACCGTCGCGAATCCGGCTTCACGTTGATCGAGCTGCTGGTCGTCATCGCGATCATCGCGGTCCTGATCGCCCTGCTCGTGCCCGCCGTGCAGAAGGTGCGCGAGGCGGCGGCCCGGACGCAATGCACGAACAACCTGCGATCGATCCTGGCCGCGGAGAAGGCGTTCTTCGTCGCGCATCAGAGCTACACCGGCTCCTTCGACGCCCTCGGTCTCCAGGGCCAGTTCCCGAACGACCAGAAGGACGGCTATCACTTCACGATCCAGGTGAGCGTGGGCAACGTCGCGTCCGGGTTCCTGGCCGACGGCACGCCGGTCGCTCCCGGGGCCACCGGCTCCGCCGACTGCCAGATCGACCAGGACGCCCGGCTGCGGTGCGGACCGAACCCTCTCGCCGACGACGCGCGCCGGCGGATGTTCGCGAGCATCCATGCGCAGGCCGCGCACGAGATCGGTGCCCTGCTGGTGCAGATGCCGGACGCCCTGGACCAGGTCGCGGACACCCTCCAGGGGAAGCGCACTCTCCGGAAGGTCTTCCAGCAAGTGGACGTGAACGGTGACGGCAAGGTGACCTTCACCGACATCTCCCGCCTGCGCGACCGCGACGGCCTGGCCACCCTCCTGCCCTACATCGAGAAGCAGCTCCAACTGGGGGCGGGGGGCGAAAACGTCAGTGCCCTCGGTGGAGCCACGTTCGCCATGCTGACGGCGCCCTCCCCGACCCACGATCCGGTCTCGTTCCAGGCCCGGATCGGCAACGGCATCTCCCGGGGCCCGAGCGCCCAGTTGCCGGCCGTGCAATTGCAGGCTTTCGGCGACGGCAGCGTGCGTGTCGCCGATTCGCCGGAAGGGATGGGCGAGGCCGAGGAGGGTGCGCTCGTCGCCGAAGGGCACGAGCACGGTCACGACGGGCATGGAGGGGGGAAGGCGACCTTCCGATTCGCGGACGGGAGCGTCTTCTCCGAGCTCCAGGCGGTCACGCCGGACGACCCCGCCAACTTTGGCTGGACGGGCCTGATCCACTTCGTCGACTCCGACGGGAACTCCCTGACCGGCATCCTGATCGGATTGGTCCGACCCTCGGCCAGTCAGGGCCTGTCGCTGCAGGGTGTCGTCGTCGCGCAGGACGGCACCGGCCGGCTGGCCGGGGCGCCGGGCACGGGACGCGCGACCATCAACTGGGGCCACGGCCTGGACGGACCGTTCTCGGCGCGGCTGAGCCTGCAGCCGTTCGTCGGCTCGCAACGGAAGTAGCGCGTCGCGCGGAGGCCCTCGCGTCTCCGCGCGACGTCCTATTGCCACCGGTGGTCGCCATCCTCTAAGGTCGAAGGATGACAACGACCACTCCTCCCGCGGCACGCCGGCTGGGCTCCGCCGGCCCCGCCGTCTTCCCGATCGCGCTCGGCTGCATGGGCATGTCCGGCATGTACGGGCCCGCCGACGAGCGCGAGAGCATCGCCACCATCCACGCCGCCCTCGACCAGGGCGTGACCCTGCTCGACACCGGGGACTTCTACGGCGCCGGGCACAACGAGATGCTCATCGGCCGCGCGCTCCAGGACCGGCGCGGACGGGCCCTCTTGTCCGTCAAGTTCGGCGCGCTCCGCGCTCCCGACGGGGCGTGGCTCGGCGTGGACGGCCGGCCGGCGGCGGTGAAGAACTTCCTCGCGTACAGCCTCAAGCGCCTCGGTGTGGACCACCTCGACGTCTACCGGCTCACGCGCCTCGACCCGGCGGTGCCGATCGAAGAGACGATCGGCGCGATCGCGGACATGGTGAAGGCCGGACACGTCCGCAACATCGGCCTGTCGGAGGTGGGGACGGAGACGATCCGCCGCGCCCGGGCCGTGCACCCCATCTCCGACCTGCAGATCGAGTACTCGTTGATCAGCCGAGGCCCCGAAGAGCAGATCTTCCCCGCCCTTGCCGCGCTCGGCATCGGCGTGACCGCCTACGGCGTCCTGTCGCGCGGCCTGCTCAGCCGCTCGAAGCCGTCCGGCACGGGCGACTTCCGCGCGCACCTGCCGCGCTTCAGCGGCGAGAACGCGAAGCGCAACGAGGAGCTGGTGAGCGCCCTGCAGGCGGTGGCCGCCGGGAAAGGGGTCACCGCGACCCAACTCGCCATCGCCTGGGTGCTCGCCAAGGGCGAGACGATCGTGCCCGTGATCGGGGCCCGCACGCGCTCGCAGCTCGCGGAGTCGCTGGGCGCGCTCGCGGTCTCGCTCTCGGCCGCGGACCTGGCCCGCATCGAGTCGGCGGTGCCGGCGGCCCAGGTCGCAGGCACCCGCTACGACGAGCGGCAGATGAAGATGCTCGACAGCGAGCGGTGAGGTCGATCTATCGCGGGCGGGGCGGCCGCAGCATCAGGTCCTCGATGACCTGCGCCATCTCCGCCGGAGGCCTCTTCTCGACCAGGTAGCGGTGGCTCTTGCGGGTGGTCGGGAGCCACTCGTTGTACGTGGACCGCGCGGAGACGTGCATGAGGGCGAGCCCGGGCTCGGACTCCGTCCAGTACGCGCCCGCCCCGCGCACCGCATACAGCACGGCCGTCTGGTCCCAGCTCTGGCGGTCCTCGAGACCGTTGAAGTGAAGGTAGGCGGCCCGGACCGGGCTCGGGTCCGGGCCCTCGCGCAGGCGCCGTCCCGTCCGGATGCGTGATCCGATCTCGAAACCGGAGAACACGACCGGCGTCGGCCAGTCGCTCAGGACGACGAGCGAGGCCACGGGGTCGATCCGGAGGTTGTACTCGCCGTCGCCGTTGCTGAAGCGCCCGTCCGGGAACTTGCCGCCCATGCAGACCCAGAGCCGGACCTTGCGCCGGACGAGCTCCTCGCCCGTGAGGGAGCTGACCGCGTCCGGCGGCGTGTCGAGGAGGCTCCTCAGGTTCGTGAGGAAGCCGACCGAGACGACTACCACGCTCGCGTCCGGCTGCGCGGCCAGGACCTTCCGGTAGAGGAGCGCGGCCTCGGGGGCGTCGCTCGTCCGCCGGAGACGATGGGGGAACGCGCCCGCCACCGCCTCCGCGTATTTCGAAGGCGTCTCCTCCGTGCCCGCCGCCGGCGTCGCGCGCGGGCACGCGATCGGGATGTCGGGGCGCCCGTACCAGGTGTCGATCGCGTCCACGCAGGGCCCGACGTTCTCGTTGCGGGAGGAGACCCCGATCGCCAGGATCTCGGCCTCGCCGAGGTCGGCCAGGGCGTGCAGGATCGCCAGGGCGCCGACGTCGTCGACGTCGGAGGCCATGTCGGTGTCGAAGACGATGCGGACGGGCGAGTCCGCCGCCGCCCTCGCGGGAGACGCGGCGGCGACGAGCGCGGCGACCAGGAGGACGACGCGCGGCGTCATCGACGGAAGGGCCATCGGGAGGCGGCGATTGTAGCCACGTCCCGCCTCGAACGGGCTCGAGAGCGCGCGATTGACCGGATCGCCGGGCCGGGCGTACTGTGTCCGGCTACTGCGATCGGGCGGGGCCGTGCCGTGGCCGGGAGGCGACATGAGGACACCGAGGAAGGTGAGGACCCTGGTCGCGGCGTTGGTCCTGACGGCCGGCCCCGTCGCCTCCGCCTTCGCGGCCGAGCCTCCCGAGTTCGCCTACGTCGCGAACTACGTTGCCCGGACCGTCTCCGCCTTCCGGATCAATGCCTTCACCGGCGCGCTCGAGGCGCTGCCCGGACCACCCGCCGCGACCGGAGCGAACCCGGTGGCGGTGGTCGTGGCCGACAACCGGTTCGTCTATGTCGTCAACAACGGCGCGAACGACCCCGGTGGGATCGGGACGGTGTCGGGGTTCTCGCTCGACGGCACGGGCGCCCTCTCGCCTGTACCCGGTTCGCCCTTCGACGCCGCGGTCAATCCGGCCGCCACTGACCTCACCTCCGCCACGGTGGACCCTGGCGGCCACTTCCTCTACGTGACGGATGCCCTCGTGGAGAAGATCCGCGGATTCCAGATCGCGCCGACCGGTGCGCTCTCCCCGATACCCGGCTCCCCGTTCCCGCTCGGCAACAACGCCGACGCCATCGCCGTGCATCCCTCGGGGCGGGTCCTCTACGCCGCCGCCTACTTGACCGGGGTCGCGGGCGGCGATGGGATCGCCACCTACTCGATCGACCCGGCGACAGGCGCGCTCACGCGCCTGGCCCCGGGCGCCCCGCTGGCCACGGACGGCGGGCAGTGGCCGCGCGGCGGCCTGGTCGATCCGTCCGGCCGCTACTTCTACGCCGCGAACGCGACGTCAGGGAACGTCTCCGCCTACGCCCTC
>JBGPBV010000234.1:0-8148 GCA_041481445.1 Vicinamibacteria bacterium
ATCCTGGCCGCCGTCTTCTACGGCGCGTTCTGCCGGCGGTGGCGCGGCTACACGGTGACGAAGGCGATGGGCATCGGGGCCACCCTCGCCTTCTTCGCCCAGGTCGTGATCCTGGTGATCACCGTCTTCTCCTATGCCTTCCACGTGGACACGTACTTCGTGAACCCGCGCGCGGTCGCGGGCGCGGACGCCGTCGGCCCCATCGGCTTCGGGGCGGCGGTGGTCTCGCGTGTCGGCGGGATGGTCGTCAACGTGGCGATGTGCGCGGTGGCGGCCGCCCTGGGCTGGGTGATGGGAGCGACGCTGCCGGAGCCGGGCAAGGCGGCCTGATGGACGCGGGCGTCCGGCCCATCGAGGTGGCGGATGGTCCCCCGCGGCCTTAGATTGAAGACATGAGGACGGCGTTGCCGGCGGCCGTCGGGATGGTGCTCCTCCTGGCCGGATCAGGGCCGGCGGGCGCCGCCGACGTGGGTCCGCCCGCGCCGGGGACGGTCGCCTCTCCCACGCCGACCCTCTCGCAGCGCCTCAAGCTCGGCCCGTACCGGTCGGTGCACGCCGACGACCCGGCCGCTCTGGTCCCCCAGCCGCGGTTCGAGGAGCACGTCGAGGTCCGCGGCAAGGCCATGGACGCGCAGAGCCTGACCATGAAGCTCGACTGGTGGCTCAAGGACACCGACCCCACGCGCGGGCCCGTGCCCGCGAGCATGACCGCGCCCAGCATCCAGGAGATGCACGACTACCGGCCGCACGGGGGCGACGCCGTCAACCTCTTGCCCGTCATGCAGTGGCTGTCGGACAAGCTCGGGGGGAAGAAGAAGCCCTGAGCTCCGCGCGGACGGGGTGCCTACTCCGGCCCCATGTACCTCTGCCGGCGTGACTCGAACTGGTCGAAGAACAGGATCCCCGAAGCCCCCGTCTTCACGGAAAGGGCCCCCATCCTCACGGACTCCACCGGCCTCGTGTCGTTGTCGAGGTTGTTGAGGGTGGAGACGACGGCGTCGTCGATGCGAAGGGTGAACAGCCCGTCGCTGGCCCCCGGCGCGCTCGACCGTTGCCAATCGAACTCGATGAAATGGGGTCCGTCCGTCACGCCGAAGAATCCCGTGTCGGCTCGGCTGCCGTCGTCGCGGCGGACGCGGCCCTCGACGCTGTAGGCCCCGCCGAGCTTCTTGAGCACGATCGTGGCCAGCCTCTGGCCGAGGTCGTCGAAGGCGATCATCAGGCGAACGCGGAGGTGGCCATCCGCCACTCCGGGATCGAAGCCGTTGGGGTCGAAGTAGAAGCGCGCGCGGTATCGGTTCTCGGCCTCCGGAGTGTCGTCCTGGACGAAGAGCGGGGTGGTGTCGGTGACGAAGGCGATCATCCCGGCGCTGGTGCCGGCCAGGGCCCCCGGCCCTCCCACGAGCAGGTTCCCGGCGCCGGTGGAGACCGAGGACCAGCGCGCAAGTCCCCCGGACTCGAAGCCGTCCTGGAAGATCAGGTCGCCGAAGCGCTGGCCGAACGTGCCGTAGTCGCTTCCGTCCTGGCCCACCACGCTGTACCACGCCACGACGAAATCCCCGTCGGGGTCGGAGCCGACCGACGGGAACCACTGGCGGCCCGTCGTGTAGGAGTTGACGCGGAAGTCGGCCCCGAGCGGCGTCCCGGCTGCGTCGAAGCGCCGGCCGAAGATGCCGTAATCGCTCCCGTCCTGGCCCATGCTCGACCAGACCACCACGAAGTTGCCCTTGGCATCCGCGGCCACGGAGGGGCCCATCTGGCCGGCGGTGGTGAACGAGTTCACCTGGATCTCGCCCCCTTGCGGGACCCCCGCCGCGTCGAATCGCCTCCCGAAGATGCCGGTGGAGCCGGCATCCTGGCCGCTCGACCAGACCGCCACGAAGTCGCCGAGCGCATCCATCGCCACCCCCGGACGGCTCTGGGAGCTCGTGGTGTAGGTGTTGATCTGGAACGGCGCCCCGAGCGGCGTCCCGGCGGCGGCGAAGAGGCGGCCGAAGACTCCGCTGTTGCTCCCGTCCTCGTAGCTCTCCCAGACCACGACGAAGTTGCCGTCCTTGTCGGAGGCCACCGCCGGGAAGAACTGCTGGCTCGGAGTGTACGTGTTGACCTGGAACTCGGCGCCTTGCCGCGAACCGTCGGAGGCGTAGACCTGCCCGAAGATCCCGTTGCGGCTTCCGTCCTGGTTGTAGCTGTTCCAGGTGACCACGAAGCCGCCGTCGGGGGCGCCGGTGACGGCGGGAAAGACCTGGCTGCTGGTGGTGTAGGTGTTGACCCTGAACTCCGGCGACTGCGGCGTCCCGTCGGCGCCGAAGCGCCGGCCGAACACTCCGTAGCTGTTCCCGTCCTGGCCGTTGCTCCCCCAGACCACGACGAAGTCGCCGTTGCGGTCCGCGGCCACGTCCAGGAAGCGCTGGGTGCCCGTCGTGTACGTGTTGACCGGGAACTCCGCCCCTCGCGGCGCGCCGGCCGCGCTGAACCGCTGCCCGAAGATCCCGCCGCCACTGCCGTCCTGGCCTTCGCTCTGCCAGGCGACGACGAAGTCTCCGTTGTCGTCCACGGCGACGGCCGGCATCGATTGACGGCCGGTGGTATAGGTGTTGACCTGGAACTCGAGGCCGGCGGGGGCCTGCGCCCGGGCCGGCGGAGGCGCCGCCAGCACGAGGACCACGCCCAGTCCCGTCCACGCTCGGCAGCTCCCGGAAGGCGGGCGCATCTGCTTTCGCGTTCGCACCTCGGCCTCGATCGATCTGGCGACGGTCAGGCCCGCTTGCGCGGCGGATCGAAGAACGGCAGCGGCTTGACCGTGACCCCCACGTGCTTGCGCTCGTGGTTGACGGTGAACTCCATCTCCAGCCGCGCGCCTGGCCCCGCCTGGTCCGAAGACAGGGTGGCCAGCGCAATCATCTTCTTGAGGGTCGGCGACCAGGTGGTGCTCGTGGCCTTGCCTACCTGGGTCCCGCCGCGATAGACGGGCACGGCCACGCGGGAGGCGGTCAGGGGGAGCTGGGGCGGGAGGCCGGCCGCCTCGTGCAGGCGGTCGAGGTCGTCCCAGTCGACTTCGAGCCCCACGAGCTGCCGGGCCGGGCCGCGCTTGGACTCCGCGCGCAGCGCCTGCTGGCCGATGTAGGGCGACTTCTCGAGGCTCACCAGCCGGCCCAGCCCGATCTCGTACGGCGTGTACTGCTGGGCCGCGATGAGGGCCTTGCGCGCGCTCACGTAGTCGACGTCGAGCAGGATGAGGCCGGCCTCGATGCGCGCGACGTCGAGGGCGAGCATCCCCGTGGGCGTGATGTCGTAGGTGCGGCCCGCCTCCATGAGCGCATCCCACAGCGCCTCGCCCTGGTCCCAGGCCACCCAGATCTCGTAGCCCAGGTCGCCGGTGTAGCCGGTGCGCGAGATCTCGACGGGGATCCCGCGCACCCGGCCCCGGGTCACGCGGAAATACTTCAGATGTGAGATATCGGCGTCCTCGACGCAGGACTCCAGGATGGAGCGGCTGGTCGGGCCCTGGAGGGCGAGCGCGCCCAGGCGGTCCGAGATGTCCTCCACAGTGACCTGGAGGCCCGTGCTGTTCATGTGGATCCAGCGAAGGTTGGGCTCGGCCGCCGTCCAGCGATAGACGCTCTCCTCCAGGCGCGAGACCGTGCCGTCGTCGATGACCTTGCCGCGGCCGTCGCACCAGTGGGTGTACGAGACCTGCCCCGCCTTCATCTTCGGCACGTCGCGGGTGACCACGCGATCGACCAGGCGGGTGGCGTCCTTCCCGCTGACCCGGTACTTGAACAGCGGGGAGACGTCGATGAGGGCGGCCGCGTTGCGGATCGCGTTGTACTCGCGCTCGTGGTGGACCTCGTAGGTCGACACCGCGAAGTACCCGGCCCAGTCCCGCCAGCTCATGCTCTGGCAGAGGGCGGCCGTGCGCGCGTGGAAACAGGTCCCGATGGGCATCGCGCGATGATAGCCGCTCAGGGCGGCGGCGGGGACGGCTCCGGCGCGGGCGAGGCCGCCGGTGCCGAGGAGGGGGGCGCGGGGAGGACCTGCAACAGCAGCGCCCGCTCCGCCTTCGGCGGCTTCTTGCCCAGGCGCGAGACCGCCGCCACCCGCAGCGTGTAGACGCCGGGCGGGATCTCCTTCAGGGGGATCTGGGCGGTGTGCACGATCGGCGCCCCCGCCGCCTCGGCCCTGGTCTGCCGCGCGTCCTCGGTGCGATAGGCGACGTTGCCGCTCTCCGCGGTGAGGGTGGTCGACACGTCCACGGTGTGGGGCGTCGACTCGCCGTCGTAGATCTCGGTGAGCACGAAGATCGTGTCGAAGGGATAGAAGAGGCGGTTCGCGGTCGGGGGTCCGGGCAGGATGTCCTTGAGCATGGGGACCGACCCCGCGGTCGGCACCAGGCCCGCGGTGGCCGAGGTCAGCACCAGCCCGGACAGGACGAGCGGCATCTTGCCGAACTCCGGGACCTCGAGGTCGTAGAAGACGGAGCCCGCCTGGTCCGAGTTGGCGGCGCGGCCGGCCACGCGCACCTGGTAGCGGCCCGGGGGCACGTCGAGCGCGGAGACCACCCGGAACCCGGTGGCCTCCACCATCTGCCGCGTGCGCGGCTTGAGGTCGAGCTGGACCTTCTGGTTCGTGCCCGCCGTCTTGCCCGCGGCGTCGACGGTGAGGATCGACAGGTCCAGGGTGTCGTGGAACACCCCGCCCTTCTCCGTGAACTTGAACCCGGTCCCCGCGACCTCGAGGGCCACGACCACCTTGGCCTTGCCGCCCCTGCCCTCGCCCTCGAACGCCGTGGCCTGCATCTGCATGGGCAGTCCGGGCCGCGGCAGCGCGCTGTCGAGCATCTCGGCCAGGACGGGAGGCGTGTCTTGCGTGGCCATGGTGGGCGGCTTGGCCACCTTGCCGTGGGGGGCGGTGTAGCCGTTGCGCGCCCGCACCTTCAGGCCCGGCCGCGTCACCTTCACGTCGAGCTTGTGGAAGCGGCCGTCCCGGCGCTGCCCGGGCGGGTAGTACCCGAGCACGTAGTAGGCGCTGTTGTCCTTGACCACGCGCGCGAAGGCGGAGTTGAAGTCGTTGGTGTTCACGGCGGCGAAGCCGGAGGTCTCGTCGGCCAGGACGCGCAGGCTGTCCTGGGAGAGGCGGAGGTCGGAATCGAGGCCTTGCGTGGTGAGGCCGAGGGAGGGATCGTCGAAGACGGGCTGGATCTCCATCATCTCTTCGCTGAGCCCGCCCAGCCCGCGCGGGTCGATGGCATAGAAGCTCACGTTCGCCCGCACCGCCGCCGCCGTGGCCTCGCGCAGCGCGTCGAGCACGGCCGAGGCCTCCTTGTTGTTGATCTGGTCGTAGAGGTTGTAGTCGATGCCCTCGCTCAGGAAGAGCACCGCCTTCCGGCGCCCGCGCAGGCGGGAAAGCCAGTCCGCCACGCTCTTGAGCGTGTCGAGGCTCATGCGCGCGTTGTAGGCGCGCTCCATCTCGACGGGATCGTTCACGGGGTCGCCCTGCTGCCGCGTGTCCTGCGTGCGCCGGTACTCCTCGATCTTGCTCAGGGTCGTGGAGGGCAGGCGGCGGCCGCTGAAGCGGTCGACCGCCGCCAGCAGGAGCTGGCGGTCGCTGGTGAGGCCCTGGCCCGCGGAGGCGGGACCGGCGGTGTGCACGACCGCCCCCAGGTCTCCCTCGCCGAAATGACGCTCGAGGAAGCGATGCGCGGCCGCGCGCGTCATGAGGGAGCGCCCGGGGCTCGTGTGCAGCTCGTCGAGGATGATGACGTAGACGCGCCCGTCGAACGGCCGCGAGTTGGTCTGCACGTCGAGGGGCACGGGGGGCGGCGCCGCCGGCTCCGGCCGCTCGTAGGGGATGTCGATCTGGTGGAAGAGGTCGATCGCCTGCGGCTTGCCGTCCTCGAGGACGATGAAGTCCTCCTTCTTGAGGTCGCGGACGGGCTGGTCGTTCTTGTCGGTGACGATCGCGTCCACCTCCACGTAGCCGACTTCGACCGCGAAGGTGACGGGAGGTGGACCGGACGGTCGGGGCGCGGGCGAGGCGGCCGGCACGGGTGTCTGGGCCAGGACGGGCGCGACGGCGATGAGAAAGGCGGCGGCGGCGATTCGGAATGAAGGCATGTTGCTGCGCACAGAGAATCGTACACCTCCGGTCGCCACTTCAGCCCAGAGGCGAGGAGAGATCGGTCAGGCGGCTCAGCGCGTCGGCGCGGGCGGGACGGGCGCGGCCGGGGACGCGGGCGCGACCGGCGAGAGAGGTGTGCCGGGCGGCGGCGTGGCCGCGGCCAGCGCGTCGATCTCGGACAGGATGCCGTTCACGATCGCCTCCGCAACCACGCGGCCCTTGCGCCAGTCGGCGAGCGTCGGATCGCCGAACACTCCGGACGGCGACACGTGGCCGGTGGCGCTCCGCGTGTCGCGCGTGAGGGGGCCGTCCTTGGCCACGAGCCCGTCGGCGACCGCGCGCTCCATCCGCACCGAGGCCGGGCTCAGGAACAGCATCAGCGAGGTCTCGATCTCGTCGGCGTGCGTGCCCACCTTCTCCTGCCGCACGGCGTCCTCCGCGGCCTTGCCCGCCCTGGTGATGTCCGTGTAGCGGAGCAGGATCCCCTCCCCCGCCAGCGCTTCCGCCGCCGCCTTGAGGGGCCGGGCCGTCGAGAGCCCGGTGTTGAGGGCGTAGAAGCGCCGCGGCCCGTAGCGGGCGACCGACCGGCAGATCTGCATCACGACGTCCTTCTGCGTGTCGAATGAAAGCGAGACCGACCCCGGGTACTCGAGGAAGGCCGGGTAGAACCCGTACGTGAGCGTCGGCAGCATCGCCACCGGCCGCGCCTGCAGGACGCGCGCGGCCAGGCCGTCCGCCAGGAGTTGGTCGTTGCCGAGCAGCAGGTGCGGGCCGTGCTCCTTCGAGCCCGCGCCGATCGGCAGCACCACCACGCGCTCGGGGCCGAGGAGTTTCTCCGCATCCGTCCACGGGATGTCGGACAAACGCATTCCCGCCACCGCCCCCGGGGCGGCCAGGAGGCGCTTGGGGAACTTCGCCACCACCGTGTAGAGCGGGTCCACCATGTTGCCGACACGGATGGTCGCGGACTGCGACACGAGCTGGTACGCGTCCGCCTTGTCGAAGCCGTGCTCCGCCACCAGCCACTGCACGAGCTCCACGAACGCGAGGCGCAACGCGTCCGAGAGCGGACGGGCGCTGGCCGCGACCATCAGGTGCTCGGCGTCCTCGAGGCGCGGCCAGGCGATGGCCTTCTTCTTGACGAGGTCGAAGCGCAGCGCGACGTCCATCGACGTCTCGAGGCCGGAGCCGCAGACCTCGCCGTCGCCCTGGGCGGCGTGGCCGTCGCCGAAATAGAAGAGGGCGCCCGGGTGGAAGACGGGGAGCGACACCGTCGTGCCCTCGCGCACGTCGGAGACGTCCATGTTCCCGCCGAACGGCCCCGGCCAGAGCCCGCCGAACTGCTCGTCTCCCTCCGGGGCCACGGCCACGCGGCCCAGCATCGGGCGGAGCGGGATGGTCACGGACTTCAGGGTGCTGCCGGGCAGGTCCACCGTCCCCGTCATGCGCTCGCGGTCGAGGCGCCAGACGTAGCGGCCGCGCGGGAACGTCTCGTTGAGGAAGGCCGTCCCCTGGTCGGGCACGAGGGCGCCGAAGCGGCCGCCCTGGGTGGAGACCGCGGTCGGCCGGTTGGGCCGCACCTTCAGCACCTCGACCACGAGGGTGTCGCCCGGCTCCGCGCCCTCGATCGCGATGGGACCGACCTCGCCCGGCCACTTGCCGCCCGCCTTCTCGTACCACTCGCCCCAGAGGCTCTCGCTCTCGACGACGTCGCCGGGCTTGACGGTGAGGACGGGCGGCCGCACCGCGAACGTCGGGTAGCCGACGGTGGGCTTGAAGTGGTGCGTCTCCGCGCCCACCGGGGCGGCCAGGAGAACGCAGGCGACGACGAGGCTCCTGATCACGGCGCGCCGCGCAGGCGTCCCGCTCCCAGGGCCAGACCCAGACCCACGGCGATCAGTGTGTAGAGCGCCGTGCCCGCTCCCGAGCGCGTCCCCAGGAAGGGGACTCGGGCCATGGCCAGCAACGTCTCCGTCAGCGTGCCGGCCAGGATCGCCCACCAGGCCCAGGTGCTGCCGGTGCGGTACG
>JBGPBV010000235.1:0-8135 GCA_041481445.1 Vicinamibacteria bacterium
GCCTGATGTACGAGAACGCCGAGGGAGTCCCGCGCGACCTCCAACGCGCGGTGGCGCTCTACAAGCAGGGCTGCGCGGCCAGCCACGAGGCCTCCTGCACGAAGTCCCGCTATCGCTAGTCCCCGCCCTCGCGGTCTTCCTGTTCGCCTCTCCCGCCCTCGCCGATCCGCGGCCGGCGATCCATGTCGAGGGCACCGTCCGCCAGCGCGGAGGCGGCCCCCTGGCCGGCGTGGCCGTCTCCGCGGAGCGGGCCGGCCCGCCCGTGGAGACGGGGACGGACGGGCGATTCCGCCTGGACCTGTCGGCGGGGAGTTGGGTCACGCCCGAATGGAACCGGTACCCGTCCGTGCGCAGGAGGGTCGTGGGGACGGCCTACTACTACCCCCTGGCCAGCCGCAGCCTCAGCGTCGTCCTGTCCCTCGCGGCCGCACGGGCTCGCTGAGGAGCGCGTCGACCCGCCGGATCGCCTCCGCCCGCCTCGCCTCGTGCGGGCCTTCGAGCAGGGCCCAGCGCCGTCCGGTGGCCGCGAGCTCGGCCGCGAACCGCGCGTGCATCCAGTGGCGGACGTCCTCGCCGTCGCGCAGCCCGTCCTGCACGAAGGGGATGTCGTCGCCCGTGAGCAGGTAGAGGTCGCACACGCGCTCCCGCGCCATCGCGTCCACCTCGGGGCTGCGGCGTCCGAGGTAGCGCTCGTGCCAGATCGCGGTGGCGAACACGTCGGTGTCGCAGACGAGGACGGGCCCCCCGCTCCGCGCCGCCTGGTCCTCGCGGCGTGCCTGCTCGCGCGCGATGGCCACGAACTCGGAGGTCTCCCACTCCGCGACGTAGCCGTGGCGCCACTTCTCCTCGCAGTACTCGCGGCCGTACTCGGGGACGAGGGCGGTGCCGTAGTGGGCGGCGAGGGCGCCCGCCATCGTGGTGGTGCCCGTGGACTCCGCCCCCACGACGCACACGCGGCGCACGTAGACCGCGCGCATGGAGGGCGAGAGACACTCGAGGTGGCGCAGGGGATCCGCGCGGATGGTGCGGCCGGAGCAGGGGACGGTGCGCCGCTCGGGATCCACGCTGACGTGGCGGGCGCCCATCGCGCGGGCCCAGGCCTCGCCGTAGGCCTCCGAGGTGAAGCACGCGTCCGGACGCCGGCCCAGGATCCGGCAGGTGTAGTCCGCCCAGCCCTCGCTGTCCGCGGCGTCGACGTCGTCGGGGACGACGATCACCTCCACTTCCGGATGCACCTCGCGCAGGCAGGCCGCGCGCAGGTCGGCCGCGAGGTCCTGGTCGGGCCGCCAGGCCACGATCACCCAGAGATGCTCGCACTGCGCGGAGGCGGTCGCGACGAGGTGGTGGTGGCCGCGATGGGGCGGCCAGAACTTGCCGACGACGACTCCGGTGGCGAAGGTCTTCATGCCGGGGCCAGCGTCACCGTCCACCGGCGGAGGCCCACCAGGCAGAGCACGATGAAGACCGCGTAGAGCAGCGCGGTGAGGTACAGCCCGCGCGACACGTAGAGCCAGACGTAGAGCACGTCGGCCGCCATCCAGAAGTACCAGTTCTCGATGCGCTTGCGGTTGAGGAGCCACTGCGCGGTCAGGCTCAAGACCGTCGTCAGCGCGTCCAGGGCGGGCGCGGCATCGCCGATGCGGACGAACCACGCGAAAAGCCCGGCGGTGGCGGAGGCCCCGATCACGCCGGCCGCGAGGCTCTCCGCGCGCGGGCTGCGCGACACGGGCAGGTCCTCGCCCTTGCCGGTCCCGCGCGCCCATCGCCACCAACCGGCCGCGGCCAGGGCGAGGTAGACGACCTGCAGGGTCATGTCGCCGTAGAGCCTCGCCGACCAGAAGAGGGCGAGGAAGAACGCGTTGTTCGCGATGCCGACCGGGAAGTTCCAGATGCTCTCGTCGATGACGAGCAGCACGCAGGCGGCGCCGGTGGCGAAGCCCAGGACCTCGGTCAGGCTCAGCGGCAGGCCCTTGGCGAGGGAGGCCCAGGCCAGTCCGGAGGTGCCGGCGGCCAGCGCGGACCAGGCCAGGAGGCGCGAGATCGACACGCCGAGGATGTTACGCGCGTCTCCGATCGGGGCGGATACGGCGCTCGATCCCCGTCGACTCTCATATCCGATTTTCGTTTGAGATCCAGGTTCGGGCCGGCGTACACTCTCGCCGCCGATCTCGAATCCCTTCATGCGCATCCGGTTCGGAGATTTCGTCCTCGATCGCGCCAGCCGCGAGCTCCTGCGCGACGGCCGCCGGGCCCACCTCTCGCCCAAGTCCTTCCAGCTCCTGGAGGAGCTGATCGAGGCGCGGCCGCGCGCCCTCTCGAAGTCCGATCTGCAGGGGCGGCTCTGGCCCGGGGTCTTCGTGGCCGAGGTCAACGTCGCCAACCTCGTGAGCGAGATCCGCAGCGCGCTCGGCGACGACGCCCGGCGGGCCCGCTTCGTGCGGACGGTGCACCGCTTCGGCTACGCGTTCTGCGGCGAGGCGAAGGAGGAGCACGCGGCGGGGCCGCGCCCCCAGCCGCGCTACCAGCTCCTGTGGCGCGACGGCCGGGTCGTCCTCACCGAGAGCGAGTACGTGCTCGGACGGAGCCGCGAGCTGGAGGTGTGCCTGGACTCGCCGAGCGTCTCCCGCCAGCACGCGCGCATCCGCGTCTCGCCGGAGGGCGTGACCCTCGAAGACCTCGGCAGCAAGAACGGGACGTACCTGCGCGGCCACAAGCTCGACGGCGAGGCCCGCCTCGGGGACGGGGACGAGCTGCGGCTGGGCTCCGTCCGCCTGAAGTTCCGGAAGCTGAGCGCGGAGGGCTCGACCGACACCGCCTCCGGCTCCTCGCGCCGATGAGAGGCGCAACGGGAGGATCGATGAAGCTCTTCGTGCGTGGCGCGGCCGTCCTCGTCCTCGGCCTCCTGGCGGGCACGGCCCAGGCCCAGCCGTCGATCGGGGTCGGAGGCGGGGACTGCGGCTCGCCGCAGCTCTCGAAGTCGATCGGCAAGGCCTTCGTGATGCATCCGGGGAGGCCGTGCCTGTCGTTCGTCAACGACGTCGGCCGGCTGGCCGAGCTGACGATCGACACGAGCGTCGGCTTCGCCAAGCTCCGCGTCCAGCCCGAGAGCGAGCTCAAGACGATCGAGCTCTCGCGTGGCGCGCGCCGGGTCCGGGTCTTCGGGGGCGTGGTGGCCGCGGGCGAGATCGCGATCCGCATCCAGCCGCTGGAGGCGCCCGTCACGATCACGCTCCGCGGCTTCCGGCGCGCCCCCGGTCCGCACGTGCTCGTCCCAGAGGCGGCGCCTCCGCCCGCCGCTCAGGGTGAGGGCGAGGCGAAGGCGCGCCGCACGTCGGAATAGCGCGGGTCGGCGCGCAAGGGGGCCAGGTTCGGGTCGGCCTCCACCAGCGGAAGGGCGAGGCCGGCCGCCATCGCCTTTGCCAGCGCGGCCAGGCCCTCCGGGATCCGGCCGGCCAGGCCGTCCACGATCGCCTCCGTGTAGGTGATCGTCACGTCCGCGGGGCCGAGCTGGAGCGCGTCGTTGAGGAAGCGCCGCGCGCGCACGTGGTCGCCGGTCTTGGCGTGGTTGAGGGCGAGCAGCGTCTTGGCCTGCGCGTCGCGCGGGTTGACGTCGAGCTGGCGCAAGCCGAGCGCGATCGCCCGCTCGTACATCTCCCGCGCCTTGTCCGCCGCCCCCGTCCAGCGGTACCCGTCGCCGAGGTTGCCCGCGTAGAGCGGGGCCTGCGGCTCGAGAAGGGCCGCCTTCTCGAACATGGGGACGGCCTCCGGGTACTTGCCGGCGTAGGCGCTGGCCAGGCCGAGGTTCGTGTACGTGTTCGCGTTGGGCTGGAGGGCGATGGCCTTCTCGAACGCGGCCACCGCGTCCGGGAAGTGCCCCAGGCAGAGAGAGGCCGCGCCGAGGTCGTTGTAGGCGACCGCGTTGTCCGGCTCGAGCGCGATCTCCTTCCGGTAGGCGTCCGCCGCCTGGCCGTACTGCCCGAGCGTGTAGTGGCCGAAGCCGAGCTGCGCGTAGTTCACCCAGTGGTAGGGGTTCACCGCCACCGCCTTCTGGAGGGTGGCGATGGCCTCCGTCTTGCGGTTCGCGGTGAGGTAGGCGCGGCCCAGGCGGCGGAAGGCCTCGTCGGAGCTCGGGAAGAGCGCGGTCGCCCGCGTCAGCTCGGCGATGGCCTCCGCGTTCTTGCCCGTGGCCTGGTAGACGTTGGCCAGGGCCAGCCTCACCTCCAGCAGGTCCTCCGCGATGCTCCGCGCCTGCTCGGCCGCCGCCACCGCCTTGCCCGCCCAGGCCGCGTCCTTGGTCGCGCGGTACATGCGGAGCTGCGCGGTGGCCAGGCCGGCGTAGGCCAGCGCGAAGCGCGAGTCCCTGGCCAGGGCCTCCTCGTAGGAGGCGATGGCGGCCAGGACGTTCTTCGTGTCCTGGTCCCCGCGCATCAGGTTCCGGCCGGCGAGGTAGAGCTCGTAGGCCTCGACGTTCTCGGAGCCGGTGGCCGCCGCGCGCGCCCGCTCCTCGGTGGTGGGGGCGAGGCCGAGGGCGCCGAGCAGGCCGGCGTAGATCTGGTCCTCGGCGGTGAGGAGGTCGGCGGGCAGGAACTCGGACTCGCGGCTCCACAGCCGCCGGTGGGAGGCCACGTCCTCGAGCTCCGTCACCACGCGGATCCGTCCCCCGCCCTGCTGGACCGTGCCGGTGACGATGCGCGAGGCGCCCAGGTCGCGCGCCGCCTGGTCCATCGTCGGCTTCCTGGCCGCGCGCTCGACCGCGGTGGCGGAGGCCACGTTGAGCGCGCCCAGGGAGGACAGCTTCGAGGACAGGCTCTCCGCGAGGCCGGGCCCCAGACGCGCCAGGGCGGGGTCGTCGCCGAGGACGCGGAAAGGCAGGACGGCCACCCGCTGCCGCTCGGCGGGGGGCGCGGGCCACCAGGCGCGCCAGGTGCGCACGAGGGCGCCGCGGACCTTCGGCTGCGCGAGGGTGAGGGCGAGCCCGCCCGCCACCGCCGCCACCACGGCCACGCGCGCCAGCATCCGGCCCCACCGCCGATGCCGGCGGGGAGCGCGCTGGCCCTCCAGGTCGGCCAGGACTTCGCTCGCCGTCTGGTAGCGCGCGTCCGGGTCCCTCTCCAGGCACCGCAGGACGATGCGCCGGAGATGCGCGGGGAGGCCGGGAGTGAGCGTGCCCGGATCCCTGGGCGCGCTCTTCACGCGCTGCAGCATCTCGTCGAGGGGCGCGCCGCCGGCGAAGGGCACGGTGCCGGTGAGCATCTCGTAGAGGATCAGGCCGAGCGCGTAGACGTCGCTGCGCGAGTCGAGCGGCCGGCCCCCCACCTGCTCGGGAGACATGTAGCGGGGCGTGCCCGGCGTGGCCCCGGAATCGGTGAGGCCGGGGTCGGTCGCGGTGAGCGACTTGGCCAGGCCGAAGTCGCCGACGTAGAGATGGTCGCCCGCGCCGACCAGGACGTTGCGGGGCTTGAGGTCGCGGTGCAGGACGCCGGCGTCGTGGGCGGCCTGCAACGCCGCGCAGAGCTGGCGGGCGAAGGCGACGGCGCGCGGCACGGCCAGGGGCGCCTCGCGCCGGAGCAGCGCGTGGAGGTCCTCGCCGTCCACGCAGTCCATGGAGATGAACTTGATGCCGTCCACGTCGCCGAGGTCGTGGATGCGCAGGATGTTGACGTGGGAGACGGCGCGCGCCATCAGCAGCTCGCGCTTGAAGCGCAGGAGGGCGGAGGCGTCGGCGGTGCGGTCGGGCGGGAGGACCTTCAGCGCGACCGTGCGGTCCAGCTCGCGGTCGTGGGCCTGGTAGACCGTCCCCATCGCGCCTTCGCCCAGGCAGCGCACGATCCGGAAGCGCGCCCCGAAGTCGGAGCCGTCCTGCAGGTAGAGGCCGGGGGCGCGGCGGGCGGCGGAGGAGTCGAGCGCCTGGGTGGGAGCGTCGCTGGGAGCCGACGGAGGACCCTTGGGCGGCGGAGGGGGCACGCGCGTCAGACGCTAGACCGCCGCTCCCGGGCTGTCAAACGCGGGGATGCCCCGTGGGCGCCGCGTGCGGGCGCGCCCACGGGACGGGGTCACCTCAGAAGCCGTACACCAGCGTCGAGTTGCTGATCTCGGTCTCGCCGACCTTCTGCGTCACTCGCAGGCGCAGGGAGTGCGTGGGACCGGGCGGGAGCTCGCGCGCCGCCTCGTCCGCGGCCCCGACCACGACCTCGGGGGCGTCGATGCGGCCCAGGGTCATGCGGGGAGAGAACGAGCTCGAGCGGGGATCGGCTCCGAGCGCGAAGCCGTGGAGCGTCACCGCGCCGGGACCGTTGATCTCGAGGAGCTGCTTCTCGGCGTTCCATTCCGCGTTGCCCTCGACGCTCAGCTTGCCCGCGACCTCGGGCGAGAGGTCCTCGAAGCGCAGCACGAGCCGCCGGAAGGGGTCGCCGTCCACGTAGATCTCCCAGTCGAGCGGTCCGGGGCAGCCGGGGCAGCAGTCCACGACCTCGCAGCCCACCGGCACCCAGTCCTTGAAGTCCGGCTCCTTGTAGCAGGCGCCGACGACGGGTCCGCGGTGCGGGCAGTCCGGCGGATGCGTGTAGCGCAGGTTGTCGAAGCCCTCCGCTTCCGTCGTGACCTGGAAGAGGGCGAAGGAGACCGGGTTCGGAGGCGTCACGGCCAGGACGTTCGCGGGCGCGGTCGTGGCGTTGTCCACGCCGGTGTCGATGGCGGTGATCACGAACTGGTTGGGGCCGTGGGGCACGAGGGCGACGAGGCGCACCAGGTCCGGAGCCTCGCCCGGCGTGCGGTCGGTCACGAGCCGGACGGAGTCGACCGGCTGCGTGAACCGCATGATCACGTCGTTGGGGCCGTTGGCGGCGAACACGCCGGAGGCGGCCGCGAAGTTCGGGCGCGAGACCGCGTTCGGGTTGCCCAGGACCATCAGCCTCGGCGCGCCCGTCGAGACCGTGATGATCTGGCCCACGAACAGCGCGTTCGTGCTGTTGACGGAGCGGAAGTTCACGCCCTGGGTCGCGAGCCAGGTGTTGCCGGGGAAGATCGTGCCCCCGGGCGCGGCGGCCACGTTGTCGAAGCTCACGGCCTCCGCGGCTGCGGGCCGGGACGCGCCGAGCGCCAGCAGGGCGGCGGCCAGGACGGCGGGAAAGGATCCACGAAACTGCATCACAAACCTCCTCGAGGCCGCCGGTTTCTTTCGCGGCCATGCACAGGAAGATCGGCTCGAGGGGGGCCGGAGTCTCAGGGATACTTCAGGGTTTCTTCAGGACGCGCTCCGGTGAGGGCTATCATTGTCCGCGTGAGCGACCGCGACGACGACGAGATCGCCCGCATCATCGCGCCGTTTCGCCACCTGGCCAGGGAGACGGGGCCCGTCGTCCTCTCGGACGAATACATCCGGATGATCGACGAGGTGGAGTCGGCTCCGGAGAACCAGTCGGGGTCGGACAAGACGTGGGTCTGGGAGGCGGACCGCCAGTTCCGGGACTACTACGACCGCTTGAAAGGCTGATCCTGACCGGTCCCGACCCGTTCTCGCGGCTCGCCGCCGGCCTCGAGCGCAGCGGCGTCCGCTATGTCGTCATCGGCATCGCCGGCGTCAATCACTACGCGCAGTCGGCGGGCATCGTGTTCACGACCGAGGACCGCGACCTCTTTCTGCCTCTCGACCCGGGGAACGCGCTGAAGGCCTGGCGCGCCGCGCTGGACGCAGGCTTCGGTCTTTGGTCGGGTGACGAGCCCCTCGGCAGGCCACTCGACGAGGTCCTCGCCGAGCAGGTCGTCTCCCGGCGTGCGCTCGTGCGGGCCGAAGGCCACGGGGTCGTGGTGGACCTGAGCTTCGTCATGGCCGCCTTCTCGTTCGACGACGTCTGGCCGCGGCGTCGGATCTTCAAGGTCGACGGCATCGACGTACCCGTGGCGAGCCTGAAGGACATCGTCGCGTCGAAGGCAGCGGCGGGACGGCCCAAGGACCGCTTGTTCCTGGCCACGCATGAGGACGGGCTGCGCCAGCTCGGACGGCGGCGCCGTGGCCGACCTCCGAAGTAGGGTCCGCGCCTTATTTCAGGCTCGTCCCTTCCGAGATCTCGACCTCGTACGGCCCTCCCGCCTGGGCCGGCGATCCAGGCTTCGGGAAGATCGTGAGGAAGGCCTCC
>JBGPBV010000236.1:0-8048 GCA_041481445.1 Vicinamibacteria bacterium
GGTGGTGCTCGTGAAGCCGCAGTTCGAGGTCGGGCGCGGGCAGGTCGGCCGCGGTGGTATCGTGAAGGACCCGGAGCGACATCTGCAGGCCTTGCGTGACGTGGCGGCGGCGGCCCAGGCGGAGGCGGCGTTCGCGGTGGCCGGCGCCTGCCCCTCTCCGATCGCCGGCATGGAGGGCAACCGTGAGTTCTTCCTCCATCTCCGGACGCAGGGGCCGGCCTGGCCGGCGCCCGACGTCGACCTCCGGCTCTTGGCGACGGTGAACGAGTGAGCACGGTCGGCATCCTCGTGCGGCCCGACCTCGGGCAGGCGGGCCCGGCCGTCTGCGGCCTCGTGGCCTGGCTCCAGGAGCGCGGGGTGGGAGTCTGCCTCGACGAGCGCACGGCCGAGATCGTGGACCTGCCGTCGCGCACGACCTGCCGCGTGGCCTCCGGGGCGGCGGTCGCGGAGATGGCGGACGTGCTGGTGGTGATGGGCGGCGACGGCACCCTGCTCGCGGCGAGCCATCTCGTGGAGCGTCCGGTGCCCGTCCTCGGCGTCAACTTCGGCAGCCTCGGGTTCCTGACCGAGATCACGATGCCGGAGCTCTATCCCACCCTGGAGGGCGTGCTGCGGGGTGACTACCGGTACGAGGAACGGCGGATGCTGCGCGCGCACGTCCAGCGCCAGGACGCCGCGGAGAGCACGGGCGACGTCCTCAACGACGTCGTCGTGACCAAGGCCGCCCTCTCCCGCATCATCGAGCTGGACGTGACGGTGGACGGCCTGTTCGTCTCCGCCTTCCGCGCGGACGGCCTCATCGTCTCCACGCCCACCGGCTCCACCGCCTACAACCTGGCCGCGGGAGGGCCGATCGTGCATCCCGTCCTCGACGCGGTGGTGCTGACCCCGATCTGCCCGCACATGCTCAGCAACCGGCCGCTGGTGGTGAGCGACCGCTCCACGATCCAGGTGCGCCTGAAGGCCGCCCGCGAGGGCGAGGTGCACCTCACCCTCGACGGCCAGCGCGGCTTCCCCCTCCTGGGCGGCGACGTGGTGACGGTCACCCGCAGCCCGCGATCGATCCGGCTCGTGAAGGCCCAGCGCGACTACTTCGAGGTGCTGCGCACCAAGCTCAAGTGGGGGGAGTCGACCCGCACCTGAACGGAATGCGGGCCGGATCGGGGGTGATTCCGCTCACCTCCGGTTGTCGCGGGCGGATGGCTCTTGGAACGCCCGTTCGCGCGCGCTAGACTCATCCGCCCTCTCTGGAAACGGATTGAATCGGGACCAGCACGTCGTGTATCGCGCCGCTCCCTGGACCACTCCAGAAGAGAGCGAGGCCTTCCTGGCGACCGTCCAGAGCGTCGGGGTCGAGGACGTGCTCGCCCTGCTCAAGGCCCTCACCGACAAGGGGCTGAGCGCCGACGCCGCCCTGCACCGCCGGCGCTGCGCGCTCTTCGCGCGGCTGGCCGGCGAGGTCCGTGAGAAGGCGCTGTTCCCCGCGTACCTGAACGCGCTCAAGGTGCCGGACCGGCTGCTGCGGGCGGCGGTGGCTCCCCTGGTCCCGCCGGTGACGGCGGTGACGGACCATCCCGCCGTGTGCGAGCTGCTCCGCTCGCGCGACGACGAGCTGCGGGCGCACGCCGCCCGCATCCTCAAGCAGGTCGGAGGCAAGACGACCCTCGGGATCGTCTCGTCGATGATCGGCGAGCGCGACTTCGCCGGCCGCCGCGAGGCCATCGACCTCGTCGTGGCCATGGCCGGCCACCACGCGATCCCCGCCCTCGCCGTCACCCTCGTGGTGGGCAAGCCGCCCGAGAAGCGCCAGGCCCTGCGCTACCTGGCCGACCGCCGCTACATCGGGGCCAGCATCACCGCCGCCCTCGACGCCATCACCCAGTCCTTCGGAGACCAGAGCGAGCTCGTGGTCGTGGACGGCATCAACTCCTACGCGTCCCTGTGCGCGGAGGGGCAGTACTTCGATACCCTGGCCCGTTTCCTGGACCACGAGAGCCCGGCGGTGGCGGCGGCGGCGGTGACCGGCCTCCAGCGGTTCGACACCGGACGCGCGGTGGAGGCCCTGGAGCGCAAGCTGCGCGAGGGCCCCAGCAGCGTCAGCCTGGCCGCCCTGGGCGCGATGGAGACCATCGCCAGCGACGCCGTCGTGCCCGGCCTCGTGGACGGCCTCTCCCACCGCGGCATCAGCGTCCGGACCCGGGCCGCCGAGATCCTGTCCAAGCTGAGCCAGGCCCAGCGCATCGACATCTCCCGGACCATCATCTACCTCCTGCGCACGGGAGACGTGAGCCTGCGCCGCGTGGCCGCCGACCTCGCCCGCTCGGTGGCTGCGCGCAAGGAGGAGCTCTGGCCGAAGCTCGTCCGGTTCCTCCGCGACGAGGACTGGTGGGTGCGGGAGCGGGTGGTGGATGCGCTGCTGGAGCTGGCCGGGCGCGCGCTCACGCCCCTGCTCTCCGAGTTCCTGACCGACCCCTCCGACGTCGTGCGCCGGTTCGCGGTGGAGGTGCTGGCCCGGCTCAACGACCCGTCCGCGGGCGCCCTCCTCCTGCGCACCGCGAAGGCCGACGAGGACTGGTGGGTGCGGGAGCGCGCGGTGGAGGCGCTGGCCGCCCTGAAGGACCCGGGGCTGGCCCCCGAGATCGTCAAGATCATGCAGTCGGTCCCGTCGATGGAGATCGTCTGCCTGCAGGCCCTCGTCGACCTCAAGGCGGAGGCGGCCGCCCCCTCCGCCGCCGCCCTGCTCGAAGCCGACGACCCCGACGTGAGGCTCAAGGCGATCGAGTGCCTCGACGCGCTCCAGGCGACCAAGCACGCGGCCCAGGTCGAGCCCCTCACCAACGAGCCCAACCCGATGGTGCGCCAGGCCGCCCGTGACCTGCTCACGCGCTGGCAGGTGGCGATCCGGCCAGCCACCGGGGCCGGCGCCGGATCCCTCGACGAGCTCCTGATCGCCTGCTCCGACCGCGGCGCGGACGACCTCCTCCTCTCGCCGGGAGAGGCGGCGTACCTGAAGAAGCTGGGCCGCATGACCGCCCTCGAGGGGGGGCGCCTGAGCGCGAACGCGATCGAGAAGCTCCTGGTGCCCCACCTCTCCTCCACGCAGATGGCCGAGCTCAAGGCCGGCCGCGAGGTGGACTTCTCCCACGACGTCGCGGCCAAGGGCCTGCGCTTCCGCGCCAACGTCTACCGCCAGCTCGGCGGCATGGGAGCGGTCTTCCGGATCGTGGCCAGCAAGGTGCCGGCCCTGGAGAAGCTGGGCCTTCCGGCCGTGGTGGCCGGCTTCGCCGCCTACCGGGACGGGCTGGTGCTGGTGGGAGGGCCGACGGGATCCGGCAAGTCGACGACGTTGGCCGCGATCGTCGACATGATCAACCGCGACACCTCGCGGCACATCATCAGCCTCGAGGACCCGATCGAGTTCGTCTACCCGCGCCGGAAGGGCCTGGTCAACCAGCGCGAGGTGGGGACGCACCTGCGCTCGACGGTGGCCGCCCTGCGCTCCATGCTGCGCCAGGATCCGGACGTGCTCGTGGTCGGCGAGATGCGCGACCTGCCGACGATCTCGTTCGCGGTCACCGCGGCCGAGACCGGGCACCTCGTGTTCGGGACCGTGCACACCGCCTCCGCGGACACGACGATCGACCGGATCATCAACGCCTTCCCGCCCGGCGCCCGGGACCAGACCCGCTCCATGCTGGCGGACAGCCTGAGGGCGGTGGTCTGCCAGCACCTGATCCCGCGCCAGGACGGCACCGGGCGCGTCCTGGCCTCGGAGGTCCTGCTCAACAACGATGCCGTGGCCAACCTGATCCGCAAGGGCAAGGCCTTCCAGATCCCCTCGGTGGTGGCCACGTCCCGCGAGGCCGGCATGCAGGCGATGGACGCCGAGCTCCGGCGGCTGGTGCGGGAAGGCGTGATCCCCCAGGAAGAGGCGTACATGCGGGCGGCCAACAAGAAGGAGTTCGAGCAGGAGGAGCCGCCGGCCGCGGGCGCCCCCGCACCCCCCGCCGTGCGCGCGAGCGGGAGCTAGCGCGCATGGCCCGCCTCGACTCCTTCCTGCGGCTGGTGGTGGAGCAGCGGGCGAGCGACCTGCACCTCGGCGCGGGCGCTCCCCCGACCGTGCGCGTCCACGGCGACCTGGTGCCCCTGCCCTTCCGGTCGCTCTCCGACCTCGAGGCGCGCCGCCTCATCCTGGAGATCCTCACCGACGCCCAGCGCCACACCGTGGAGGCGGAGAAGGACCTCGACGTGGTCTACGAGATCGAGGGCGTGGCCCGGTTCCGCGGGAACGTCTTCTTCCACAAGCACGGCATGGGGGCGGTGTTCCGGGTGATCCCGCGCCGCATCCCCACCATCGAGGACCTCCACCTCCCGCCCGCGGTGGTCAACTTCACGCGAATGGCCAACGGGCTCGTCCTGGTGACCGGGCCCACGGGCTCGGGCAAGACCACGACCCTGGCCGCGATCATCAACGAGATCAACCGCAACCACCAGCGGCACATCATCACCATCGAGGACCCCATCGAGTTCATCCACAAGCCGATCAAGAGCCTGGTGACGCACCGCGAGGTGGGCAGCCACGCGGAGACCTTCGCGGGGGCGCTGCGCGCCGCCCTCCGCGAGTCGCCCGACGTGGTGGTGGTGGGCGAGCTGCGCGACATCGAGAGCGTCGCCCTCGCCCTCTCCGCCGCCGAGACGGGCGTGCTGGTCTTCGCGACCCTCCACACCAACTCGGCCGCCAAGTCCCTCCACCGCCTGATCGACCTCGTGCCCGAGTCCAGCCGCGACCATACCCGCGGGATGATCTCGGTCCTCCTCCGGGGCATCCTGGCCCAGCGGCTGTGCGTCCGCCGCGGTGGAGAGGGGCGGGTGGCCGCGATCGAGGTGCTGTTGCGGGACTACGCGGTGGCCAACATGATCCGGGAGGACAAGCTGCACCAGCTCGAGGCCCACCTGCAGTCCGCCAACCCGGAGACGAGCGGGATGCAGAGCCTGGACCGCTGCCTCCTCGGCTTCGTGAAGAAGCGCCTGGTCGAGCCGGCGGAGGCAATGAAGGTCGCGAACTATCCCGAGATGCTGGCCTCGGCCATCGCCGCCCTCCCGAAGGAAGCGGACTGAGCGTGAGCGACCCGGGCGAGGCGGCGGCCGTCTTCGCCGAAGCCCGGCGGCTCGAGAAGGGCGGCCGGGGCGAGGAGGCCGCCCGCGCCTACCTGCGCGCAGGGGCGGCCGAGGAGGCGATACGCGTCCTGCGCGCCGCCGGCCGGCTGGAAGCCGGCGCACGGTTGCTCGCGGAAGCCGGCCTGTTCCTGGAGGCCGCCCGATTCCACGTCGCCGCCGGCGACAGGGCCGCCGCCCTGGACCGTATCCTGCGCGTCGGCCAACGGGAGCCGCGCTACCGGGAGGCGGCTCGGGAAGCGGTCTGGCTGGCGGCGGCCCTCGACACCCTGAGCGTGCGCTTCGAGCAGTTCATGGGCGCGTTCATCGCCTCCGGGCCGGAAACGGAGGAGGAGCAGGCGGCCTTCTACGCGCTGGGCGAGCTCTACGACCGGCGGCGGATGCCGGAAAACGCGGAGGAGGTCTTCGAGAAGCTGGCCGCGCGGTCCCCCGGATACCGGGACGTGGCCGCGCGCGTCGGGGCGGCCCGCACGGCTGCTCCCGTGCTGGACTCGAGCACGGCCGGCATCCTGAGCGAAGACGAGGAGTTCCGGCGCATCGACGTACGGCGCGACGAGCGGGGGCGGCGGACGCCAGCGCCCTTCTCCACGGCGCCGACCGCCGAGACGCCCACTCCGACCCGCCGGATCGGTGCGACGCCCCCGCCGGGCTCCCTCGCCGCCTCCACTGCCTCCACCGCCTCCACCGCCTCCACCGCGTTCGCCGAGGGCACGATCGTGGCCGATCGATACCGGATCGAGGAGCAGATCGGCCACGGCGGCATGGCCATCGTCTACCGGGCCCAGGACCTCGAGCTCTCGGAGAAAGTGGCCCTCAAGGTCTTCCGCCCGGTGCCGCACGACGACACGGGCATCGCCCGCTTCCGCCAGGAGCTCAAGGTCTCGCGGCGCCTCAACCATCCGAACATCGCGCGCCTCTACGACATCGGCCTCCACCAGGGGCAGCGCTACATCAGCATGGAGCTGCTCGTGGGTGACAGCCTCGAGCGGATCATCCGCAGGCCGTGGCCGGTGGACCGCGGGCTCGACTGCCTCATCCAGGTCTGCGAGGGCCTCGGGGCCGCCCACGCCCAGGGCGTCATCCACCGCGACATCAAGCCCGGCAACGTGTTCCTCACCCGGGAAGGCCTGACCAAGATCATGGACTTCGGGATCGCCCGCGAGCGGGCCGCGGCCGGAGTCACGCAGGCGGGAATGGTCGTGGGCACGCCGGAATACCTCTCCCCCGAGCAGATCCGCGGCGAGCCGGCCCTGGAGACGAGCGACCTCTACGCCGTGGGAATCGTCGCCTACGAGATGTTCACCGGCCGCAAGCCCTTCGTGCACGACGAGCTCGTGCCCCTCCTCCAGATGCACCTGCTCGCGCCGCCGGTGCCGCCGCGCCAGCACCGTCCCGACCTTCCCGCCGGCCTCGACGACGCGATCCTCAAGTTGTTGCAGAAGAACGCGGCGGACCGGTTCCCCACCGCCCGCGCCGTCGTGGAGGCGCTGTCGCTCCTGCGCGGGTGAGAGCCGGGCGGGAACGGGCCGGAGCGCTGTCGTATACTCCTTCACATGTCGGACGCCTCCGGCGATGAGCAGACCTGGTCCCTCGTGGGCATCGTGCATGGTCAGGACCGGATGTCCATGATCGAGATCCGTCCGCTCCCTTTCCGAATCGGACGCAAGCCCGCGCTCCACCTCACGCTCCCCGTGGAATCGGTATCCACAGAGCACGCGGAGTTCTATTCCGCGGACAGCGGCCTGCGCCTGCGCGACCTCGGAAGCACCAACGGCACGTTCGTGAACCGGCGGCGCATCTCCGACGAGGCCATCCGCGACGGCGACGTCGTCCACTTCGCGGACCTGCAGTTCCAGGTTGTGGCCAGCCCGGCGCCCACCCGCCGGCCGACCGCCATCGTGCGCGCCCTCCCCTCGCCCCAGCCCCTCCTGGGCGACACCGTGCAGCTCCAGGACCTCCTGGTGAACGGCATGGTCGGGGTGGCCTTCCAGCCGATCGTCGAGATACCGGGAGCCCGCGTCGTGGGCTATGAGGCCCTCGGCCGGGGGCGCAACCCGCGCCTGCCCGAGAGCCCGGCCGAGCTGTTCCGGACGGCCGCCGCCGTCGGGGCGGAGGTCGAGCTGAGCCGGCTGTTCCGGCGCAAGCTGATCGAGATCGTGGCCGGCCGCACGGACCTGCCCGCCCTGTTCGTCAACACCCACCCGACCGAGCTTTCGCAGCCGGGCCTCATCGAATCCCTGGCCGAGATGACTCATGGGGCGCCGCAGGTCCAGTTCACGGTCGAGATCCACGAGGCCGCGATCGTGAACGTCGCGCAGGTGGTCGCCCTGAAGGCCGCCCTCCGCGAGCGCGGGATGCGGCTGGCCTACGACGACTTCGGCGCCGGCCAGGCCCGGCTGATCGAGCTCGGGGAGGCGCCGCCGGACCTGCTGAAGTTCGACATCCGCTTCGTCCGCGGCGTACACGAGGCGCCCCCGTCGAAGCGCCGCCTGCTGCGGTCCCTGGTCGACATCGTGCAGGACCTGGGAGCGGAGCCGCTGGCCGAAGGCGTGGAAACCGCCGAGGAGGCCGCCGCCTGCGTCGACATCGGCTTCACGCGGGCCCAGGGATATTTCTACGGCAAGCCCCGGGGGGCCGAGGAGTGGCTCCCTGGCCTCGACGCCTCAGGGCAGCCGTAGCACGTCGTCCGGCTCGCCCGGCGGCACCAGCGAGACCGCGGTGAGGTCGGCCGATCCCGCCGCGCGGCCCAGCGTGATCAGGACGTCGGGTCCACCGGAGGTCGCGTACGCATAGGGGTGGCGCAGCCGGAAGCGGCCGTTGACGGGATAGGCCGTCCAGCGCACGGACTCGCTCCAGAAGGCGCGCTCGCCGAC
>JBGPBV010000237.1:0-7986 GCA_041481445.1 Vicinamibacteria bacterium
AGGAACTCGGCGCAGGCCTTCTGCAGCATCTGGCGATGCTCGGGGTCGAGGAAGTTGAGGCGATACTCGTTGATCACCTTGACCTCCATGCCCTCCCATTCCTGCCAGCAGGCCGCGCACACGCGTCCCAGCACGTCGTCCTTGAACGCGCGGGGATACCCCACGCGCCTCGCCTCCGGAGGCTCGGCAGACTGTCGGCAGCGTGCGCAGGTGATGGCCAGGGACGCCCTCCCAAACGATCGATTATAGCGCGGGTGGCGCGACTTGCCCCGGCCGCGGCGAGGGCGCTCTCAGCGGGCGGAGGCGACCGTCGAGCGCACGCGCGCCTCGATGCGCTCGGCATCGCCGGAGTCGAGCACGGTGAACTCGATCCCGCAGCCGGGGGGCAGGCCGAGCTTCGTGCGGCCGCATCCCTTGAAGATGGATGGCGGGTTGTGCCAGCGGACGCGGCCCTGGCAGGTGATGGGGCGGGGGTCGCCGGGCAGGGTGAAGGTGAGGACGAGAGTGTCGCCCGCCTCGGGCAGCGGCGGGCCCAGCACCACGTAGACGCCCACGACGCTCAGGTTCCAGACCATCCCGTCGAGCGGCCGATTGTCGTACGCGACCTGGCAGGGCTCGCCGCAGGCGATGCGGTGATAGCCCGACGCCGGCTGCTCCAGCGGGTGCGGCTTCATGGCCGCCTTCACTTTGTTCATGCGTGGTCCCCGAAACATGTGCCGACAGTATACGAAGTCACGGCCACCGGGAAAAGTGAGTTCCGACACGCCGGGCCCGTTCCAGGCGATAATGGTCGGCTATGGATGTGACGATCACGGCCAACCGCAGCTTCGACTCCCTCAACCTCTCCGCGGAGACCCTCGCCAGCCTCGACGCCATGGGCTACAAGTCCCCGACGGACGTGCAGTTCGAGACGATCCCGCGGGCGCAAGCCGGCCGCGACCTGGTCGTCCAGTCCCGGACGGGCACGGGCAAGACCGCCGCCTTCGGCGTCCCCATGATCGAGAAGGTGGACCCCGGCCTGGCCGCCGTGCAGGCGGTGGCGCTGGCGCCTACGCGTGAGCTGGCCCTGCAGGTCGCGGCGGAGCTGGCCCAGATCGGCAAGGGCAAGGGCGTCCGCATCGAGTCGATCTACGGCGGCGACTCCATGGACCGGCAGCTCGAGGGCATCCGCGCGGGGGCGCACGTCATCGTGGGCACGCCCGGGCGCGTGCTCGACCACCTGCGGCGGAAGACCCTGCGCTTCGAGCAGGTGAAGGTCCTCGTCCTGGACGAGGCCGACCGCATGCTCGACATGGGCTTCGCGGTCGAGATGGGGCAGATCATGGAGTACATGCCGGCCCAGCGGCAGACGCTGCTCTTCTCCGCCACCATCCCGCTGGGCATCAAAGGGCTCATCTACCACTACCTCACCGATCCGGAATGGGTCCTGCTCTCCGAGGACCAGATCTACGTCAAGGAGGTCGACCACCTCTACTGCCTGACCCCCAAGATGCACAAGGAAGGGACGATCTACAAGCTCATCGAGTACGAGAACCCCGCCTCCTCGATGATCTTCTGCAATACGAAGGAAGAAGTGCGGCAGGTCTACACGTTCCTGCTCGGCAAGGGGCTTCCGGGGGCCATGCTCTCCTCCGACCTGCCCCAGAAGAAGCGCGAGAAGGTGATGGCCAGCTTCCGCTCCGGGGAGATCCGCCACCTCGTCACCACCGACGTCGCCTCGCGCGGGATCGACATCGAGGACCTCTCGCACGTCTTCATCTTCTCGACCCCGGACTCGCCCGAGCAGTACATCCACCGCGCCGGCCGCACCGGCCGCGTGGGCAAGAGCGGGCGCGCCATCAGCCTGGTCTCCGCCCACGACCTGATGAACTTCAACCGCCTGGTCAAGCGCTACCACGTCGAGGTCACGGAGCTGGCCGTGCCCTCCGACGAGGAGGTGCAGGCGCGCAAGGTCGAGCGCATCGTGACCCGGCTGGCCGCGGAGGGCCTGGCCCTGCCCCTGGAGGACTTCGCGGAGTTCGGGCCGGTGGCGCGGCGGATCGGGGAGCACGAGCACCGCGACCGCATCGTGGCCACCCTGCTGCGCGGCCACTTCCAGCCCCCGCCGCCGGAAGAGGCGGAGGAGCCCTTGCTGCCGCCACCTCCGCGCGAGCGTGAGCGCGAAGGCGGCTTCCACCGCCGCCGGCGCCGGCGCTAGATCAGCGCCCGCCGCGGGTGCCGCCGCGCGGCGTGTTGTAGACGAACCCGACCTTCATCGTGCAGGTCGCGGGCGCGTAGTCGGCGGGCAGCGGCAGCAGCCGGCTGGCCACGAGGGCGTTGCGCGCGGCGCGGTCGTAGGCGCCGGTGCCCGAGGACTCGAGGAGCCGGACCTCCGTCATCGTGCCGCTGCGGTCCACGACGAACTCGAAGTCCACCTGCCCGCTCCAGCCCAGCGAGGCCGAGGGCGGCACGATCCAGTTGCGGTAGACCTCGTTGATGAACCGCTGGACCCAGGCCGTGAAGTCGGCGCCCTGGGGGTCGAAGGCCAGCGGGCCCATCTGTCCACCCCGGCCCGTGGGCACGCCGACCGGTCCGGGATCCCCCCCGACCCCGGCTTCGAGACGGCGCAGCGACGCCAGGATCGGTCCCGGCGCGCCCTGGGGGACGATGGTGGGTGTGAGACGGCCGCCTTCGCCCAGCGACGCGCCGGCGACGCGCGTGGGCGGAGGCGGCGGTGCGGACTGAACAGGGCGTGGAGCCTGCGACGCCTCCGGGGTGCCCTTCGCGACCGCCGTGAGGTCGTCGTCCCGATGAAACTCGAGCGGCTCCGGGGTCCGCATCGGGGCCGGCGGGCCGATGCTGATGCGGTCCTTCTGTGATTGGGATGGATGGCGAGGCGCCGGGAGTGGCGGCAAGTTGAGGATTCGACGGAGAGTCGCCGGCTTGGGCAGGAACACGGCATCCGCGCGCGGATGGGCGGCCAGCGCGCGCGGCGGAGTCGCGGGGGCGTGGACGATCACCGCCTCCAGCACCAACGCGATCACGAGCGCGTGGAGAATGGCCGACGCGGTCATTCCCCCCGAGCCCGAGCGGCGCGGCGGCCCGGGAATGCTGATCGGGCCGGCGAGCCCCTCGTCCGCTTCCGGCTTGCCCGGCTCGTCGTCCGGACCGAGGGCGAGCGTCACCAGGTTGCGGCTCATTGTCCGCGATCGTGCACCCGGCGCCCGCCTCCAGTCGTAAAGCCCACGTAAAGAAACTCGTATTTTACACCGCTAACAAAGTCTTTTCCAGTCGTTAACCGCTGCCGGGCGGCGGGTTGCGAACATGTCGGACGAGGTGACGCGATGACCCTCGTCCTCATGCTGGCGCTCTTTTCCGCCGATCCGGGCGCGGTGGATCCACGCGCGGAGGCCCTGCGGACGCAGGCCCGGGCCGCCCTGGGCGGCGAGGCCGCCGCCGGCGTCGTGCGGACCCTCTCGCTCGAGGGACACTTCCGGCGGATCCCGCCGCCGGACACGGGCGGGCGTGAGGGGACACGTCCCTCGCGTGGCCGATTCGGGCGGGAGTCGTCGGGCGATCTCACCCTCGAGATCGCCGTCCCCGACAAGATGCGCCGCGAAGAATCGGTCGCCATGGGCAGCGGTCCGAGCTTCACGACCACAGCCGGGCTCGACGGCGACCATGCCTGGATGGGGACGGAAGGGGCTTCGCCGGGCGGCCGGTTCGGCGGCCGCGGGGGCCCGGGTGGCGGCGGGGGCGATGCCGCTCCAGCGTCCGACCGTCTCGCGCGCACGCCGGAAGAGCGCAAGGCGAGGGAGGAGCAGTTCCGGACGGCCATGGGCCGCCGCCTCCACGATGAGCTTGCGCGGATGCTGCTCGGGCTTCTCGCCGTCCCTGGCGAGGGCGCGTCGCTCGCCTACGGCGGCCAGGCCGAGTCACCCGACGGGCGTGCGGACGTGCTGGACGTGACCACGGCCGGCAGCGAGAAGGCACGGGTGTTCCTCGACGCCACGACCCATCTCCCCCTGATGGTCACGTACCAGGAGACCATGACGTTCTCACGCCGTCCTTCCGAGGCCGCCCCGCGCACCCTCGACGTCACGCTGTTCTTCTCCGATCGGGCCACCGTCGGTGGTGTCGCCCTGCCCAAGCGGATCAGCCGTGCCGTCAACGGCGCCGTGGTCGAGGAATGGGAGGTCGCGCGCTGGCGCGTGAACCCCACCCTCAAACCCGAGCGGTTCCAGAAGCAGTGACGCGCCTCCGCGCCTCGCTCGTCGGACCCGTCGCCGCCTGGACGCTCGCGGCCTCCGGCGCCGTCCTCGGCGCCGCGCCCGCCGCTCCCGGCCCGCGGTCGGCGGATCTTCTCGTCGTGGTGCTCGACCCGACAGGGGCGCGGGTGGCCGGGGCAAGGGTGACGGTGAGCCAGGGCGGGCGGCATGGGCGGACGCAGACGACGGGCGCGGCCGGGGACGCGCCGTTCGTGGGGCTGTCGCCGGGTGCCTACCGCGTGCACGTGGAGGCCAGTGGTTTCGAACCCGCCGACCGGCCCGACGTCGCCGTGGACTCCGCCGATTCCCGCGTCGACGTCCTGCTCGAGCTCGCGCACCTGAGCGAAGACGTGCAGGTCCGCGCCGACGAGGGTGGACCGCCCGACCAGCGCGACGCCTTCAGCATGCTGCTCACGCCGGAACAGATCGCGGGCCTGCCCGACGACCCCGACGAGATGGAGCAGGCCATCCAGGACATGGCGGGGCCGGACGCGATCATCCGCGTCAACGGGTTCCGCGGCGGGCGCCTCCCCCCGAAGTCGCAGATCCGGGACATCCGCTTCCGCATGGATCCCTTCCTGGCCGAGAACCACGACGGCGGCGTGATGAGGGTGGACATCGTGACCCAGCCCGGCCAGGGGAGCTGGCGCGGCAGCGCGCAGAGCGGGGTCAGCAACGACTCCCTCAATGCGCGGCCGGCGTTCGCGCCGGAGCGGCCCACGGGAGGCCAGCGCCGCCTCGGCCTCTCCCTCGACGGGCCGCTCGAGCAGCAGAAGGGCGGCCTGAGCCTCTTCGCGGAGGACCGCCACAACGACGACGGCCGCACCATCCGCGCCGAGCTGCCCAACGGCCCCCTCAGCGGCGTGAGCCAGGCCGTCACCGGGCGCGTGGACCTTGTCGGGCGCTTCGAGCAGTCGCTGGGGCCGCAGCTCCTGAGGGCGGAGGTGCAGCGGCGCACGCAGGACCAGGAGGGGCTCGGGGTCGGGAACCTCGACCTTCCCGAGCGCGCCTACGACATGACGCGGTCCGAATACTTCCTGCGCGCGTCCGAGACCGGCACGCTGGGCAAGCGCTTCACGAACGAGGCGCGCCTGCAGGTCCACCTGCTCGACACCTCGTCCCAGGCCCTGACCGACGCCCCGGCCGTGCTCGTCCTGGGGGCCTTCGATTCCGGCGGGGCCCAGGTCGCGGGCGGCACCCACGCCACCGAGCTGGAGCTGTCGGAGGACCTCGGCTACGCGCGAGGCCGCCACTCCCTGCGGGCGGGCGGCCTGCTCGAAGGCGGCCACTACCGCAGCGATCAGGCGAGCAACCTCGGCGGGACGTTCACCTTCCCCGACCTCGAGGCCTACGAGGCCGGACTGCCCACCAGCTACAGCCAGCGCGTCGGCGATCCCCGCGTCTCCTTCGACCAGTGGCAGCTCGGCCTCTACGTCCAGGACGAGATGAAGCTCAACCGGCATCTCTCGCTGGCCTTCGGCCTGCGCCAGGAGATGCAGACGCACGTGGACGACCACCTCAACCTCGGTCCTCGCCTGAGCCTGGCCGCCTCGCGCGGGCAGACCGTGCTGCGCGCGGGCGTCGGCATCTTCTATTCCTGGATGGACGAGTCCACCTACCAGGAGGCGACCGTCCTCGACGGCGAGCACCAGAGCGAGCGGCTCATCCTGTCCCCGGGGTTCCCGGATCCGCGGGCCGGCGGCACCCTCGGCCTCCGCGGCGTGCCGAGCATCTATCGGCTCGATCCCGCCCTGGGCCAGCCGACGGTCCGGCGCGCCTCCATCGGCTTCGAGCACAAGCTCGGGGGCGGCCGCCTCGGCGTCTACTACGTGCACGAGCGCGGCTCCGGGTTGTTGCGCAGCGTCGACCTCAACGCCCCCGTCCCCGGCGTGGGGCGTCCCGATCCGCTCGGCGGGAACCTCTGGCTCACCGAGTCCTCGGCCGATTCCACGCGCGACCTCGTGCGCGCCAACCTCACGCTGATGCGGCCGGAGGGCCGGCTGCGCGTGGTGCTCGGGTACACGTGGGCGCGGTCGATCAACGAGGGCGACGGTCCCTTCGACCTGCCCGTGGACAGCCTCGACCTCGCCGGGGAGCGCGGTCCCGCCCGCGACGACGTGCGCCACCGCGTGAGCGCCCTCTTCGGGAGCCGGCTGCCCTACGGCCTGCGCCTGGACGGCAACCTGCGCGCCAGCTCCGGCGCGCCCTACGACATCATCACGGGACGTGACGACAACCAGGACGGAGTCAGCAACGATCGGCCGCCGGGAATCGAGCGCAACGCCGGCCGCGGGGCCGCGCAGTGGGACCTCGGAGCGCGGCTGTCGTGGACGAGGCCGTTCGGTCCCGAGCGCGAGCCCGGAGGAGGGCGCGGCGCGCGTCCGGTCGCAGGCGGGCGGCCGGGTGGGATGGGCGGCGGGCCGGGCGCGGGCGGCGGCGGCGGGCCGCGCGGGGGTAGGGAAGGCGACAGCCGCCGCAACGTCAGCGTCTACCTGCAGGCGTACAACGTGCTCAATCGGCTCAACCCGTCGGGCTACGTCGGGGTCGTCACGTCACCGTTGTTCGGTCAGGCCATCTCGGCGTCGCCGCCGCGGCGCTTCGAGGGGGGAGCGAACGTCTCTTTCTGATTCCTGGCGCGGCGTCATCGCCGCAGGAGGTCGATCATGACAGTCCCCCTGGTGGTACGCGGCCTGGTGGCCGGCTGCAGCCTGCTCCTCCTCTCCGGCGCGCCGCGCGCCCTCGCGCAGGAGACCCCGGCCGGCCCGGCCACCCCGGCCCGACCGGCGACGCCCGCGACTTCGGCCAGCCCGGCCGCCAAGGATCGCGCGGCTTTCTCCCGGACCTGGAAGCTCAACGCCGACCAGAGCGAGAACTTCCGCGACAAGATGCGGGCGGCCCATCAGGGAGGCGGAGGGGAAGGACGGGGAGGCGGGGGCGGAGGCGGAGGCGGATACGGCGGCGGTAGTGGCGGCTATGGCGGCGGGGGGCACTCCGGCGGAGGGCACCACGGTGGCTACGGCGGCGGCATGTCGCGCGGCGGCGACGGGAGCGGCGGCCCGTCCGAAGGCATGAGCGAGACGATGCGCCGCCTGGACGAGCCCCCGGACAGCCTGACCATCAAGCAGGAGGAGGGGGACTTCCTCATCGGCGACGACACCGGGCTGATCCGGCGGCTCCATCCCGACGGCAAGGCGGTGAAGAACGACCGCGGCGACGAGGTCAAGACGCGCTGGCAGGGCGACGACCTCGTGACGGAGACGGTCCCGGCCCGCGGCCCACGGCTCAAGGAGACCTTCGCGCTCGCACCCGACGCCGGGAGGCTGATCGTCACCACCCACTTCGAGCCGCAATGGGGAGGCGCGGTGGACGTCAAGCGGGTCTACGACCCCGCGCCCTAGCCGCTCAGGGGTGGACGACCGTCAGCGTGTAGGTGACGGGGTCCGAGATGTTGCCGACGTCGTAGACGACCGCGCAATAGGCGCCCGGGGCGGCGGTGCCCGACATGACCGTCCCCGCCTGGGCGGTGTTGTTGTAGGCCAGGAGCACCGGGATGCACTGGTTGGCCGAGGTCTGGGAGATGCCGATCCCGAGGGTGATCGTGGTCAGCGGGTCCGTCTTGGTGAGGGTGAGGTCCACCTGCCCCTGCTGCTGCACGGTGAATATCTGGGAGACGCTGCCGCCCTTGGACAGCGTGCCGGTGAAGGTCTCCGTGGTCCGGTCGGGGGCGGGGGTCGTGGGG
>JBGPBV010000238.1:0-7426 GCA_041481445.1 Vicinamibacteria bacterium
CGACCCCTCGGTCGCCCGGGCCTTGAGCTCCGGCTTCAGGAACGACCAGTGCACGTGGATGCTCTTCCACGTCCGACCGGTCCGAAGGTAGACCGCGGTTGCGTTCCACCGGGCGACCACCGGCTCGGTGCCGTCCGGCTGCTTCTGGTAGCTCAGGAGGTTGAACGAGAGCACGGCCACGTCGCCGTGCGGCTGCACCTTCGGGTCGAGCATGTCGTAGCGGCTGACCCGGACCTTGCCGGTGATCGGCGCGAGCATGGCCTTGACGGCGTCGAGGCCATCCACGCGCTTCTCCTGGAAGGGATCGAAGTACGTCACCTGGGGGTCGTAGACCTCGATGTAACCGCCGGGGTCGCCCCTGCCCCAGCGATCGAGCGCCCCGCGTTCGAGCGCGATGACTTGCGCGCTCACGTCCTCCGGTGAAGCGGCCGGCCCCGCCGAGGCGACGGCGACGACCGCGAGCACGACGTGTTTCAGCATGGGTCCTCCGCGCTACGGGGAGAGCCAGTAGCTGAGCTTGACCAGGAAGACGTTGTCCGCCGGCGCCTGCCACAAGGCGTCCCAGCTCCGAGAGAAGGAGGGCTGGGCGTAAGGCACGGATCCGGTGCGGCCCTGCGACCAGACCACGTACACCGACGAGCCGGGCTTGAACTCCCAGCGCGCGACGAGGTTGGAGCGGAACTGGCGGAAGGTGAAGTCGGGGTTCGCGAACCCGTAGGCCGGCCCGCCGGCCTCGGTCACCGCGTAGGCGTTCGCGGCCGTGCCGTAAGCGATCTCCTCCGGGCCGTACTCGTGGAAGCGCTGGTCGTAGGCCTGGGCCAGCGTGTCGGTCGCGCGCTTGAAGCGCGTGTAGCGCCCGGTGCTGAGGAAGGGGCTCACGTAGTATTGGAGGGTCAGCTCGGGGCTCAGGGTCAGGTTCGCTCGCAACGTGAAGCTCCACGTGTCCTGGTCGATGCGCCCCAGGACCCAGCGCGGTCCCGCGGACGAGCCGGAGGTGGCCACGTACTGGAGGTTGTCGAGGAGGGTCTCGTATCCGGCCTCTGCAGCCAGCGAGAGGCGGTTCGAGGGGCGCAGGCGCACCGTGGCGTAGAGCTTCGAGGCCTCCGAGTCGTCGCCGCGAAGAGCCCACGAGTGCTCGCCCTTGGCCGAGATCGAGAGCCGCCGGGCGTAATCGGTGCCGGTGGAGAACTGCGCGGTGTAGTAGTCGTGCGTGCGCAGCGCGGGGCCGCCCCGCAGCGCGCGCGTGTCGACGTCCTGGTTGTACCAGAGGCCGGCCTGGCCCGTCATCTTGTTGCGGAAGGTGGCGGTCGTCTCGAGGCCCGTCCGCGCCTTGACCTGCAGGCCGCCGTAGTCCCACTGGTCCTCGCGCGAGGCCTGCGCCGAGTAGGTGCGGAAGACGCCCTTCGGCGAGGGCTCGGTCCACCCGAGGAAGAGCTGGTTGGCGCGCAGGTCGGCCTGGCGCAGGTAGCCCACGTCGTTGAGGTCGAGCCCCGGCGAGTACCAGTGGTAATGGTCGGTGAGGGCGAGCCGCTTCTTGCCCGTGGTCCCCACGAGGATCGAGCCGCCGTTGCCGGAGAGGGAGGTGGCCTCGGGATCGAGGCCGAGGTGGACCGCGCCCACGCGCTGGTAGTAGTGCACGGGGCTGGTCTGCAGTGCCTGGATCGCCGCGCGGTCCCCGCTCACCCGGCTCAGCACGCCGCTCGCCCCCAGCACCCAGGCGCGATCGGCGAAGTAGCGCGTGAAGTCGAGGCCGCCGGCGAACGCCTGGGAAGGCAGGGCCGAGAGCGCCGGGTCGGAGATCCAGCGGTGGGTCGAGGTGATCATGGCGCCCAGGCTGGTGTTGCCCTTGGCCCAGTCCTTGTGGACGCGGCCGACGGTGTACGAGCCCAGCGGCTCCACGGCGTCGTCGCGATCGCCGGCCGGCGTCGACACCTGCGCCGTCTCCTTCTGGGTGAGGCTCTGCAGCGCGGCGACGGAGAGCCCGCCGCTCGTCTTGCCGGTGAGCTTCAGCGCGCTGAGGATGGTGGTGGCGTCCGGCATGCGCACGGTCTCGCCCGGGGCGAGCGGGGGACCGAGCGACGGCGCGGCGCCGATGCGGCGTGAGTAGAAGAGCTGGTCGGAGTCCTGGAGCCCGAAGGTCAGGATCTTCTTGCCCTCGAGGAAGAAGGGACGCTTCTCGTCGTAGAAGGTCTCGTAGGCGGTGAGGTTGACGACGGAGGGGTCGGCCTCGACCTGGCCGAAGTCGGGGTTGACGGTGGCGTCGAGCGCGAAGTTGGTCGAGAGCCCGAGCTTGGCGTCGAAGCCGGCCGACCCCGCGCCGTCGGTGGCCCCGCCGGGAGTGGAGGGGCCGGAGCTGGCCGTCCCCACCACGTGCGGCAGCAGCTCGAGGTGGCGCGAGGGCTGGAGCCCGCGCATGCCGTGCAGCTCGCCGAGCTGGTACATGCGCCCCGAGTTCTGGCGGGGGATGAGCTGCCACTGGTCCTCTTCCTGGTTGCGGGCGATCCAGCGCCAGGCGTGCATGCCCCAGACCTGCTCGTCCTGCGGGCCGTAGCGGAGCTGGTCGAGGGGCACGCGGAACTCCGCCGTCCAGCCCTTGTCGTCGTGAGCGACCTTGCCGTCCCAGACGGAGTCCCAGTTGGTGTCCCACTCGCTCTCGCCGTTGCCGAGCAGGAGGTCGATCTTCCCGCCGCCGGCGGTCAGGTCGAACTCGAAGCCGGTGCGCTTGTCGTTGTAGCTGTCGAAGCAGATGCCGACCACGTCGACCGCGTAGCCGAGGAAGTCGTCGCGGCGGCCCGGATAGCGGTGGACCTTGGCGGGTTCGTCCCAGGCGCGGATCGCCATGTAGACGTTGTTCCCGTCGTAGAGGATCTTCAGCTCGGTGGGGGCCGTCGGCGGCGCCCCCTCGATCGGGAGCTGCTGCGTGTAGCGTCCCGCCCACTCTCCCTGGCGCCACGCCTCGTCGTCGAGCCGGCCGTCGATCACCGGGGGCTCGCCCTGCAGGCGGATGGTGGTGTAGATGCGCGGCGGGTACTTGCGGCCGAACGGGTTCGAGGGGGGCGGATCGGCGGAGGCCGGCGTCGCGATCGACACCGCGCAGACGAGTGCCCCGGCCCAACCCACGTGAGCGAGGACGCAGAGAATCCCCCGCCGCATACCCGACGCAGGCTAGGCGGGCGGCGCGGCCACGTCAATGGAGCGTCCGTGCGCGACCCGGCGGCACTGCGTGAGGCGGTGACGGTCGCCGACCAGATCGCGGGGCCGAAGGTCGAAGTCCTCAGTCGTCGAGCACCGCGGGCAGAACCTCCTCTACCGGGCCGTGAAGCACGACCGCGGCGAGGTGATCGAGGGGCGTCCGCTCGCGATTGACGATCAGTACCGGCACGCCGGCTTCGGCCGCGGCCTCCGGGATGGCGGCGGCCGGATGGACCAGCAGCGACGAGCCGAGGACGAGGAGCAGGTCGGCCGTCCGGGCCAGCTCGAAGGCTCCGGCCAGGACGTCGGCGGGCAGGGATTGTCCGAACGACACGGTCGCGGGCTTGAGCAGCCCACGGCAGGAGTCGCAGGTCGGAACGGCGGCGCCGGCGAGGAGCCGCTGCTGGATCTCTGCCGCGGGATACGCACGCCGGCACGAGAGGCACTCCACGCGCCGGTTGGTGCCATGCAGCTCGAGGACGTGCCGGCTGCCGGCCTCCTGGTGGAGGCCGTCGATGTTCTGGGTGATCACGCCGAGGAGCCGCCCCGCGGCCTCCAGCCGTGCCAGGGCGAGGTGCGCCGCGTTGGGACGAGCGGCCGCGACCTCCGCGTACGTCTCCTTCTTGTAAAGCCAGTACCGGCGGCGCGCCTCCTCGCTGGCCAGGAACTCCTGGATGGTCACCGGGCGATAGCGGCTCCAGATCCCGCCCGGGCTTCGGAAGTCGGAGACGCCGGAGGCGGTGCTGACGCCCGCGCCGGTGAAGGCGGCCGCGCGCCGGCTCGCACGGGCAAGCCGCCGTGCGGAATCGAGGACCTCCACTTCAGCCGTCACTCGCCCCTTGGTCCGCGGTCTAGAGCGGCCTTTCGGTATGACTTGCACCGCGTACCACCACCTGCGTGTACTTCGCATGCGCAAAATTGTGGAAAGCGTACATGCGTTCCTGCCAATGCTCATAGCCCGGGCGATTGATACGCAGCTGTTCGATACGGCATATCTTGCGGTCCGGGTGCGCCGCATTGAATTCGTCGATGGCCAGATACTCGCCGACATAGCGATTCATGCAGCCCTGATCATTGGCGGCGAGATCGTCGAAATAACAGTGCACCCGCGGGAGGTGTGTCGATTCGGGGCCGTCGAGCAGGGCCAGCGCCTGCTTGGTCGAGCTGTAGTAGTCGAGGTCGAACGCAATGAAGCCGATCGGCGATTCGATCGAATCCCGGAGCCAGTCCTTCGCCGTGACGGCAACGTCGCCGATCACCAGCTTGGCAGATTTCAGCTTGGCCCGCAGCGCCGCTTGGTCCATCTTGTAGAATCCCGTGTTCCAGATGTGGGGCAAGTCGCGGTAGTCGACTGGCGGCGGCAAGCCCTCGCCGCAATCGAAGCCGACGACGTCGATCTTCACGCCCAGGAAGGTGCCGATTTCCGCGCATGCGTCTTCAAGCGCCAACAGCCCGCGGCCGCCAGCCACACCGAGCTCAATGGCGGTGATGCGCGGAATCCCGATGCAAGACGCCAGATACGCGGCCCAGTACACGCCGTAGGCATAATCTGGCCTCGGATACATCCCGTATTGCACTTTGACATCGACGGGCCCGACCGGGAACCGCAGCCACAGGCCTTTGATGTACGGGAGCCGCATCACTTGGGATAGCACGTCCATGATGAGTTCTCCAGAGAAAGAACGAGGTCCAGCGATGGGTACATCGACTTCGGCGTCCGGCCGCTCGACCTCGCCCAGAGGGCCCGAACTCTTCCGGCGTTCTACACCGACCCAAGAGCGCGTCCTGCGTCGGGTACGTACTATCGAACTCTACCCCAAGCGACGGGCGGCTGACCGTGACCTACCGCCAACCCTTGGACCTGCTGGCCGATGCCGTGAGGAGGAACGAAGCGCGCCGCGTCGGTGTCGCCCGAGAGTGCGAGAACGACGATTTGGGGTCCCTCATCTTCTGAGTTGGAACCAGGTGGCCGGGTGGTTGCGCCAGGTGCACGCGGTGCGGACCGCCGCGTAGAGGTCAGCGCGGCAGGGGTCGTCCCGCGCCTTCGCTTTCGCGTCGGTGGCCGGTGGGGCCGTCCTGGAGGCTGACGGCGGTTCCAGGGCGCCAGCCCAAGGCCAACGGAGCGGCATCGCCGCCAATGGTCCGACCCGGCGTGTCCTGTCTCACGTGCCCTGAAGCGCCGCGGGCAATATCACCACTGAAAGTGCGCGTCGTCACGGGGCGGACGCATATCACTCCAGCCGGCGCCCCAACGCCTGTAGGATCCGCGCTCCCCGCGTTGGGGCGGGAGGAAGAATGACTTCGATCCTGGAAACGCCAAAGACCGACCCATCGACGCCCGGGAGTGGTCCCGGAAGGACTCTCGCGGTAGCGGGCATCGGGCTGGCCGTCGTGATCCTCGGCCTGACCGCCTACCTCCTCGTCGCGCTGCGCGACGCGCGCCGGCAGATCGCACACCTCACGGAGCAGACCACGATCGCCGACCGGAGGGCGAAAGAGCTGGACCTGGCGCTGGCGGCCCTGGGCGGCCAGACCGTAACCATCGCGGAGCGGGCCGGCGTCACCGCGGCGGAGCTCGAGAGGACGGCGACGGTGGCCCGGCAGCTGCGCGAAGCGCAGCGGAAGGGCCAGGCCGACATCGATGCGCTCGGCGGCGAGGTCGGCAGGGTGAAGGACGCCGTCGCCGCCAGCAAGGCGGCCCTCGAAGAGACGCAGGCCAGCCTGCGGCACGCGATCGGGGACCTCGGCGAGCAGAGCGGCCTGATCGCGCGCAACGCGGAGGAGGTCGCGGAGCTCAAGCGCGCCGGTCTCCGCGACTACTACGAATTCAACCTCGCCAAGTCCAAGTCGCCGCACGCGGTCGGCCCGGTGGCCCTGCGCTTGAAGGACGCCGACGCCAAGCGGCACAAGTTCAACGTGGTGCTCGTGGTGGACGACATCGAGATCGAGAAGAAGGACAGGACGCTCCTGGAGCCGGTGCAGTTCTACCGCAAGGGCTCGCGGCAGCTCAACGAGATCGTCGTCTACACCGTCAAGAAGGACCGGATCATCGGCTACGTGAGCACGCCCAAGCCCCCGGAAAAGCCCAAGGCCGCGGAAGTGCTGAAGCCCGTCGAAATGACGAAGGCGGCGGAAGTGCTCAAGCCCGTGGAAATGACGAAGGCCGCGGAAGGGCCGAAGCCCGCAGAAGTGCTGAAGGCGGCGGAAGGGCCGAAGGCCGCGGAAGGGCCGAAGGCCCCGGAGCCGGCGGCCTCCCCGAACTAGGTGGCCCCGCACTTTCCACGGCTGGCGGCCGTGTCGCTCGCGGTCGGTCTGGCCGCGGCGCCGGCCGGCGCGGGGCAGGCCGTCTTCTCGGCGCAGACCTCGCTCGTCAACGTGGCCGTGACGGTCGAGGACGCGCAGGGGCGGCCCATCGACGGCCTGACCCCCCGCGACTTCGTGGTGACGGAGGACGGCCGCCGCCAGAAGATCGAGATGTGCGCCCGCATGGGGAAGGGCGCCAACCAGTCCACCTCCCTCGACGTGGCGCTCCTCGTCGACACGAGCGACAGCATGCTGGAGACGTTGCGGCGGTCGCAGGACGTGGCCGTGCGGTTCCTCTCGAGCCTACCGAACGCGCAGGAGATCATCGTCGTCTTCTTCGACCAGGCGCAGCTCCTGGAGCACTTCGACCGGGAGCATCCCGAGGCGCTCTTCGAGCGGGTGCGGACGCTGCCCGAGGGCGGCAACACCGCGGTACGCGACGCGATCGCCTTCAGCCTGCGCGCCCTGTCGGCGTCGAACGGCCGATCGGCGCTCGTGCTGCTCACGGATGGCATCGACACGGTGAGCGCCACCGACCCGGCGGCGCTCGACCGGGCCGTCCAGTCCCACGCGGTCACGATCTACCCCGTGGCCTACCCGGCGTCGCCAGGCGGCGATGGGCCGGACCCGCAGGAGGCCCTGAAGGAGCTGGCCCGGCTGGCCCAGGTCAGCGGCGGGCGCCTCTTCAAGCTGCCCAGCGAGGCGGCGCTTCCCGGCGTACTCGACGAGATCGCGGCAGACCTGCGCTCGCAATACGTCCTCGGCTTCACACCCGATGCCTCGGGCGCGCCCGGCCGTGTGCGGAAGATTTCCGTGAAGGTGTCCGGCCACGGGAAGGTTGTGGTGCGGCACCGGGTGGGGTACCGGCTGCAGCAGTGAGGTAAGTTGGGGTGGATGACGGGATTCGAACCCGCGGCCTCCAGGGCCACAA
>JBGPBV010000239.1:0-7263 GCA_041481445.1 Vicinamibacteria bacterium
ACGCGGCTCATCCGGTAGCCGGACTTGAGGCCGACGACGACGGTGTCGCTCCAGTTGAAGCCGTAGCCGTGCTCGGGGTCGTAGAGGCCCGGCTCCTCGGAGAAGCACATGCCGCGCCGCAGCATCGTGTAGTCGCCCAGGGCCAGGTAGGGAGGCTGGTGTCCCTCCACGCCTTCTCCGTGGCCGGGCCGGTGGTAGATGTACTTCTGCACGCCCTGCCCGACCTGGTAGGCGAGGATCTCGTGGGCGACGTGCGAGCAGGTCGAGCCCTCGGTGGAGAGCTCCACCTGCATGTCGCAGCTGCGCTGGCTCACCTCCCAGAGCTTGCGCATGCCGGCGTCGAAGCTGCCGGAGGCGTCGCCCAGGATGTAGGCGCGGTAGTTCTCCCCGCCGTAGCCGCCGATGGAGGCGCCCCCCGAGACCTGGAGCGCCATGTTGCGGCCGATCTTGTTGAAGTAGGGCTGGTTCGGGTGCGGGTAGGCGGTCACCGCCCCCGCGCGCACGGCGATGCCGATGGACGCGCCCACGCCGTGGTGGGGGAGGCCGCCCGCGAGGTCGAGCTCGGAGAGCAGGAGGTCGTTGGACCAGAGCTCGGTGGCCTTGGCCACCTCCCAGTCCGTGACGTCGGTGCCGTGGGTCAGGATGTAGTCGCGGGCGAAGCAGTGGGCGCGGTCGAAGTAGACGTAGGCGCGGCGCCAGAGGGCCAGCTCCTCGGGCGTCTTCACCTCCCGCATCTTGATCAAGACGTCGGAAATGTTGACGCAGTCAACTGTTCCCAGGACCTTCCTGACCTTGTCCAGCTCGGAGGGGTAGAGCTCGCCGTCCACCCCGATCTTGCCGCCCTGGAGGCCGTGCTCCTTGATCCCGCGCAGCAGGAACTCGAAGAGGTCGGCGGTGTCGCCCTGGTCGAGGGTTCCCTGGTAGGGATAGGCGCCCTCGGCATGGAGGAAGTCGAAGTAGGTCCAGCCCCCTCCGAACCACCAGCCGGTGACGAGGTCGCGGTCCAGGCCCGGGTAGAGGAACCAGGGCGCGGCGTCGTCCTTGTTCATGAAGGCGGCCTGCGGACGCTCGGTGGTGGTGTGCCAGTAGCCGGTGAGGTAGATGACGTTCAGGGGATCGCGGACGAGGAAGGCCTGGATGTCGCGCTCGGCCAGCTTCGCCTTGAGCCGGCCCACGGTGGCCTTGTTCCAATCCAGGGTCAGGCGGTCGACCTTCGCGGGAGCGGGGGCGGGCGGACCCTCCTCGCCCGGCTGCGGCTTGAGGAGCAGCGACTCGCTCTTGCCGGCCCTGGCCGCCTCGCCGAGGGTCCGCGTCAGCGAGGGCGACGAGGGGCGCGGGGCCTGCATGGCCGCCACGCGGTCGACGCGGGAGAGGAAGCCCGAGCCGAGGAGGGCGAGGGACCCCCCCTTGATCCAGCGACGTCGGTCGGAGTCCATGGCCAGAGCCTCCTCCTCGATGGAGCGGAGGTGCGGATCATACTGTCAGGCGCCGACCTTGACACGACGCGGACAAGGGCGATAGTAGTCGCGGCTCCGGATGCGCGTCCGATCCCTCATCGCCGCCGGCCGCCTCGTCGTGATCCTCGCCCTCGCTCCCGCGTCCGAGGCGGCGGGAGGCGCGCCCGCGGCCAGGGCCACCGAGGCCACCGCCTTCATCCGCGTCCGCGGGGACGTCCGCGCCGAGTACACGGAGCTGTTCAAGGAGCCGAGGGAGATCCACGACGTGGAGATCGCCACCGGCAGCGGCTTCGTCGTCTCGCCGGCGGGGTACGTGCTCACGAACCAGCACGTGATCGCGGGCGGGGAAGTCACGCCCCCGCGGGGCCAGACCGGCGTTCGCATGACCCTGGAAGTGACGAAGATCGAGGTCGTCCTCCCCTCCGAGTCCGGCGGGGTCCGCAGCTTCGCCGCCTCCGTGGAGGTCGTGGATCCGGAGCTGGACCTGGCCGTGCTCGCAGTGGGGGCCGAGCTGCCGTTCCTGCACATGGGGGACTCGGACGTCCTGGAGAGCGGGCAGCCGGTGACGGTCTGGGGATTCCCGTTCGGCGGCAAGCTCGAGCTGGGCAAGACCGCCGCCGTGGAGGTCCCCAGGGTCAGCACGACCCGCGGCCTGATCGGCGCCATCCGCACCGACGACGCCGGCGCGCCGCGCTACCTCCAGACCGACGCCGCCATCAACCCCGGCAGCAGCGGAGGGCCCATGCTCGACGCCGACGGCTTCGTGGTCGGCCTGGTCGAGCTCAAGCTGCGGGGCGGGGTCGGGATCGGCTTCGGGATCCCCATCAACATCGTCAAGGACTTCCTGGAGGCGCACGGTCTCGGGCCGTCCCTTCCCTCCCGGCGGCTGCGCGCGGGTGGCCTCCAGGCCGTGCGCGGCAAGCGGCTCAGCCTGGCCCTGCCCGACGGCATGGACGACGTGTCGCCCCATCGCCTGCAATGCGCGTCGGGAGAAGCGGCGGACGAGATCGCCCTGAGAGTGGACCGCGTCTTCTCGCCGCTGGCCCTGCCCCGGCTGGAGTCGGCCCTCCTCGCCGGCCAGGCCTTCGAGAGCTTCGCCAGCGAGCCGAAGGCCCAGGCGCGTCCGGTCGGCTTCGGGGACTTCCAGGGCCTGGTGGGCTGGGCCCGCGGAGGGACAGCGGAGAGCGGGACCCGGGACGTCGAGTACGTGATCGTGGACCTCGGACGGGAGAAGCTCGTGGCCCGCTACGTGGGTCCCACTCCGGCGGTGGCCTTCAACCGCGGCGTCCTGCGCGCGTCGCTGCACGGCCTGGAAGCGGAGCGCCTCCTCACCGCGGAGATCCAGGCGCCGCCCGCTCCGAGGCTCGAGCCGGTGGCCGTCTTTGGCCCCGCCGGCCCCGAGCTGCCCTTTCCCGTGGGCTGGGTCCGCGAGCCGGAAACGGGCTCGGCGTCGCGCAAGGTCCCCCCGCCCGACGCCGTGGTCTCCGCGTCCCCGGACGGGGACTTCACGGTCTCGTTGCGCGCCTCCTGGTGGCGCGCGCGTCCGGCGACACCCCAGGACGCGGCGGCGGCGCGGTCGCCCACGCGCGGCGCGATGGGGCGGCCGTCCTACGCGTTCACGGGCGAGCGGCTGGGCGTCGACTACACGACCGAGGGCGTGTTCCTGGCCCTGGGGGACGGTCTCGTGCAGCTCGAGGTCGACGTGCCCACCGCCAAGCGGCCCTTCCTCCAGGACCTGTTCACGGCGTGGGTCAAGGCCGCCTCGAGCGGCCACGGAGAGTAGGACCGGCGCTACTTCGCCGCCTCAGCGTCCCACCCCGAGGGCGTCCGCCACCCGGTTGATGTAGTTGAACCAGGCGGCCACCAGGGTGATCTGCAGGATCCCGCGGTCGTCGAAGCCGGCCGCGCGCAGGCGCTCGTGGTCGCGGGGCGTGATGCGGGTGGCGTCCTCCGTGACCTGCGTCGCGAAGTCCAGCATGGCCCGGTCCGCCTCCGAGATCGGGGCGTGCTCGTAGTCCTCGACCAGGGCCTTCACCAGGGCGTCGTCCAACGTCACGGCACGCAGGAACTCTGCGTGGGACTCCAGTCAATAGTGGCACCGGTTCACGGCGGAGACGCGCGTGGTGATCATCTCGTGCTGGGCGCGGGTGAGGGGCAGGTCGGGCGACAGGAGGGCGCCGAACGTCGAGAACGCGTGCTCGAGGGCGGCCGGGATCAGGGTGTGGGTGGCCACGATGCTGGTGGTGCCGTCGTCGTCCGGAGAGCGCTGGTACTCGCGGGGATAGAGGCGGGCCTGGGCCTCGAGGGCGTGGCGCAGGACGGGATCCGCCTGCGTGAACGGGATGGTCTTGATCCAGGCCATGGGTCTCCCCGGGAGCGGTCCTCTCAGCCCCGCGTCGTGTCCTTTGTCTTGCCCGCCGTGTCCCACCACTTGGAGAGGCTCGACGAGGCCTCGCGCGGGCGGCCGGCGTAGTGCGAGATGTCGTTGAACAGCATCAGGCGCGAGCGCACCGGGTCCTTGAAGTCGACGACGTTGAGGCAGGCCGGCGACTGGTCGAGGCGGTCGCGGTAGCCGCGGGCGTCGAAGCCGAGGAGGCTCGAGAGCAGGATGCGGATGGTCGCCTTGTGGGAGACGACGAGGACGCGCTCGCCCGCGTGCGCGACCACGATCTCGCGGAGCACGGGCAGGGAGCGCGCGAGCACCGCCACCCCCGACTCCCCGTCCCGGGGGGCGAAGGTGAAGGGATCGGCCTCCCAGGCCGCGTACTCCTCGGCGAAGCGGCCCTCCACCTCCGAGCGCGTGAGGCCCTCCCAACGGCCGTGGCTGATCTCACGCAGGCCGTCGCGGCGGGAGGGGATGAGGCGATGGGGCCTGGCCAGGATCTCGGCCGTCTCCACCGTTCGCCCGAGGGGGCTTGCGTAGACGGCCTTGATCGGCTCCTGGGCGAGCCTCTCCGCGAGCCTACCCACCTGCCAGCGGCCCTCGTCCGAGAGGTCCACCCCGATCGCGCCCGCGAAGCGGTCCTCCGCGGTGAGCTGGGTGGCGCCGTGGCGGACGAGGTAGAGGCGCGTCGAGAAGGGTGACATCTCTCAGGCGGGGGGAGCGGCGCCGGGACGGCCGGCCGGCGCGGGGGGCCGCGGCGCCTGGGGGTGGCTCGCCTCCGAGACGGTCGTGTCCCAGAGCCGGATCCCACCCAGGATCGCATGCGAGTTGTTGCCCAGGCGCACGCCTTCCGGCAGCCTCTTGAGCTTCTTGGTCTGGCCGCCGCCGAGCATGACGTAGTCGGCCTGGAGGCCGTGCTGGAGGAGCGCCACCACCCGCTCGACGTGGCGCTGCCATTTCCGGCGCCCGAGGCGCTCGAGGCCGCGCAGGCCGACGTAGTCCTCGTAGGTGCCGCCGTCGCGGTAGGGGAGGTGCGCGAGCTCGAGGGGCTCGAGCTGGCCGCCCGACACGAACGCCGAGCCCATCCCCGTCCCCAGGCCGATGAAGAGCATCCGTCCGCCCTGATAGGAGCCGAGCGCCTGCATGGCCGCGTCGTTGATCACGCGCACGGGCCTGCCGAAGGCCCGCTCGTAGTCGAAGCGCACCCAGCCCGCGCCCAGGTTCTTGGGCTCGACGGCCGGCCGCCCGTTCACCACGGGACCCGGATAGCCGATGGAGACGGCGTCGTAGGCCCAGCCCGTGGTGGCGGCCTTGACGCCCTCCGCCATCCGCGCCGCCGTCAGCTCCGGGCCGGACGGGATCTTGAGCGGATCGTCCGGACCGCCCGTGCTCACCTTGACGTTCGTGCCGCCGACGTCGATGACGAGGACCTTCATTGCGGTGTGTTCCATCCTCCAATCTCGGCCACCAGGCGGTCGGCCTGGGGCGGGCCCCAGCTCCCGGGGTCGTACTCGAACATCGGGCTCGGCCCGTGGATCACGGGGTCCACGATGGCCCAGGCCGCCTCCACCACGTCCTGGCGCGCGAACAGGGTGGCGTCCCCGGACATGGCGTCGCTGAGGAGGCGCGCGTAGTCGCCCAGGCGGCCGTCCTTGCCCTGCAACACGGGCTGCTCGACCACGGACAGCTCGAGCGGCTGTCCCTGCATGCCCTCGCCCGGCCGCTTGGCCCGGGCCCCGATCGCGATCGCCACCTGCGGGTTGAGGCGGAAGCGCACGTAGTTGCCGACCGACGGCGTGGGCTCGCTGAACACGACCTGGGGCGGGTTCTTCAGCTCGACCACGATCTCGGTGCAAGTCATCTTGAGGCTCTTGCCCGCCCGCACGTAGAAGGGCACGCCCTCCCAGCGCCAGGAGTCGATGTAGAGGCGCAGGGCGCCGTAGGTCGCCATGTAGGAGGTCTTGGAGACGCCGGGCTCGTCGCGATAGCCGCGGAACTGGCCGCGCACCATGTTGTCGATGCTGAGCGGGCGCACGTTGCGCAGGACCTTGGCCTGCTCGTCGCGGATGGCCTCGCCGTAGGCGGCCGACGGCGCCTCCATGGCCAGGTAGCTCACGGTCTGGAACATGTGGTTCTGGATGACGTCGCGGATGACCCCGGTCTCCTCGTAGAACTTCCCGCGCCCGGCCACCCCGAAGCTCTCCGCCATCGTGATCTGGACGTTCTCCACGTAGTGGCGGTTCCAGATCGGCTCCAGGAACGCGTTGGCGAAGCGGAAGTACAGGATGTTCTGCACCGCCTCCTTCCCGAGGTAGTGGTCGATGCGGAAGATCGAGGGCTCCGGGAAGACCTTGTGCAGGGTGGCGTTGAGCCCGCGCGCGGACTCGAGGTCGCGCCCGAACGGCTTCTCCACGATGACGCGCGCGTTCTGCGCGCAGCCGGCGCCGGCCAGGTTCTCCACCACCACCGGGAACATGCTGGGCGGGATGGCCAGGTAGTGGATGGGATGCTTCGACCCTTCCAGCTCTCCGCGCAGCTTGGCGAACGTGGCCGGGTCGCTGTAGTCGCCGTCCACGTAGTGCAGCAGGCTGCACAGCTTGGGGAAGGCCTCCTCGTCGAGGCCTCCGCCCTCGGTCACGCTCTTCTTCGCGCGGTCCACGAGCTGGTCGCGGGTCCAGCCCGACTTGGCCACCCCGATGACGGGCGCGGTCAGCTTGCCCTTGCGGACGAGCTGCTGGAGGGCGGGGAAGATCTTCTTGTAGGCGAGGTCGCCGGTGGCGCCGAAGAAGACGAGCGCGTCCGACGGCGGCTGCTCCTCGCTCACTTCTTCTCCACGTGGCCGCCGAACCCGAAGCGCATGGCGGAGAGGACCTTGTTCTGGAACTCGTCCTCTCCGCGGGAGGCGAAGCGCTCGAACAGGGACGCGGTCAGGACGAAGGCGGGCACGCCCTCGTCGTTGGCGGCGGCCACCGTCCAGCGTCCCTCGCCGGAGTCGGACACGCGCCCGCCGAAGTTGTCCAGGCCGGGGCTCTGCGCGAAGGCCTGCGCGGTCAGGTCGAGGAGCCAGGAGGCGACCACGCTGCCGCGCCGCCACACCTCGGTCACGTCGGCCAGGTTGAAGTCGTACTGGTAGTGCTCGGGATGGCGCAGGGGCGTCGTCTCCGCGTCCTTCTCGTGGCTGAGCTTTCCGACGTTCGCCTTCTTCAGGATGTTCAGGCCCTCGGCGTAGGCGGCCATCAGGCCGTACTCGATGCCGTTGTGGACCATCTTCACGAAGTGGCCGGCCCCCGCCGGCCCGCAGTGCAGGTAGCCCATCTCGGCGGTGCCGCCCAGCTTCTCGCGCCCGGGAGTGCGATCGATCCCGCCCTTGCCCGGGGCCAGGGCCGCGAAGATCGGATCGAGCCGCTTCACGACGTCCGTCTC
>JBGPBV010000240.1:0-7210 GCA_041481445.1 Vicinamibacteria bacterium
CCGGCCCCGTCGACCTCCCCGGCCCCGTCCGCCTCCCCGTCGGGGCCTCCTCCGTCACCGCCGGCCTAAGCTAAAGTGACACTTTAGAAACTCCAAAAAAACCCTTGACGAGCCGTCTCTTTTCCTGCTAGCATCCCCCCAAATTCCGGGTCACAGTCGGACATTCCCTAGGCCGACGTCGTCGAAGCGAAGTGACGCGCGCTCTGAGTTTTGGGGACGGTCGGGGCCGGTCAGGGCCGTCCAGGAGGTTGGCTGTGAGCAAGGGTATGGGAATCCTGTGCGGTGTGGCCGCGCTGTCCCTGGTCCTCGGTCACCCCGAGGCCCGGGGAGATGCGCCGGTGCCCGCCAAGCGGACGGCCCGTCCGGCAACACCGGCCGGCATCGCTCCGGCCGATCAGCCTCCCCCCGCCGCGGCGCCCGAGGGCCTGCTCAAGGGCCCGGCCACGCTGCCACCCCATTGGTCGCGGAACCATTGCCCCGACACGGTCCCCGACGGCGCGTCCTACTACGTCGTCGTCAAGGGAGACACGCTGTGGGACATCGCCCGCCGCTTCCTGGGCAACCCCTACCTCTGGCCGCAGATCTGGGACCGCAACCGCTGCATCACCGACGCCCACTGGATCTACCCCGGCGACGTCCTCATCATCCCTGAGGTCAACGTCGTGGCCCCCGGCGCGGGCGGCACGGGCACCGGGACCGAGGAGACGCCCGAGAGCGCCGCCGGCCGGGCCGGTGGACCCGGCGGACCGACCGGTCCCGCCCTCGTCCCCGCCATCGAGGAGGTCGCACTGCAGTGCGCGCCGTACGTCGTGGACGACCGCGAGGACGAGAGCCTGCACCTCATCGGGTCCGAGGACGGCGCCACCAAGATCGCCTTCGCCGAGCGCGACGTCATGTACCTCAACAAGGGCACGAACGCCGGCGTCAAGGCCGGGGACGTCTACACGCTCCACCACCCCACCTACACGGTCAAGCACCCGGAGACCTCGCGCTCCATCGGGACCAAGATCGAGACGACTGGCTGGGGCCGCGTGATCCTCGTGCAGGAGAACACCGCCACCCTCATAATCGAGCAGGCCTGCGCGGACGTCCACCTCGGCGACTACCTCAAGCCCTTCGAGAGGGTCCAGGTGCCGCTCGTCACCGAGCATCCGCGCCCCACGCGCCTCACGCCCCCCAGCGGGAAGATCGTGGGGACGGTGGTCGACATCGAGAACGACGCCACGATCGCCGCCGACCGCCAGCTCCTGATCCTGAACCTGGGCAGCGCCAACAGCATCACCCCCGGGAACATCTTCGTCTTCTACAAGGTCATGTACCCTTCAGTGCCCACGGCACGACTCGTGCTCGGAGAGGGAGTGGTGGTCGCGGTGCGCGAGCGGACCTCCGTCGTCCGCATCTTCAACGCCAACGACGCGATCATGCCCGGGGAGAAGGCCGAGCTGCAGTAGCTCCTTCGAGAAGCCGCCCCGCCTATGGCCCCGCACGGCAGGCCGGCGGCTTCACCTCGAACACGTAGAGCAGCGTCGCTCCCTGCCGGCTCACCGTGTGCACGACGCGGCCGGGCGTGTTCAGGTGGTCGCCGAACCGCGTGGTGGCCAGGGCATAGTTCGGGTCGTCGTCCAGGGTGACGGGGCTGAACAGGCGCCGTCCCTCTTCCGTCTTCCGCAGGTAGTACGACGTCTGCAGGACGATCGAGTGGCCGCCCACGCGGATCTTCTCCGCGCAGTCGGCGCCGGCGTAACGGGCCAGCAGCCACTCCGCGCCTTCCTTGTAGGTGAGACACCAGTAGTCCGTGTCGTAGCGATCGACGGCCCTCCCGAGCCCGCCCGCCACCAGCCGGTTGAAGTAGAGCGCCTCGTAGGGATGGAGCGCGACCATGTCGGCCACGGTCACGGTGGCCGCCGCCATCAGCACGAGTCCGGCCGCACGAGCGTCCACTCTCCCCTTCCGCGCCCGGAGATAGGTTGCGACTGACACCCCCGCCAGCACCGCCATCGGTGGGACGACGAACAGGAGCTGCCGCATTCCATCGTAGAGCGGCGTATGGCGAATGACGACCCACGCGACCGGCAAAATGCCGACGCCGGCCAACCAACTGGCCTGCACGAGCCGCATCTTCGTCGCGGGATCGACGGGCCGCCTCCGAAGGAGCAAGACCACGGCGGCCGTCCCCATCACCGCCGCCACCAGGTACGTCTCCGGCATCGTGAGGGCGAACCACTTCGGCGCATAGAAGCGCGAGACGGCCCCGTTGGGCAGGTACTGTCCTTCGTAGAAGACGACCATCGTCTCCCAGAACCGCGAGAACGCGCCCAGCGCCCGGAACGGATGGCCCAGGGGCGCCACTTGCGCCCACGGCCAGCAGGCCAGCATGACCAGCCAGCCGCCCGCCACCGTCGCCACCCAGGCCGCCGCCAGACGTGGCAGGCCGTCCACGATCGGCCGCCGGCGTTCCTTCGCCCACGCGACCGAGACCCACAACACGAGCGCGAAACCGAAGAGCGCGATCCCGGCCACGCGCACGCCGGCCGTGACGCCGATGGCGAGGGCAGACGCGAGGACGTCCCGCGCGCGCAACCGCGGGCTCCGGTCGCTCACGGCCAGGATCACCGCGACCGCCACCGCGAATGTGCCCGCGAACGGGATGTCCTTCGGGTTGTTGAAGGCGTGCCCGTAGAACGGCGGCGTCAGGGCCAGGAAGACGACGGCGAGCGCGCCGCCGGGTGGTCCGGCCAGGTGCGTTCCCATCCGGAGCACGGCCACCACCGCGGCCAGGGCGAAGAGGACGTTCACGATGTGGCGCGTGTCGTAGGGGTCGAGCGGCGAGAGCGCGGCCGCCCCCTCCGCGATCGCCTCGAAGAACCCGCCGTACATCGAGATGTCCTCGTCGGCGACGGCGGAGCGGTCGGCGCCGAGCGTGGCGTACCAGCGCAGCACGCGCCGGGCGTAACGGTGCTGCACGCCTTCGTCGCCGGTCATGCCGTAGTCCAGGACCGTGGACAGCATCAGGACGGCCAGGGCTCCGACGAGGAGGATCGACGCCGTGCGCCAGTGGCGCTCGGACGTGGCCAGGGCCGCGGGGGGCGAGGGGACGACCGGAGGGGCGGGCAGGGCCATCGGAAGAAGCGGATTCTAAGTCCTCGCGTGCTACCCTCCCGCGGTGATCGGGTCCGGCCGGCTCTCACGCGCTTCCCTCGGCCTCGCCCTCCTCGTCATCGCGTACTTCGGGACGCGCCTGCTCGCCCTCACCAGCCTCCCGATCTTCTTCGACGAAACCGGGCACATCCGCTGGGCGATCTGGATCTCCCAGGGCCAGAAGCTCGACAAGCCGTGGCAGTACGGCAAGGGGATCGCGATCTTCGCGAACGCGCTCCTCTTCCCCTGGGCCCGGGACCATTACCTCTGGGCCAGCCGGGCCCTGACCGTCGCCTTCGGCGCGGGCACGCTCACGGGGGCGGTCCTGCTCGGACGCGCGCTGGGCGGGCCGGGCGTGGGATGGATCGCCGGCCTCTTCTACGTCGCCTGCCCGTATGCGCTCGTCTACGACCGGCTCGCCCTCACCGACGAGGCGCTCGCGACCTTCGCGGTGCTCGTGGCGGTGGCGAGCCTGCGCCTGGCCGAACGATGGCGCCTCCGCGACGGGATCGCCGCCGGGGTCGCGCTCGTCCTCGCCGTCTTCGCCAAGGCCCTCGGCGTCCTGCTCTTCTTCGCCCCCGCCACGGCCGTGCTCCTCATCGCTCCCCGGCGTCTGCGCCGCCCGTGGCCGCTGGCCGCCGCCTACGCCGTGGCCGGCGCCCTGACCGCCATCCCCCTCCTCCGGTACTTCGAGGTGACGGCCACCGTCCGGGTCGCCGTCTCGAAGAGCGACGCCTCCCTCCTCGAGCGGCTGGCCGCGAACCTTCCCCTGTGCGCGTCCTGGCTCTGGACCTACTGGACGCCGGGCCTGATCGCGCTCGCCCTCCTCGCGCTGGTCCGCGGGGCGGGCCTGCGCTCGCGCCCGCTGGCCTTCCTGGCCCTGTTCCTGGCCCTCCCCGTCGTGGCCTTCGCCGCCGTCGGCGACATCTGGTTCCCGCGCTACCTCGTGTTCCTGACCGCTCCCTTCGCCGCCCTGGCCGCCTGGGGTACGGTCGAGGCCTGGACCTGGGCGGAGGTGCGCGCCTCGTCGCGATGGGCGCGCCCGGCCGCGGCCGGAGTCCTGATCCTCTGTCTGCTCCCGGCCGTCGCTTTCGATGTCCAGCTGCTCACCGACCCCGCGCGGGCGGCCTTCGTGGATCTCGACCGCTTCCAGTACGTGAACGGCTGGCCGTCCGGCTACGGTGTGGCCGACACGCTGGCCTTCGTGCGTCAGGAAGCCGATCACAACCCGGGCGGGATCACGGTGGTCACCCACAGCCGGACGGTGCGGACCACCGCGCGCGCCCTCGACCTCGAGTTCGCCTACGACCGGCGCGTGCGCGTCGAGGACCTCAACTTCGACCAGCCCGACGGCGCGATGCCGCTGCTCGCGGAGTGGGCGCGGGAGCGGCCCACGCTCGTCGTCATCGAGCCGGCCCAGGCCAAGAGCCGCCGGCCCGACCCCGCGCTCTTCGTCCCCCTGGGCGGCGCGCTCGTGGCCCGGACCTTCAAGCCGGACGGCGAGCCCTGCGACGAGATCTATCGGATGACCTACTTGAGCGGGGCCTTGGCGGTGGCGCCCAGCGGCGGCCGCGGGTCCACCCGCGACTCCGGCCGCGGCGCCGGCGCCGGCGTCGTCCGGTAGACCTCGCGCCAGAAGCTGACGAAATAATCGAGGCCGGAGACCACGGCCAGGATCACGACGACCCACAGGACCGCCATCGCCGGCAGGCGCAGGACCGGGAAGCGCCAGTGCGAGAGGAGGAGCAGGAAGATCGCGACCACCTGGGACACCATCTTGCCCTTGCCGAGGCCGGAGGCGGGGATCAGGTGGCCCCAGCCCGCGGCCACGTTGCGCAGGCCGGTCACCGCAATCTCGCGGCCCAGGATGATCATCACCATCCAGGCCGGCACCGCGTCCAGCTCCACCAGGGAGAGGAAGGCGGCGGCGGTGAGGAGCTTGTCCGCGATCGGATCGAGGAGGATGCCGAGCTTCGTGACCTGGTTGCGGCGCCGCGCGAAGTAGCCATCGAGGTAGTCGGTCAGCACGGCCAGCCCGAAGATGGCCATCCCCAGGATCAGGCCCTCGTCCGTGCGCGCGCGCGTGAGCAGCACGACCACGAGCACGGGGACGAGGAAGATGCGGAGGACGGTGAGCGCGTTCGGGAGGTTCACCCCGGGGTCCTCAGATCTTGACGATCTTCGGGGAGCGCAGGCCCTTGGTGGCGTTCCGCGTGTCCACCACGACGGCAGCGGCCTCGACGATCTCGCGGTACGGATAGGCGGTGTGGTCGGTCACGATCACCACGACGTCGGCCGCGCGTACGGCGGAGAGAAGGTCTTCCGAGCGCATGACGTTGTGGTCGAGGTGCAGCTCGGGCACGTAGGGGTCATTGTAGCCCACGCGCGCGCCCTTGCCCTCCAGGATCTTGATGATGTCGAGGGCGGGCGACTCCCGCACGTCCTCGACGTCCCGCTTGTAGGACACCCCGAGGATGAGCACGCGCGAGCCCTTGACGCTCTTCTCGCGGTCGTTGAGCGCGTCCGCCACCACCTCGCACACGTAGTCCGGCATCCCGGAGTTCACCTCCCCCGCCAGCTCGATGAAGCGCGCCCGGTAGTTGAGGGTCTTGAGCTTCCAGGAGAGGTAGAGGGGATCGATGGGGATGCAGTGCCCGCCCAGGCCCGGGCCCGGATAGAAGGGCATGAAGCCGAAGGGCTTGCTGGCCGCGGCCTCGATGACCTCCCAGACGTCCACGCCCAGGCGGTCGCACATGAGCGCGACCTCGTTCACGAGGCCGATGTTGACGCTCCGGAACGTGTTCTCCAGCAGCTTCACCATCTCCGCCGTCTGCGTCGACGAGACCGGGATGATGGTGTCGATGGCCCGCGAATAGAGGGCCTGGGCCACCCGCGTGCAGGTGGCGGTCATCCCCCCGATGATCTTGGGCGTGTTGCGCGTGTTGAAGCGCGCGTTGCCGGGGTCGACCCGCTCGGGCGAGAAGGCGAGGAAGAACGACTCCCCCACCGTCAGGCCCTTCGCGGTCAAGAGGGGCAGGATGAGCTCCTCGGTCGTGCCGGGATAGGTCGTGCTCTCGAGGACCACGAGCTGGCCCGGACGCAGCCGCTCCGCGATGGCCTTGGCCGCGCTCACGACCATCGAGAGGTCGGGGTCCTTCGTCTTCCCGAGGGGTGTGGGCACGCAGATGATCACGGCATCGCAGTCCGCCAGCCCGCCGAAGTCGCTGCTGGCGTCCAGCCGGCCCTCGTCCACGAGGGCCTTGACCCGCGCGGAGGCGACGTCCTTGATGTAGGACTCGCCGCGGTTGACCGCGGCGACCTTGTCCGGCGAGAGGTCGAAGCCGGTGACACGGAGCCCGCCGGTGGCGAACTCGACGGACAGGGGGAGGCCAACGTAGCCGAGGCCGAGAGTGCCGAGCCGGGCGTCTCCCGCCCGGAGCTTCCGTTCCAAACGCTCAGCCAGATCACTCAAGTCGACCTCCGGGACAAGCGACTATAGTAGATCCACCTCATGAAAGCAGTCATCCTCGCCGGCGGAGAGGGCACCCGGCTCCGGCCGCTGACCCTGGCCGTCCCCAAGCCCGTGGTCCCGGTGGTGGACCGCCCGTTCCTGCGCCACCAGCTCGACCTGCTCGCCCGCGTCGGCGTCACCGAGATCGTCTTCTCCGTGGCCTACCAGCCCGAGCGCGTCCAGGCCGTCTTCGCGGACGGGCGGGCCTTCGGATGCCGCATCCACTACGCGGTGGAGGAGACGCCCCTGGGCACCGGGGGCGCGGTCAAGAACGCCCTTCCCTACCTCGACGACGTGACCATCGTCTTCAACGGAGACGTCCTCACCGACGTGGACCTCCCCGGCGTGGTCCGCGCGCACCGCGAGAGCGGAGCCCGGGCCACTCTCGTCCTCGCTCCCGTCCCCAACCCCGCCGCCTACGGCCTCGTGGAGACGGACCCCGCCGGGCGCGTGACCAGCTTCATCGAGAAGCCGACCGATCCCAGCCAGATCACGACCGACACCATCAACGCCGGCATCTACGTCCTCGACACTTCGACCCTGGCCCTGATGCCCCCGGGA
>JBGPBV010000241.1:0-7095 GCA_041481445.1 Vicinamibacteria bacterium
CGCACGAGATCGACGACCAGATCCACGAGCTGCAGGACCTGATCCGGCGGATGCGCACGCAGAGGGGCGCCCCCGACCAGAACGAGCACCAGGTCATGATGGTCGAGGAGCGCATCCGCGTCCTGGAAGGCCTGCGCTTCAACGGGAGGGACCAGCACCTCCAGGTCCCGGCCGAGCTCTACCTCGCCCTGGGCAGCGCCTACTTCCGTCAGGGGGCGCTGGAGGAGGCGGAGAAGGAGTACACGGAGGCGGTGAAGACGGACGCCAAGCTCGGCCCCGCCCACAACAACCTGGCCGTGATCTACATGATGAGCGGGCGCTACAAGGAGGCGCACGTCGCGCTCCAGAAGGCCGAGAAGAACGGCTACCCCGTCAACCCGAACCTGAAGAAGGACCTCGCCGCGCGCGAGGCGGTGGCCAGGTCGCAGTGACCGCTCTTCAGCCCTCCACGGTGAAGGGCTCGCTCACCTCGACCGTGCGGCCGGCGACCTGGTCGGCCACCGTCAGCACCAGCTCGTAGTCCCCCGGGGCCGCTCCCTGAAGCGAGAGCGCGAGCATCTGCGAGACCTGCCCTCCCGAGGCCTCGATGGGCTGCGCCCCGCGCTGCACGAGCACGGTCCCATCGGCCCGCCTCACGAGGTACGACGAGGACAGGCGCGGCGCCCCCGTGGCGTCGTGGGCGGCGCCGTAGACGTCGAAGGCGAAGGCGAGCCGGCTCCCCGACTTGAAGTTGCGGTGGGCGATGGGGACGGGCCGCGCCCCGCCCGCGGGATCCGCCTGCAGCCGGTCGGTGAGGATCGGGGTGGAGATGCTGAGCTCGGCCGGATCGGGCACGACGAACCGCTGGCGCACCGAGCCCACGTGCCGGCTGTGCGGGTCGCGCACCACGAACCGCACCTCGTAGCTGCCGGGCTTGAGCTGGAACTCGCGCACCATCGGCAGGCCGCTGGCCAGGAGCTGGGCGTGCGCGGCCTCCGGCAGGGCCACCTCGACCGACTTCTCCTCCGGCACGCTCTCGCCCGTCTGGAGCGACGAGACGACGGCGTAGGTCTCGAAGGTGCCCGTCCACTTGTCGCCAGCCTTGCGGAGCTCGACCCCGCGCAGGTCCATCTCCACCACCACCAGGGCCGCGCTCTTGCCGCCGCCGACCGGACCCAGCCCGTAGGCCACCAGCCGGAGCGGGATGGCGGCGACGTCGGAGGGAGCATCGAGGGCGGCGCGGACGCCGGGATCGACGGCGTCGCGCCGCGGGACGGGCGCCTTCTCGGAGGGCGCGAAGTAGCCGCGGCGGGCGCGCACCTTGAGGCCGGGGCGGGCCACCTCGACCTCGATCCTGCGGAACTTGCCGTCGCGCCGGGTGTCCGAGGGCACGTAGCCGAGCAGGTAGTACGACCGCGACTCCTCCGCCACCTTCCGCATCCCCCCTGCGAGGTCGTTCGTGTTGCGGATGCTCGTGCCGCCCGTGTCCACCGCCACCGACTCCGCGCCCACCGTCTCCTGCCGGACGGTGCTGAGGGTGTTCAGCGTGTCCTGCTCGAGGGTCAAGCGTCCCTGTTCGGCCGCGCCGGCTCCGGGCAGGCCGGGAAGGGCGGTGCTCTCGCCGAGCCCTCGGGCGTCCACGAAGTAGAAGGCGGCGTTGGCGCTGCGGGCCGCCCGCACGACCTCCTTGAACCCGGGCAGGGTCTGGTCCAGCGCGAAGCCGTCCGAGACGAAGAGCACCGTCTTGCGTCCCTTCTCGTTCCGCAACGCCTCCGCCACGCGGGTGAACGTGCCTAGCGTGTGCTGCATCCTCACCGCGTAGGCCTGGTAGACCGCCTCCGCGCTCGCCTTCGCCTGCTGGGCGCCCGGATTGATCTCGAGCTGGGCCACCGACCGGATGTCCTCGGATGTGGTGAACTCCTGGATGACCCCGTTCTCGTACCAGCGCCGCAGGATCTGGGGGAGGACCACCGTCTCACGCCCGGAATGGATCTGCACGGCCTCGTAGTCGGAGATCCGCGCCACGGACGTGTCGGGGCGGAACCGGCTCTCCAGGCCGTCCACGAAGCGGTTCACGGCCGGGATCCCCTCCGGCACGCGCTCCGTGATCCCCATCCCGCCGCTGGCCGCCACCACCTGGACGAGGTCGCCCGCGCGCAGGCCCGTCTGGACGAACTGCCGGACCGCCTTCCGCGCGGCCTCGACGGTGGTGGGCTCGAGGCTCATGTCGTCGAAGACGATGACGAAGAGGCGCGTGGGGAGGGGGGGAACGGAGTTGTCGGAGACGCGCGTCCGCACGACCGCCTCCGGCGCGGTGGCGGACTCGGAGAGGTCCACCGCTTCGAAGCTGGTGAGCGCTTGGGGGCGGCCGTCCTCGCGGACGGTGAAGTCCTCCCGGCGGAGCCCCTCCACCGGCGTGCCCTTGTCGTCGAACACGAGCACGTCCACCGTCACCTGCTCCACGCCGGACGGGAAGACGACCTCGGGGGAAGGCTGGGGACGCGGCGCCTGACTGCGGACGGCCGGCGGTACGACGACCGACGCGACCAGGACGAGAGCGGCGGGCAGGTTTCGGTTCATGGCCACGGCGAGGCCCCGCGGGTCAGGCGGTCTGGATGACCTTCAGGACGCGCATGTTCTGTTTCGAGATCTCGGCGGCCACGCGCCCGGCGATGGCGAGGAAGGCCTGGCCGGCGGGCGACTCCGGGGCCGAGGCCACGATCGGCTGTCCCTCGTCCCCTCCCGCGCGCACCCGCGTGTCGATGGGCACCTCGCCCAGCATCGGGATGCCGAGGTCCTCCGCCATCCTCGCTCCCCCGCCGTGGCCGAAGATCTCCGTCCGCTCCTGGCAGTGGCCGCAGACGAAGTAGCTCATGTTCTCGACCACGCCGAGCACGGGGATGTTGAGCTGGCGGAACATCGCGACCGCCTTGCGCACGTCGGAGACGGAGACGCCCTGGGGCGTGGTCACCACCACCGCCCCCGCCACCGGCACGCTCTGGGCCATGCTGAGGGAGACGTCGCCCGTGCCCGGGGGCAGGTCCACCACCAGGTAGTCGAGCTCGCCCCACTCCACCTCGCGCATGAACTGCTGGACGGCGCCGTGCAGCATGGGGCCGCGCCAGATGATGGGCTGGTCGGCGGGCACCAGCATCCCCATCGAGATGACCTTCACCCCGAAGGCTTCCGGGGGAATCATGCGCTTGGCCTCGCTCACCTCGGGGCCGCGGTCGATGCCGAGCATCTGGGGCGTGTTGGGCCCGTAGACGTCGGCGTCCATGAGGCCGACGCGCGCCCCCTTGCTCTGGAGGGCGAGGGCCAGGTTGACGGCGGTCGTGGACTTGCCGACCCCGCCCTTGCCTGCGCCCACCGCGATGATGTTGCGGACGCCGGGGACCTCCTGCCGGCCGAAGCCGCCGCGCGCCTTCACGTCCGCCGTCATCGTGGCCCGCGCCGCGGTGACGCCGGGCAGCGCGCGGACGCGCTCCTCCGCCTCCGCCTTCATCTGGTCGCGGACGGGGCAGGCGGGGGTGGTCAGCTCGATCGTGAAGTCGACCTCGGAGCCCGCGACCTTCACGTTCTTCACGAAGCCGAGGGTGACGATGTCCTTGTGGAGGTCGGGATCCTGGACGGCGCGGAGGACGGCGAGGACCTGTTCCTGGGAGACGCTCACTCGATTCTTCCTTGGCGCGACGCGCGCGCGATCAGCTCTGGACGGCGAGGGCCTGGTCGACCGCCTTCTGCAGCCGCTCGAACTTGTCCGGCGTGGACCCGAGCACCGTGAGGCGGATGCGCCCCTCGGCGTCGAGGACGAACGTGGTGGGAAAGCCCTGGTTGCCTCCGAACGCCTCGGCCATGTCGTCCGTGCCCAGGAGCTGGCGGTAGGTCACCCGGTGCTCGCGGATGAAGTCCTGGACCTCCTTGGGCTCGCCGGAGTCGAAGACCACGCCCACGACCTCGACCCCCCGCGCGCGGTTGCGCTCGGCGAAGCGGACGTATTCCGGGAGCTCGGTCAGGCAGGGGCCGCACCACGTCGCCCAGAAGTCCATCACGACGACCTTGCCCTTGAAGGAGGCCTTGGTGGCCCGGCCGCCGTCGAGATCGGCCAGCTCGAACGCGGGCGCGTCCCGGACGACGGCGGCCGGCGGCCGGCCACAGGAGCCGGCGGCCAGGACGAGGAGGCCGCCCACGGCGGCGAGGACACGAGGCATGCGCAAGACGCCCATTATACGACGCTCGGCCGGGCTATCCGATGCGGGTCAGGGCCGGGAACATCTTCGAGAACGTCCGCGCCAGCAGCTCCAGGCGGTTCGACATCAGCAGGACGCCCACGGCGACGAGCAGCAGGCCGGACCCGACCTCGACCGCGTGCATGTGGCGCTTGAGCGCGCCCGAGGCCTTGAAGAACCGGTTCACGGCCAGGCCGGCCAGGAGGAACGGGATGCCCAGCCCCGCCGAGTAGAACGAGAGCAGCACGACCCCCTGCGCCACCGTCTCCTGCTGCGAGGCGTAGACGAGGATGCCGCCGAGGATGGGGCCGATGCACGGGGTCCAGCCGAAGCCGAAGGCGAGGCCCACGACGTAGGCGCCGGCCAGGCCCAGCGGCTTCTCGCGCATCTCCGCCCGACGCTCGTAGAGCAGCCAGGGGATCTTGATGAACCCCGCGGTGTGGAGCCCGAGGACGACCACGATCGCGCCCCCCACCACCGCCAGCTCGCGCTTGTACCGCTGCAGGTAGTAGCCGAGCAGGGTGGCCGCCGCCCCCAGGCTCACGAACACGGTCGAGAAGCCGAGCACGAACACGAGGCTCGTGATGACGATGCGGCGCATGAGGTGGGCGGGCGCCGCCTCCGGCCCCTTGAGCTGGGACACGTTCACGCCGCTGATGAACGACAGGTACCCGGGCACGATCGGGAGGACGCAGGGCGACAGGAACGAAGCCAGCCCGGCCAGGAATGCCGTGAGCAGGGAAATGGTCACTGGACTCGCTCGAGCATGAGGTTGTCGGCCGCCTTCCTTCCGGACTTCGCGAGGTCGTACCAGCGGCCCTCGATGCGGACCCGCACCACGTCCGCGGTGTAGTCGTTGTTGGTCTCGTGCTCGTCGCAGCTCGAGAGCAGCCAGGAGCCCACTCCGTAGATGTCGGCGGGGACGGCCAGGTCCTCGAAGTTCCTGATCTTGGCGGGGGTGAACCCGCCGGACACCGCGATCTTCACGTCCTGGCAATAGCGCTCGGCCAGCGGGCGGTCCTCCGGCTCCAGGTCCCAGTCCATCCACTCGCGGTCGATGGCCTCGCGCATGGCGAAGACCAGGCGGGGGTTCACGCCGCAGTCGAGGCGCTTGTCCCCGAGCGGAGGGACGGACACGTCGCGCATGTTCGCGGAGGTGTCGGGACGGACGCCGTAGAGCTTGAACTTCCGCGCCTCCTCCGCCTTGCCTTCCTTCAGCAGGGCCAGGTAGCGCGCGAACATGGTCCGGATGACGTGGCGCGACGTGCCCACGCAGTCGTTGCGGAAGTCCACGAGGGCGATGCGCGGGACGTCCGCCGGCCGCGTGGCCGCGAAGGCCATGGTGGCCTCGGCGGTGTCGCCCAGGAAGCAGGCGATCGCGGAGTGCGAGACGGTGCCCCCGCCCGCGCCTCCCCACCAGTCGCCCTGGGCGTCCGTCGACACCGAGGCGGCGAGGCTCTTGCCGAAGTTCTGGTTGAAGAGCTGGACCGCGACCTGGTACGCGTAGCCGTCCGCCGCCTGCACCTCGTGGGCGTCGAAGCGGGCCGGGAAGAACAGGATCTGCTTCCCCCGGGCCGCCTTCAGCACCTCGTACACGTTGGTGGCCACGCGGCTGCCGCGGGTGAGCGCGCCCAGGGTGGGCGTCTCCAGGATGGCGAAATCGCGGTAGCGGCCGCGCACCCGCATGACCGGGGTGACCTGCAGGACGTCGCCCTCGAAGGGCGCCTCGGAGCCGTCGTGGACGGCCCAGACCTCCATCTTCTCGAAGGTGTTGACGAAGCGGCCGGCCTCGTCGAAGTGGCCGGTGCACTCGCGCAGCATGGCCAGGGCCTTGTCCACCCCCACCACCACGCAGGAGGGCTGCCGGCGCGGGAACCACTGCATCTCGACCTCGATGTTCCCCACGTCCACGTTGTGGAGGTCCACGTCGATGTCGCTCAGGTCGGGGGCGGTGCCACCGAACCGATAGCCGCTCTGGGACAGCTCGGCCAGGGTGCGCGCGATGTTGATGAAGTACTTGTCGGAGTACCAGCCTTCGCGCATGCGCTCGATGTCGAGCTTGAAGACGGAGGGAGGCAGGCGGCGCCGATCGAATATGGTCATGCCCATTCGATTATACGAGGGCGGCGCGGGGGGCACCTCCACGCTCCGGCCCCGCGCCCGCTTTGTCGTGGCTCGGGCCGTATGTTCTACTTGGATGCCCCGCCGGGGCCCTCGTGAGCGTGCCTGTCCCGCCTCTCGCCTCGCCCTCCCGGCCGCGCGTCGACGGCGAGCTCTACCGGCGCGGGCAGTTCATCACCGCGCTGGCCCGGGCCCTCTCCGTCGCGCTCGCCCTGCTCTGCCTGGCCCTGATGTGGGACAGCCCCCGGACCCGCCCCTGGGCGGCAGGGGCGGTGCTGGCCGGCTACGGGTCGTTCCTGGCCCTGGTCCTCCTCCGCGGACGCGGACGCCCCCCCTCGCGGGCGTGGAAGGCCGCCCACGACGTGGCCGACGCCCTCGCCGTCGGCCTGGGGGCCGCCTCCTCCGGCGGTCTCGAGAGCCCCATCTGGCTCTTCCTCTACCCGCACGTGGTGGCGGTGTCGGTGCGCGGCGGCCTCGCCTACGCCCTGGCCATGGGCGTCCTCGACGCGGTGATCGTCCTTCTCCTGACCGCGATCACGCCCCAGCAGCCGCTGGGTGCCCTGCACGCCCTGGCCCTCGTGTTCTGCGCGTTCATGGGCGGGACCACCAGCTCCTACCTCCACGCCACGCAGCGCCGCCTGCGCCGGATGGAGCAGGACCTCAAGGCCCACGCGGAGCGCCTGGCCGCCCTCAACGAGATCGCGGGCGCGGTCAACCTGAGCCTCACCATCGAGGACATCTTCAAGGTGGCGGCGGAAGAGGCGCG
>JBGPBV010000242.1:0-7090 GCA_041481445.1 Vicinamibacteria bacterium
GGCGGCCTACGGACCCTACGGCTCGCGCGCCGCGGGCCAGGCCTACAACCCGCGCACCGGCGCCTACGGCCAGACACGCCAGGGCTCCAACGTCTACGGGAGCTGGGGCTCGACCTCCGTGCAGCGCGGCGACCAGTGGGCCACGACCAACCGGGCCACGAGCAACGTGACGGGGGCCACCACGCGCACGACGCGCACGAGCAGCGGAGCGGCAGCGGCCACCCGCACCGGCCCCGGCGGCAGCGCGACGGTGGGGCGCACGGCCGGCGGCGACGTCTACGCCGGCCGGGACGGCAACGTCTACCGCCAGCAGGGCGGGAGCTGGCAGAAGTACGACAACGGGTCCTGGGGGGCGACCGAGCGGTCCGCCAACTCGCCTTCGGCCACGACGCGCGACCGCTCCTCGGTGACGGGGCCGTCACAAGGCAACTCCAACACCATCGACCAGCTCAACCGCGACTCGAGCGCGCGCGCGGAAGGCACGCAGCGCACCCGCGACTACGGCAGCTACCAACGCTCCGGGGGCAGCGCCGGCGCCAGCTCCTACCGGTCGAGCGGCGGCGGGTCCCGCGGTGGCGGCGGCTCGCGGGGCGGCGGAGGGGGAAGGCGGCGTTGAGGATGCGGCTGGCCACCTGCCTCACGCTCGCCATGGCCGGCGTCTCCCTGCCGGGGACGGCGGAGGAGCCGCCGGCCGAGGCGTGGCGCTCGTTCGAGGGGACGTGGTCGGCCTCCGGCCGGCGTGAGTCGGTCGCGGTCGAACGTGGGGCCGCGGCCGCGATCGTCGAGATCTCGGGAGCGGTCGTCCTCGCGAGCGGTGAAGGGCTGAGCCGCGGCTTCCGCGGCGAGGCCATCGGGTTCGACGACGGCCAGGGCCTCAGCATGGGCCGCTGCGTGTGGACGGACGAGAGAGGCGACCGGCTCTTCAGCCGGCTCCGCGGCGAATCGGTGCAGACGGGCCGGCGCTTCACCGGCACGATCACCGGCGGCACCGGACGCTACGCGGGCCTCTCCGGCGAGTACTCCTTCACCTGGCAGTACGTCATCGCGGCCGAGGACGGCGCCGGCGGCATCCAGGGCCGGGCCGTGGGCCTCACCGGCCGGATCCAACGCGCGAGCGCTCCGCCATGAGCGCACCCGGCGGCGACGGCAAGACGGGGATCGCCCGCGCGGCGACCCTCGTCCTCGCCGCCCTTCTGTGGCTCTCCCCCACGCCGGAGGGCCTCGACCCGGCGGCCTGGCACCTGTTCGCCCTCTTCGTCGCCGCGATCGTGTCGGTCGTGATCGGCGCCTTCCCCATCCTGACCTCCTCCGTGCTCGCGCTGGCCGCGGCCGTGCTCACGGGCACGCTCGCCCCCGCCAAGGCCTATTCGGGCTTCGCGAACGGGACCATCCTCCTGATCGTGGTGGCCTTCCTGGTGGCGCGGGCGGTGGTGAAGTGCGGCCTGGGCGAGCGCCTCGGCCACCTGGTGGTGAGCGTGTTCGGCCGCTCCACGCTCGGCCTCGGCTACAGCGTGTTCCTCGTGGACGGCGTCATCGCCCCCGCCTTCCCCAGCAACACTGCCCGCTCGGGCGTCCTCTATCCGCTGGTGCTCTCGGTGGCGGAGGCGGCGGGGGCCCGGCCCGGCGAGGAGGGACGCCGGCGACTGGGCCGCTTCCTGATGTTCTCGGGCATGGCCAGCCTCACCGTCTCCTCCGCCCTGTGGTTCACGGCCATGGCCGCCAATCCCCTGGGGGCGGCGATCGCGAGCGGCTACGGCCTCACGATCGGATTCGGCACCTGGCTCGTGGCCTCCTCGGTGCCGACGCTGGTCGCGATGGCGCTCTTGCCGCTCCTCCTCTACAAGGTCGTCTCCCCGGAAGTGAAGGCGACGCCGGAGGCGCCCCGGGCCGCCCGCCGGGCCCTGGAGGCGATGGGGCCGCTCGGCCGCCACGAGAAGATCGTGGCCGCGACCTTCCTCGGCATGGTGGTCCTCTGGGGAGCGGCGGCGACCCTGAATCTCGACTCCACCGCCGTGGCCTTCCTCGGCCTGGGCACGCTGCTCGCGACCGGGGTCCTGACCCTCGGGGACATCGCGAAGGAAGGCGACGTGCTGGCCACGTTCATCTGGTTCGCGGTGCTCTTCACGCTCAGCGGCCAGCTCAACGAGCTCGGCTTCATGGGCTACGTGGGCGAGCGGCTGGCGGGGGCGCTCGGCGGCGTGCCCGCGGCCCTGGGCGGGGTCATCCTGGTCGTGGCCTACGTGCTCCTGCACTACCTGTTCGTGAGCCAGACCGCGCACCTGCTGGCCCTGTTCGGCGTGTTCCTCGACGTCGGCAGGAAGCTGGGGGTGCCGCTGGCGCCGCTGGCCTTCCAGTTGCTGTTCGCCACGAACTTCTTCTCCGCCAACACGCCCCAGGGCTCGAGCGCGAACCTGCTCTTCGCGGGCAGCGGCTACCTGTCGCAGGGCGACCTCTACCGGCTGGGCGCCCTCACTACCGCCTTCAACCTCGGCGTCTACCTCGTCGTGGGGACGCCATGGCTCGTCCTCGTGAGCCGGTGAGAGGCCCAAGGAGGCTTGTGTCATGAGACGCGCGATTCGACTTCACGGAACGGGGGCCCTGCTGGCCACGATCCTTCTGGCCGCGCCGGCCTGGTCCGCGGACAAGCTGCCGAGCGTCGTCGTCCTCGCCACCGGGGGCACGATTGCCGGCGCCGCCGGTAGCGACGTGCAGGCCGCCTACACCTCGGGACAGGTCGGCGTGGACCAGCTCCTGGCCGCGGTCCCGCAGGCGAAGAAGCTCGCGACCCTGCGCGGCGAGCAGATCGCGAACATCGGCTCCCAGGACATGAGCGACGAGGTCTGGCTCAAGCTGGCCCGCCGCGTCAACGAGCTGGCGGCGATGCCGGAGGTGGACGGGATCGTGATCACCCACGGCACCGACACCATCGAGGAGACCGCCTACTTCCTGAACCTGGTGGTCAAGTCCCGCAAGGCCGTCGTCCTCACCGCGGCCATGCGGCCGTCCACCGCCCTCTCCGCCGACGGCCCCCTCAACTTCTTCAACGCGGTGGCGGTGGCGGCGAACAAGGACGCGGCCGGGCGCGGCGTCCTGGTGGTGGTCAACGACTGGATCCACGGCGCCTCCTCCCTCACCAAGACGAGCACCACCGCCGTGCAGACGTTCCTCTCTCCCCTCCGCGGCCTGGTCGGTACCGTGGCCTACGGGGAGTGCGAGTTCTTCCGGGGCGCGGTGGGCCGGAACACGGTGGACAGCGAGTTCTCCCTGGACGGCGTGACCGCGCTGCCCCGCGTGGACATCGTGATGGCCCATGCCAACATGGACGGGGCCCTCATCGACGCCGCCGCCGCCGCGGGGGCCAAGGGAGTGATCGTGGCCGGCGTGGGCAACGGCAACATGACGAAAGCGGGCCTCGACGCCCTGGCCGCGCAGGCCAAGAAAGGGATCGTCTGCGTGCGCAGCACGCGCGTGACGACGGGCAGGGTCGGACGCAACGTCGAGGTGGACGACGACAAGCTCGCCCTGATCGCCTCCGACGACCTCAACCCCCAGAAGGCGCGTGTGCTGCTGCGCCTGGCGCTGCTCAAGCCGCGCAGCCTGGGGGAGATGCAGCGGCTTTTCCAGGAGTACTGACGCGGCCGTAACGGCCGAAGGAGATGAGAAAGTCATGAAGATCCGCATACTGGCCGTCGCGGCCGCGCTGGGCCTCGCCGGCACCGCCGCCTTCGCACAGGACGTCAAGGTGGACTTCGACAAGGACGCCGACTTCACCCACCTGAAGACGTTCGCCATCAAGCTCGGCACGACCTGGGGCAACCCGATCGGCGAGAAGCGCGTGCTCGCCGAGATCCAGCAGGGCCTCACCGAGAAGGGCTGGACCGTCACCGACGAGGCCAAGGCCGACACCATCGTCGTCCTCCACGGCGCCACCGAGAAGAAGAAGAGCCTGGACACCTTCTACAGCGGCGGCTACGGCGGGTACGGATGGCGCGGCGGCTACGGCGGCGGGATGGGAAGCTCCACCACGACCGTCCAGGAGTACACCGTCGGCACGCTCGTCGTGGACATCTTCAACGCGAAGAACAAGCAGCTCGTCTACCGGGGGATCGCCTCGGACGAGCTCTCGGACAAGGCGGACAAGAACGCCAAGAAGCTGGCCAAGGCGTCGGACAAGCTGTTCAAGGACTTCCCGCCGGGATCGAAGGAGAAGAAGTAGCACGGCCCCGGCCAACCTCAGCCACGATCGGCGGCCCCTGGCGCATCGGGGGCCGCCGCAGTTCGCCGGACACCTCGACGGAGACGCCGTCACATGGATTGGCTCGTCGCGACGCTCCGCGAGAACCCCGAGCTGGCCATCTTCCTGACCCTCGCCATCGGCTTCGTGATCGGCCGGATCCGCATCGGAAGCTTCAGCCTCGGCAACGTGGTGGGCACGCTGCTCGCGGGCGTGCTCGTGGGCCAGCTCGACGTCCGGATCAATCCTCTCGTGAAGGTCGTCTTCTTCGACTTGTTCCTCTTCGCCACCGGGTACAAGGTCGGGCCCCAGTTCTTCCGCGGCTTGAAGAAGAACGCGCTCCCGCAGGCGCTCCTGACCCTCGTCCTGTGCGTGGCCAGCCTGCTCACCACCGTCGCCTCCGCCCGGCTCATGGGCTACGACTGCGGCACGGCGGCCGGGCTGATGGCGGGCGCCTTCACCGAGTCCACCGTGATCGGCACCGCCGGCAACACGATCGCCCGCCTCGACCTGCCGGAAGCGGAAAAGGAGCGCCTCCTGAACAACATCCCCGTCGCCTACGCGGTCAGCTACCTCGTGGGCACCGGCTTCGTGGTCTGGTTCCTGTCCAGCCTCGCGCCGCGGCTCCTGCGCGCCGATCTCCGGGCCGAGAGCCGGAAGCTCGAGGCCGAGTCCGCGCGAGCTCCGAGCGCCGACACCGGGACCAGGCCCGCCTACCGCGAGTGGGACGTGCGCGCCTATCGCACTGCCGACACGCTCCCGGAACGGACGGTGGCGGAGCTCGAGCGGTCCTTCGCCCCCGAGCGCGTGTTCGTCCAGCGGGTCCGCCGTGGCCGGGAGATCCTGGAGGCCGCCCCGGAGACTGTCGTCCGAGCGGGCGACTTCGTCGTGGTGGCGGCGCGGCGGCACGTGCTCCTCGGCGGCGGATTGCCGCTGGGCAAGGAGGTCGAGGACCGGGAGCTGCTCGACTTCCCCCTGGCCACCCTGGACGTGGTCCTGACGCGGAAGGACGCCGCCGACCGCACCCTCGACGAGATCGCGGAGGCGCACGGCCGCGGGGTGGTGCTGAACGAGCTCGTGCGCGGCGGGGAGCAGATCCCATTCGGGCCCGGCACGCTCCTCAACCGTGGCGACCTCCTCCGGATCAGCGGCGCCCAGGTGGACGTCGAGCGTGCCGGCAAGGCCCTCGGATACGTGGAGCGGCCGTCGAGCGAGACCGACGTCGTGTTCCTCGGCCTCGGCATCCTCGTGGGCGGGCTGGTGGGCGCGCTGTCGGTCATGGTCGGCGACCTTCCCCTGAGCCTCACCGCCAGCGGGGGCGCCCTCATCATGGGCCTCGTTTTCGGGTGGCTGCGCTCCGTGCGCCCGACGTTCGGGCGGATCCCCGAGGCGGCCCTCTGGGTGTTCGACACGATCGGCCTGGCCGTCTTCATCGGCGTGGTCGGCCTCGGCGCCGGCCCCAGCTTCGTGGCCGGGCTTCGCTCGACCGGGCCGAGCCTGCTGGTCGTCGGCTTCGCCGTGGCCTTGACCCCCCATGTGGCGGCGCTCCTCTTCGGACGATACGTCCTCAAGATGAACCCCGTGATCCTCCTGGGAGCCTGCGCGGGTGCGGGGACGGTCACCGCCGCCCTGCGCGCCATACAGGACGAGGCGGGCAGCAAGCTGCCCGTGCTCGGGTACACCGTGCCCTACGCGATCGGCAACATCCTGCTCACGGCCTGGGGACCCGTGATCGTCATGCTGACGCGTTGAGGATCGCGCGCATGAGCTTCGCGACGCGGTCGTGCCTCGGCCTCGTCGTGTCGCTCACGATCGGGGCGACGGCCGCCTCCGCCCAGGAGCTGGAGCCGCGCGCCTACGCCCCTAACCCGACCGGCGCCAACTTCGTGCTGATGGCCTACGGCCGCTCGACGGGCGGCGTCGTGTTCGACCCTTCAGTGCCCATCACCAACGTGTCGGCCCACGTGAACACGACCGCGCTCTTCTACGGCCGCACCTTCGGCCTCTTCGGCCGCTCCGCCAGCGCCGCCGTGCAGCTCCCCTACGGGTGGGGGACGGTGGAGGGAGACGTCTTCGAGGAGCGGCGGAGCATCTACCGCTCGGGACTGGCCGACCTGCGGCTCCGGCTCACCACCAACCTCCTGGGCGGGCCCGCCCTCCCTCCGCGCGAGTTCGCGCAGCGCCGCCCGCGCACCACCCTCGGAGCGAGCGTCGTCGTCACCGCTCCCACCGGGCAATACGATCCGGCCAAGCTCATCAACCTCGGCACGAACCGCTGGGCCTTCAAGCCCGAGCTGGGCCTCTCGTGGCCGAAGGGGCGCTGGTTCGTCGAGCTCTACGCCGGGGCCTGGCTCTTCACCGACAACCGGGACTTCTTCGGAGGCTCGCGGCGGGAGCAGCAGCCCCTCGGCTCCCTCAGACCCACGTCAGCTACGTCTTCCGGCCGCGCCTGTGGCTGGCCGGGGACGCGACCTTCTACACCGGCGGCCGCACGACAATCGACGGTGTCCAGAAGGCCGACCTGCAGCGCAACTCGCGTCTGGGGTTGACCCTGGCCCTTCCCGTGAAGAAGCGCAGCGCCCTCAAGATCTCCTGGGCGCGAGGGGTCATCACCCGCGTGGGAGGCGACTTCGACAGCCTGGCCGTGGGCTATCAGTTCCTCTGGTTCTGAGCGCGGGCCAGCAGGACCACCACGGCCGCCGAGAGCCACATGGTGAGGCCGTAGGCGATCGCGGGGAGCAGGAGGAGCGGCGCCCGCATGAGCGTCAGGGCCACGAACGCGGCCAGGGCGAAGTTCTGGAGGCCGCATTCCAGCCCGACCGCGATGCGCTGCTCGCGGGGCAGCCCGAGGAGGAA
>JBGPBV010000243.1:0-7057 GCA_041481445.1 Vicinamibacteria bacterium
CGGCGCGACCACTCGAGGCCGCGTTCCGGCTGGCCGTAGTCGAACAGCTCGTTGGCGCCCAGAGAGAGCGCCCGTGCGTCCGTTGGGTTCAGCTCCAGGGCGCGTTCGACGCGGGCGATGCCCTCCCGGGAGGCGTTTCGTGCCTCCTCGGCTCGTCCGACCATGCGCAGCGACTGCGCCTGGAGCAGGGCGCTCTGGAAATCCTCCCGGCGGACCTGGGCCGCCTTGCCGAACAACTCGGCCGAGCGCTCGATCTCGCCGCACGCGAAGCATGTGCGGGCGAAGTAGTAGTACGCGTCGAACAGGTTCGGATTGATCCGGATGGCGCTTTCGAATTCGCGCGCGGCCTCGGGGTAACGCCTGGACAGCGACAGCGCGCAGCCTCGCGCCACGTGAGCGTCGGCGAGCTCCGGCGCGAGTGCCAATGCTCTCTCGCTGGCACGTTCGGCCCGGGCCAGATCGTCCTCCCGGGCGCCGAACCATTCGTGCAGCGTGGCATGCACCGTGGCCAGGCCGGCCCAGGCCGGACCGTAGCCGGGATCCAGCTCGACCGCGCGCTCGAACATCGCGGCGCTTCCTTGGAGGTCCGCCTGCGTCAGGCGCGGCAGGAGCTGGCGTCCGCGGAGGTAGTACTCGTAGGCGGCCGGACCGGTCTGCGCGCGCGGCAAGGCTTCCTTCTCACGCTGGCTCAGGACGCTGCCGCGCAGATCGGTGGCGACGCTTTCCGCGATGTCGTCCTGGATGGCGAACACGTCGTCGAGCCGTCGGTCGAAGCGCCGGGACCAGCGGTGATACCCGGTGGCGGTCTCGATCAGCTGGACGGTCACGCGCAGCCGGTCACCCGTCTTGCGAACGCTGCCTTCGAGCAGGGTCCCCACGCCCAGCTGCCGGCCCACCGCGCGCACGTCGGCGCCCTCGCGGAACTGGAAGGAGGCGGTGCGCGCCGCCACCCGCAGGCCGTCGATCTGCGTGAGCACGTTGATCAGCTCCTCGGCCAGGCCCTCGCAGAGGTAGTCCTGGTCGCGATCGGGACTCATGTCGGCGAAAGGCAGGACGGCGATGGCGGAGACGTCGTGCGCGGGCGGCGGAGGGGCGGCGGCGGCCTCCGCGGGCGGCGCCACGGCCGCATCAGGTCCGTAGACAGCTCGCTGCTCGACGGGCCCGACGAATCTGTACCCGCGCTTGGGAACCGTCTCGATGAACTCCCGGCCCCCCGGGTCCTCGCCGAGGACGCGCCGGAGCATCGATATGTTCTGAGCCAGGTTGTTCTCTTCCACGAACGTATCCGGCCAGACGAGCCGTAGCAGCTCCTCCTTGGTGACCAGGTGCCCGTGCCGTTCCACGAGGGCGAGGAGCGTCTCGATCGCCTTGGGGGTGAGCGGTAGCGGGCGGTCCTGCTGGAAGAGGATCTTCTCGACGGCGTCGAGCCGGAACGCTCCGAAAGCGTAGGAGAGCGGGCGTGAGGCCGTCATGTGGAGAGTCTCAGAACCGTTTCAGACTTCTTTCAGGGCTCCCTAACGATTTCCGGGTGTCGCACGACCGATCCTCCCAACTCGATACAGGGAGGGTTTCGATGAAGACCTCGATTCTATGGCGTGCGGCGTCCCTCGTCACGATCGCGTTGGCCCTGGGCCGATGAAGGGATCCAAGCAGCTCGTGGCCGAGGCGAACGCCTCGGTCGAGACGTGGACCGCCGCCGACGCGATCGGGGCCGTAGGCAAGCCCGATATCGCGTTCATCGACATCCGCGAGCCGGAAGAGCTGGCGCGAGACGGCCATGTCCCGGGCGCCGACGCCGCGCCGCGCGGAATGCTCGAGTTCTACGCGGACCCCGAGAGCCCGTACCACAAGCCGGTGTTCTCGTCGGGCAGGACCCTGCTCCTGTACTGCGCGAGCGCGGGCCGCTCGGCCCTGGCCGCGAAGACGCTCAAGGACATGGGCCTCGAGAACGTCGCGCACGTCGCCGGCGGCTTCAAGGCCTGGATGGCCGCCAACGGCCCGATCGAGAAGAGAGGATAGTCGTTGGTGCCCTGACCCTCACCTCCGGGTGAGGTCTCAGCGCGCCACCTTGACCACGGTCTCCCACGTGCGGGTGGTGACCTCCTTGCCGAAGGTCTTCTCGATGAGGACCATGAAGACCGGGCCCTTCGGGGTCCGCACGTACGCGGTGAAGACCTCGCGGCCTTGCCGGTGCAGGATGCGCGCCCCGTGGAGCTCGACGGGCAGGCGGATCGTTCCCTTCGGCTCCGCGCGCAGGAAGGTCACCACGCGCTTCGCTCCGGCCTCGAGGCGGAAGCCCCGGTAGGGGTCGGAGGCCAGGAGGGCGCGGAGGGCCTCCACCGGACGGACGAGCGTCGGAAACGCGCGGCCGAGCCGCTCCTTCATCGCCGCCTCGGCCTTGCGCTCGAGCGACGCCTCCGTCGCCGCCTTCGCGTCGAAGACCACGTTCCCGCTGGAGAGGACGGTCTTCACCTCCGTGAAGCCGGCCGCCTCGAAGGCCGCCTTCAAGGCGGGCATGCTCGCGTTCGTCGGCATGACGCCTCTCAGGAAGGCGACGTAGCGTGGCATGCGCCTACGATAGCAGTCCGACCTCGCTTCAGCCGAGTGGATCCGACGTCAGCTCCAGCTTCCAGCGGCGCAGCGTGCCCGTGTCCGCCGCGACGAGATCCGCGACGCGCAGCATCCACTCGCCCTGCATGGGCGCCCCCACCATCGAGGCGAGGGCCCCGGGAGAGGCCGAATCGAAGGTCGCGCTCAGGTCGTGGGCCGACCCTCCGACCTGGCCGTGCAGGATGGCGCGCCGTCCGGTCGGGGAGACGAGCTCCACGCGGAGATCACCGATGTAGGTGTGCGTGATGTCCACGCCCACCCGGATGCGCTCGATGACGCCGGAGGCGGTGATCGGGATGACGCTCGCGACCCCGGCCGGGCTCGCGTCGGGGATCGGCAGCATCGGCTCCTGCTCGCCGGACGCGGTCTGCGGGGGCGCCGATGCGCCCGCGGCGAACGCGATCCGGTCGCCGGGCGGATCGATGTCGGAGAGGACGAGCCCGGAGTCGCGCCCGTCCCATTCCCGCGTGTGAGGATTGGACTCCGCCGAGAGCGCGATGCCGTGGACGTTCGCGAACAGGTCTCCGCCGTCGCCCCGGTTGGCGTTGTTCTCGAGGTCCTGGTGGCCGTCCGCCTGGAGCACGGCGACCTGGAAGTGCTGGCCGGCGCTGCCCTCCTGCAGCTCGTTCGACCCCAGGATGTCGCAGTGGTAGACGGCGAGGCCGCTCGCGGGCAGGGCCCGGTCCAGCCCCATCTTGCTGCGGTTCTCGACCAGGAAGTACTCGTTGGGCTTGCTGGTGCGGTACTTGATCACCTTGTCGTATTCGCCGTGGACGGCGGCCTGGGTGCCGCCGTTGTTGAGGTCGACCACCGTGTCGCACCATCCGGCGAGATCGCGCAGGTAGGCACACACCGGCGAGGGGCTCCGGCCGAAGTCGAGGTGGTTCCCCGACCCCATCAGGCAGAAGTCGCCGATGCCGGCGCTGCGGACGTTGTCGCCGTCGCGCTCGCCGTAGTCGTAGATGTCCGGGAACCGGCAGAGCAGGTGCCCGTTCTCGTGGCAGAAGGTCCCGATGCTGAGGTCGGCCGCCGTGCGTCCGAGACTGGTCAGCAGGTAGAGGTTCGTCCGGACCTGGCCGAAGGTGAGGTCGATCGAGTAGTTGTGCGGCCACAGCTCGCCCAGGTACTGGGTCTGGCCGGCATACAGGACGTTGAGGGCGTCCAGGATGCCTTCATGGCGCGAATCGAAGCGCGTGAGGTCGACCCCGTCGTTCACGGCCAGCCGCAGCGCCTCTTCGATCAAGAGGTTGTTCACGTAGAAGGCCCGGTCGTGGCCGAGCGTGTACGGCCCCACGACGTCGTTGGTGTAGTCGAGCTTTCCGCTGGAGACGCGGCGGTAGAACTCGCGGACCGAGCAGATGTTGCCGTTGCGGGTGTAGTTGTCGGCGTTGAGCATCTCGCGCACGTCGGCGGCGGTGACGGTGCTCTGGAGGTCCTGGAAGTTCACCAGGATGGTCAGCCCGCGCACCGACCCGATGCTGAGCTGGCGTCCGGCCAGGAGCCCCTGGTTGGGGCCGAAAGTACGGACGACCTCGTGGGCTCCCGGCGCCGCCGCCGCCCGCGCCGCGCGCGAGAGGTCCCGCTCTTCCCGGCGGGCCCGGCGCACGGTGGCGGACTCCTGCAGGTGCCGCACGAGCCCGTACGGCGGCGGCTGGTCGATCGGCACGCCCGTCGAGCGAAGGCGATTGCCGTTGAGGGCGGCGTAACAGAAGAGACCCCTGGCGGCGTCGTACAGGACGGAGTAGCCGCCGAGGTCTTCGTAGCGCGCGTAATGCTCGTCGCCGAAGACGCGCAGTCGCACCTCGGGGCCCTTTTCCTGGCCCAGGGTCAAGATCTCGCCGAAGATCGCGCTCATGGCGTCTCCTTTCGCGCCTGGCCGGCACGTTTCGTCCGCTGCGCGGCCGCCTTCTCCGCCCGCACCTCGGGAGTCTCCCGTGCGTGCGGCGGTGCTGCGTCCGGTGGACGGGTATCGCTGATGGGGACTCCGGTGGACTCGAAGCGCCCGTTCTCGATCCGGGCGTAGCAGAAGAGTCCCCGGCGGTCGTCGTAGACGGCGGGGTCTCCCGCCGGCGTCTCGTACGTCGCGTACCACTCGTCGCCTTCGACGTGCAGCTCGACGTCGGGCCCTTTGGCCTGGCCCAGCACGACGCGGCGCGGGGGGGCGATCGTCACGCGAGACACCGTCCAACGGCGAGGGCACGGCCCGCCTCGCGGTTCCGTGCCCGGTTACCGGTTAAGGGAGGACCGTTTATAGGTCTCGCCGAGCGGCGATGTCAAGGCATTTCACGCTCGAGCCGCTCACTTCTTCAATGACAATGGAGGCGTGGACCGGTCAGGCCGTTTGCGGGTCGCCCGCGCCCTCGCGGCGGCCCTTTGCACCGTGAGCTGCGCCCGCGGCATGGCCACGGAAACGGTGGCCGAGAGCCCGTCGCCCTCCCCGTCGCCCTCCGCCTCTCCGGATCACTGGGCGTTCGTCGCCGCCGTCGACGCGGCGGCCGCGGAAGCGCTCCAGCGCGGACCCATCGCGGGCCTGTCGGTCGCGGTCTTCGTGCACGGAAAGGCGGTCCTGGCCAAGGGCTACGGCTCCGCCGACGTCGAGTCGGCCGTCGCCGCGACCGCGGACACCTCGTACCCGATCGCGTCGCTGACCAAGCACTTCACCGCGGCCCTGGTCCTGCGTCTCGCCGATCAGGGCAAGCTCAGCCTCGACGACCCGCTCCGCCGGTTCTTCCCATCCGCGCGGCCGGCGATCGGCGCCCTGACCATCCGCCACCTCCTCGATCACACCTCGGGCCTGACCCGCGGCGGCCCCGCCCCGCGCGCGGCCGCGCTCAGCGTGATCACCCGCGGCGGTACCGCCCGGCCGCAGGGTGAGGCGTGGGACTACAGCAACTACAACTTCTCGCTGCTCGGTCTCGTCATCGAGCAGGCGTCAGGGCGCGACTACGCCGGCTACGTGCATGACGAGCTCGCGGGGCCGCTGGGCCTCGGCGGAACCGGATACTGCGAGGACGGGAGCGCAGTGCCGGGCCGCGGCCGCGACTACCAGTCCGGCCTGAAGACGGTGACGCCGACCCCGTACTGGACCGAGCAGAAGTTCTTCGCGGCCGGCGGCCTGTGCTCGACCGTGCTCGACCTCGTGCGGTGGGAGAAGGCGCTGGAAGAGGGGCGCGTGGTGAGCCCGGCCATGCTCCAGGCGATGCGGACCCCGGCGCGCTTGACGGACGGGCGGGAGGCCGACTACGGCTTTGGGACGCGTCTCGGTTTCACCGGCGGCCATCGGAAGCTGGGCCACACCGGCGGCGGGCAGAGCAACAAGGCGGTGCTGGCCCGATACCCCGCCGACGACGTCACCGTCGCCGTGCTCCTCAACACGGAACGGGCGGACGCCACCGTCACCGCCACCGACCTCGAGGAGCGCATCGAGCGGCTGTTCTTCGGTCTCCCCGAGCCACCCGCTCCCGTCTCCCCGCCGCCGGAGACGGAGCTGTCCCGTTATGCCGGGCGATACCGCGAGGGCTTCCGCCTCTTACGCTTCACGCCGGGCGCGGGGACGCTCGAAATGCGTCCGGGATTGCGCCACCGGCCCGATTCGCGGCTCCTACCCGGTGGCGGCAACGTGTTCCTTCCCGCGGACCAGCCGTCCCTCGAGCTCCGCTTCGACGTCCGGGACGGCCGGGCGCAGGGGTACAGCCGCTACCACAACGGCTGGTTCGTGGCGCTCGGCTATTTCTTGAGCTCGTCGTAGATCACGCCCACGTTGAGCTTCACGCGGTCGGGGTTGTTCGCGTAGCCCGCGTACTTCTCCGGGATCGTGTACTCGGCGGCGGCGGCCTCGACGGTCTTGCCCGCCTTCATCTCCGACTGGACCCAGGCCAGGAAGTCCTGGTTGAAGCGCGCGTATTCCTCGAGGTCGGCCCACGTCATCACGGTGCTGTGGCCGGTGATCACGGAATCCACGCCCTTGATGGTCGCGCCCGCCCTGGCCAGCGTGTCGCCGATGGCCACGCCGCTGCCGCCGTTGTTGGCGTCCAGGAGCGGCGGCCCCTTGCGCGCGAAGATGTCGCCCGCGTGCATCACGCGGAGGGCGGGGAAGACCACGAAGGCGTCGCCGTTGGTATGCCCGCGGCCGAAGTAGAAGAGATCGATCTGGTCGGGCCCCTTGTCGAGGGTCAGCGTGTCCTTGAACGTCCGCTTGGGCATCCCCTTCCCCCCGCTCGTCTGGAAGACGTTGGGGCCGAGGGCGCTGGCCGGAACGCCGGTGGGGAGGGCCATCTTCTCCATGTTCGCCTTGGTGTTCTCGTGGGTCACGATGTCCACCGTGGCCGGGAACTCCACGTTGCCGCTGACGTGATCGCCGTGGGTGTGCGTGTTGATGATCGTGATCACCGGCTTGGGGGTCAGCTCCTTGATCTTGTCGAGGATGGGCTGGCCCCAGCCGGGCAGC
>JBGPBV010000244.1:0-6953 GCA_041481445.1 Vicinamibacteria bacterium
CGCGCTCTACGACGGCGGCCGGCGCAGCGACGTCTGGCACTTCACGGCCCTGCCGTCGGAGACCGACAACAAGCTGCTCCCGAACTACTGGATCGAGGACGTCGAGGCGGGCCCGGCGGGCACGTTGGCTCTCCGCCTCCATGGGAGGATGGCCCGCCCGCAGGGAGCCTGGTGGGCCGCGGGCCGCGTCGTCACGCTGAGGGCCGGCGACGGCGCGCTGACCGTCGCCCACGTGCGCAACGCGTTCGGCTTCATCCAGGGCTACGACCTGGGCGACGACTCGCGCCCGCCCACTCTCGCGGCCAGCGCGGAGCGCGAGGTCGAAGGGCGCTTCGAGCGCCGTGACCTCGACCCGGTTCCGGCCGAGGTCCTCGAGACGTGTGGTACCCCGGAAGGACTGGAGGGCTGGGACGAGATGGAGCGGCTGGCCAAGTGCCTGACGCGCGCACCTGGCGCCAAGACCTCCACGCGCTCTCCCCAAGAGCCCTCGTTCGCGGAGCGCGGCGGCAAGCCGCCGGAACCGCCGAAGGACGACTAGGTCACTCTCAGGCGGCGGCGGGCATGGGCTCCGTCTCCGTGGCCTCTACGGCGAGCGGCCACCGCAACGCGATCACGGCGACGGCGATGGTGGCCAGCTGCGGAACGACGGTGATGAGGGCGAGGACCCTGGGCGCGATCGAATCCAGTGGCACGTAGAGATTGAAGCAGACCCACACCAGCGCCAGCAGCAGGAGATTCTTCGCGGTCGGCAGCCGGTAGGCGGCGAGAAGCGTCAACAGCCAGACCGCCGGGAACGCTCCGTACCCCTGGGGGAGGAAGGGGCTGCGCAACGTGGCGAGGATCAGGATGGCGAGCCACGCCGCGGGGGCCTCGCCGTCGCGGGCCGCGCCTCGGGCCACGAGGGCGATCGCGCCGAGGACGACGAGCGTGTAGATCCATCCGACGACCTTGGCGGCGGCGAAGCCCATCCCCGCGACGCCGAACAGCTTCAGCTTGAACACGATTCCCGGGATGGACAGGTTGACGGCCACGGCGGATGGATTCCGGAAGGCGGCGAAGGCCTCGCCTCCGAGGACACGCGGAAGTTGCTCGCGGAACGCCACGAAAGGCGCCAGGCCGCCGTCGAGCAGGCTGAGAAGGACCACCACGCCGGAGAATGCCGCCGTCCAGGCCGCGGCGCGCCATTGCCGTCGCGCCAGGAGGTACGCCACCAGCATCCCCGGGTAGAGCTTGCTCACGCTCGCGTAGGCAAGGAGCGCTCCCCCGGCCGCAAAGCGGCGTCGCTCGAAGAGCACCATCGCGCACATGGAGATCGCGATCACCACGATCTGCACGTTCCCCTTCTGCAGCGTGTTCAGCATCGGAAAGCCCGTCCAGACGAGCGGGGCGAGGAGCACCGCCCGGGTCCCGGCCACGGGCCCGAGGACGCGGGCGACGGCCATCATCCCCAGGAGCAGCACGGCCGCGGACATGCCGAACCAGACCAGGCGCAGCCGCGGGAAATCGGGGGCGACGAGCCCGAGCGCGCGTGGCAGCAGGAGGAAGGGTGGGGGGTACTCGAACGCGTCGATGTTGAACGGTCCCAGGGTCCGCGGTATGCGCTTCGCCGTCGGGTCGCCGGGCAGCGAGGAGAGCGCACCGTCGTAGATGTTGGGCGTCGTCAAGAGCGCCTGCCCGGCGACGAAGTAGGCCGTCAGGCACGAGTGGCGCTTCTCGAACTCACTCGAAGGGAACTGCGAGTAGGCGACCTGCGCCGGCGAGACGATGAAGACGGCGAGGCGGGCGAGCTGGACGAGGGCGGCGATCGTCGCGACGGCGGAGACGATCCGGAGCGGACGCGAGGTCGCGTCGGGGTCGTACGACACGATCGGATGCTTCCAGAGGAGCACCGCGACGAGGGCGCCGCACACGGCGCCGATCGGGACCGCGGCCACCAGCGACGCGGTCACGCCCGCCCCGATCGTGAAGGCGGCAATCGCGGCCACCGAAGCCACCGCGATCGCGACGGCGGCGCGAAGGACGTGTCCTCCGCCTGCGGACGACCGGTCCTTGACTTGTCGAAGAGCGAGCATGGCCAAAACCCCCGTTCGCGGTTGCGGTCCATCAGGCGGGGAGAAAAGGGCCAGCCCGACATTGCAGAGTACTCGTTCCGGGACGAATCGGCCAATCGGGCCCCACGGGGTCACTCGTATCGCGTCGGCGCCCTAGATAGTTGACTTCGCCCGCCACGCAAAATGGGTCATCCGACCGATGCGGCGCGGGCCGCCGGGGCGTATTCTCTCGACATGCGCCGTTCATTCGAGGAATCCTCGTGCCTCGATGGCGTTCGTGTCTGAAGGAGGTTCCATGAAGCGATGTGCCTTGATCTTGATGCTGCTCCTGGTCGCGGCCTTCCCCCTTTCCGCCGCGGCGGAGGACATGGTGCTGACCGGCGTCGTGACGACGCGTGACGACGGCCTGCCCCTCCCGGGAGCCAGCGTCTCGATCGACTCGCTCAAGCTCAGCACCACGACGGACGCGTCCGGCCGATTCACCTTGACCCTGCCCGCGGGGACACGCCTCGACCAGCCTCTCGAGGTGCGCGTGAGCGCGGCCGGTCTCCCTCCCCGGCTCTGGTCCTTCAAGCCCACCGCGGGGACCGTCACCCACGACTTCGCGCTCGCCCTGACCTTCTCCGAGGAGATCACCGTCGGCTCGCGCGCGGTCGGAACGGAGGCGGAGGGAGCGGTGCCGGTGGACATCATCACCGCCAAGCAGATCGAGGCGACGGGCGCGAGCGAGACGATGGCGGTCATCCAGCGCCTCGCGCCTTCGTTCAACTTCCCGCGCACGACGATCGCCGACGGCTCGGCGTCGGTGCGGCCGGCCAGCCTGCGCGGGCTCGGCCCCGACCAGGTCCTCGTGCTCGTCAACGGGAAGCGCCGTCACACCACCGCCCTCGTCCACGTGAACGGCACGATGGGTCGGGGGTCCACGGGGGTCGACCTGAACGCCATCCCCGTGTCCGCCATCGAGCGCATCGAGATCCTGCGCGACGGCGCGGCCGCCCAGTACGGGTCGGACGCGATCGCGGGCGTCATCAACATCGTGCTCAAGAGCGGCGCCGGTCCCGCCCGGCTGGACCTGAAGGGCGGGACGACGGCGACCGATCAGGGCGTGGGAGGGGACACCACCTGGGACGGCGGCCTCTTCGACGGCGGGCTCAACAAGGGCTTCAAGCTGGGCACGGGCTGGGCTGTCCTGACCGGCGAGTATCGCAACCGGAACCGCACCAACCGGGCGGGCCCCGATCCGCGGGACCAGATCGTGGCCGGCGACGCCGGGAGGAACGCGGTGCCCCAGCCCAACCACTGGGTCGGCGATCCGGAGACCGCCGACTACCTGACCTTCCTGAACGCGCAGGTGCCGACGGGCGATTCGAGCTTCGCCTACGCCTTCGGGGGCTGGAGCCATCGCGATGCCACCGCGCCCGGGTTCTACCGGCGCGCGCTCCAGTTCACCCAGACCTGGTCGCAGATCTACCCGATCGGCTTCCTGCCCGTCATCAAGACCGCGGTGACGGACGGGTCGGGGACCCTCGGCATCCGGGGAACGAAGAGCCAGTGGTACTGGGACCTGTCCGCCCAGTACGGCCGCAACAGCATGGACTTCAACATCGACAACACGCTCAACGCCTCTCTCGGCCCCGGCATCCCCCCGAACAAGACCGAGTTCTATGCGGGAACGTTCGTCGGCGATCAGCTCCTCGCGAACCTCGACCTCTCGCGTGAGATCGAGGTGGGCCTCGCCGGACCGCTCAACATCGCCTTCGGGACCGAGTACCGGCGCGAGGGCTACCAGCTCCAAGCGGGCGAGCCCGACTCGTACCGGGACGGAGGCGTGCGGGCCTCGAACGGCGCGATCGCCGTTCCCGGGGCGCAGGTCTTCCCCGGGTTCCGCCCCTCCAACGAAGCCGACACCTCACGCAACAACGTGGCGCTCTACCTCGACCTCGAGGGCGACGTCGCGAGCCGCCTGCGCCTGGGCGCGGCCGGCCGGTTCGAGCACTACAGCGACTTCGGGAGCCACGTGGACGGCAAGCTCACCGTGCGCCTCCAGGCCCACGAGCACCTCGTGATCCGGGGGGCGGCGAGTACCGGCTTCCGCGCCCCTTCCCTCGCCCAGTCCAACTTCTCCGCGGTCAGCACCAACTTCATCAACATCCCCGGGCAGGGCACGGTACCGGTGGAGGTCGGCACCTTCGCGGTGAGCAGCCCGGTGGCGCGCGCCCTGGGGGCGACCGACCTCAAGCCCGAGGACTCGGTGCAACTGAGCGCCGGCTTCGCCTTCAACCCCACCCGCAGCTTCGACTTCACCGCGGACTACTACAACATCAAGATCGACGATCGCATCGTGTTCTCCGGCAACTTCACCGGCGGCGCCATCAGCGCGCTCCTGGCCCCCTTCGGGGCGACGGGGGCGCGGTTCTTCACGAACGCGATCAACACGCGCACGAGCGGCGTCGACCTGACCGCCAACTACAGCAAGAGCCTGGGCAGCGGCAACACGCTGCGCTTCTACGCGGGCTACAACTACAACCGGACGCGCATCGAGGGCGAAGTGGCCACGCCCCCGCCGCTGGCCGGCCTGGGCAACGTGCTCTACGACCGCGTGGAGCGCGGCCGGACGGAGTGCGGGCAGCCCAGCAACCAGGCCCGCTTCATCGGCGACTGGACGAAGAGCCGCTTCGCCGCCAACGTGAACGTCGGGCTCTACGGCGGCTACTGCGTGAAGCAGCTCGACACCACGGGAGCGCTCGATCAGGAGTTCAGCGCCAAGTGGCTGACCGACGTCGAAGCCGCCTACAACCTCGACAAGGTGACCCTCGCCGCCGGCGTCCAGAACCTCTTCGACGTCTACCCGGAGCAGGTGTTGCTGCCCCTCCAGCCCCAGGGCGTGCGCTACGCCACGACCAACGCGTTCGGGATCAACGGCCGCTTCCTCTACGCGAGGGCGACCCTCCGCTTCTAGGTCACTCGTACCGGATCGCGACCATGGGATCGACCTTGATCGCGCGGCGGGCGGGCAGGTAGCAGGCGAGGAGGGCGAGCAGCGCGAGCAGAAGGGCCGCGGCCGCGAACGTGGCGGGGTCGGCGGCGCCCACGCCGTAGAGCAGGCTGGACACGAGGCGGGTGAGGGCCAGCGCCCCCACCAGGCCGAGCCCCACGCCGGAGACGGCGAGGGCCATCCCCTTCCCGAGCACGAGGGAGAGGATGTCGCGCCGGCTCGCGCCGAGGGCCAGGCGCACGCCGATCTCCGACGTGTGCTGGGCCACGAAATACGACAGGACGCCGTAGACGCCGAGCGAGGCCAGGAGCAGGGCGAGGGCGGCGAAGGCGGCGACCAGGGACGCGCCCAGCCGGCGCTGGACGACCTCCTCGTCCAGGACCTCGTCGAAGGTGCGGACGTTCGAGACCGCCTGCTCGGGATCCACCGCGCGGACGGCCTCCTTGACCGCGGGCACCAGGCTCATCGGATCCGCGGCCGTGGTCCGCACCACGAGGTCGCGGGGCGCGAACCACGGCTGGTCCGTGACCTGCGCGTACGGGAAGTACGTCTCGGCCTTCACCGGCACGTCGAGGCCCATCTGCCGCACGTCTCCCACCACGCCCACGATCGTGATCCAGGCCGAGGAGTCGTCGCCCGTCCGGAACCGCTTCCCCAACACGTCCGCGCCCGGCCAGTACTGGCGGGCCATCGTCTCGTTGACGATGGCGACCGGCTGCGAGTGCTCGCCGTCCGTGCGCTCGAAGGCCCGGCCGCGCCGCAGCGGGATGCCCATCGTCCGCAGGTAGTCCGTGCTGACCTGCCGGTGGTTCGCGTCGTAGGTCCGGTGCGGATCCACGGGGCCCTCGGGCACGAACCCGTTCGTCCCGCCCTTCCATTCGAGCGGCACCGACGTGCTGTATCCCGCGGACACGACCCCGGGCAGCCGCCGCACGCGGTCCAGCACGTCTTCATAGAAGGCGGCCCGCCGCGACCCCTCGCCGTACTTGTACTGGGGCAGGACCGTGCGCAGGGTCAAGAGCTGCTCCGGCACGAGGCCGAGGTCGGCGTAGCGCAGGCGGTAGAGCGTCTGCCCGAGCAGGCCCGCGCCGACCAGCAGCATCAGCGTCGCCGCCAGCTCGCCGACCACGAGCGCGTCGCGCAGCCGCCGGTGTCCGGCCCCCGCCACTCCACGTCCGCCCTGCCGCAGGGTCGTGTTCAGGTCGCCGCGGGTCGCCTGGAGCGCGGGCGCGAGGCCGAACAGGAGGCCGGTCATCGTGGAGAGGACGACGGCGACGGCCAGGGCCCGGCCGTCGAGCTCCGGATGCACGGCCAGCACCAGCCCCGGCGGCACGAGCTGCTGGAGCGAGGAGAGGGCGGCGGACGCGACCAGCAGCGCCAGCGCCCCGCCGATCGCGGCCAGCAGGAGGCTCTCGGTCAGGAGCTGCCGGACGACCCGCGCGCGCGTCGCCCCCAGCGCCGTCCGCACCGCGATCTCACGCCCGCGGGACGCCGTCCGGGCCAGGAGCAGGCCGGCGACGTTCGCGCAGGTGATGAGCAGCACGAACGTGATGGCCAGGGCGAGGACGATCAGGGGCCGGCGCGCCTCGCCCACGAGCTGCTCGCGGACGGGCAGGACGAAGGTGGGGAAGCTCTGGTCCGGGAACTGGCGGGCGAGGCCGCGCACGACCGCGTCGATGTCGGCCTGGGCGCCGGCGGCGGCCACGCCCGGCTTCATCCGTCCGACTACGTTCAGGTAGTGGGCGCCGCGGTTCGCCCTCTCCTCGGCGTCGAAAGCGGCGGGGGCCCAGACCGCGACGTCGCTCTCGAGGAACTGGAAGTCGCGGGGCATGACGCCGACGATCGTGTACTTGTCGCCGTTCATGAGGACGTCGCGCCCCACCGCCGCCGGGTCGGCGCCGAACCGC
>JBGPBV010000245.1:0-6940 GCA_041481445.1 Vicinamibacteria bacterium
GGTCGAGGTCCGGGGAGGGGCCGGTGGAGAGCCCGCAGACGCGGGCCTTGTCCGTCTCCGTGGCCGTGAACTCCACGTAGCCGTCACCGCTGGCGATGGTCTGGTCGCTCTTGGAGGCGGCGCCCGCGTTGAAGCCGGTGATGGTCTCGGTGGAGCGGGTGAGCGTGTTGTTGTCGGGGCCGCTGGTGGTGGTGTCCACCTGGTTCACCCAGATGACCGGCTCGAGTGTCCGCCGGGTGTCGACGAAGTCGGTGCGCAGCGCCCCCGCGTTGGTGCAGGCGCCGGCCACGCAGTCGTGGGCGTTCGTGCTCGTGTGGGCGTGCGCCGTGTCGGCGCAGAAGACGTCCCCCCCGTCGTTGAGGTCCCGGCAGAGGTCGGTGCAGACGGCCTCGGCATTCGGGTACGGCGAGGGCATCACGGCGCCGCAGTTGAGGCAGGCATTGGCGCCGTCCGGGAACGCCCCCCGGAAGGTGATGGCCACCGGCACCCCGGGCCCGCAGCCCAGGGCGGACGTGGCCGCCGGCGAATAGTCCAGACCGATGGGGCTGCTCTGACTGCGGACCAGGGCCAGCGCGGCCTGGGTGAGTGGGATCCCGGTGGACACTTCTTCCGACGAGGCGCAGTGCCGGGCCACGGAGGCGTTCTCGATGTCGCAAAAGACGGCGCTGCTGAAGGGCGCGGTACCCGAGCTGACGTGGGTGCCCGTTCCAAGCCCGCCCTCCTCCAGGGCGCAGTTGGGCAAGGCCAGGAAGGCGAGGACCCAGAGCCAGCTCCACTTCCGGATCAAATCACGCAAAATGAAGATCTCCTTCTCTCTGCTCAGGCCGGGGAGGCCTGTGTGCGACGACACACTATGCCACACCGGCTCCCGTGGGCTCGGGGCCCAGGCGGGAGCCGAATGACTCAGTGGTCCGCGCACCCTGGTCCTGCCGGATGCTCAGGGCACGCGGCTGGGATCACCGAAGCTGGGGCAGTTGGAGGCCCCCAGCGTGTTGCCGACCACCGTGCCGAAGGGATAGCCCGAGGGCTGCACCTGCGCCACCGCGGGTGCGCCGGCACACGCCACGCCCCACCCGCCGTTGTTCTGGATGACGGGCTGATCGCTGGCGTTCCAGCTGCCGGCCACGCTCGTATCCCCGAGAGAGATGCCGGAGCCGCCGTTTCCCTGAATCGTCACGTTGATGGGAAGCACGAAGGAGCCGCCGCTCACCCACACCCCGCCCGAGGAGTTGCTCTCGATGACCGCGCCGCCCCCCAGGTAGAGGACCGAGCCGTCACGCTCCTGGATCCCGAAGGAGTTCGAGGCCAGCGTCACTCCGGAGCCCACGAGGGCCGCGCCCCCGGTGGTCATGTAGATTCCGGTGGAGTTCTCGCGGACCTCGGAGTCGAAGAGGCTCGCTTTCGCGTTGTCGAAGACGGAAAGGCCCCAGCTCGCGTGCCGCCGGATCGTGCAGTGCGAGATCGACGCCGTTCCCCCGCTCACCGCGACACCGTCCGCGTGGCCGTCCTCGATCAGGCAACCGTCGAGGCGCAGGTAGGCGCCCTCGGCCAGGAGCTGGGTGTAGGTGCTGTTCCGGATCGTCGCGTTGCCCAGTACGCCGGTGGAACCACCCTGCAGGGTGACGCCGAAGCCGGCTCCATCGATGTCGAGATCGCTCGCCTCCAGGCTGGCCCCGGACGCGACGACGACCGCCGTCTCGTGGGTGCGCAGCGTGAGCCGGCGCAGCGCGACGCGCTGCGCAGCGACCTGGACCAGATCCCGCCCAAGGGCCGTTCCATCGAGGCCGTCACCGGACGTGGCCCCCTGGAGAGTGGTGGCGTCGCGCGCGATGACCACGGTCTCCCGGCAGGTGCCGACGATCGTGATCGTCAGCGGCCCCCAGGTCCGAGCTCCCTGGGCGAGGGCAGCGGCGACGCTCTCACCCGCTCCACAGTGCACGACCCGGACGATCGGCGCTCCTCCCGCCTCGAGAGCCGCGACCCGGCTGTTGAGAGCCCCGATCCGGCCCGCCTGGGTGCCCACGGTCGCCTGGAGCGCGGCCACCGTGCCCTCGAGGGTGGCCACCGCCGATTCCAGCTCCCTCACGCGCTCAGGGATGCCGCCCCCCGGCGCCCCCGCCAAAGCCAGCGCCGGCGCTCCCAGAAGCGCCAAAACGACCGCGCCTTTCACGCATGTTCTTGCCATGTGCGTCCCCCCTTCGTGATGCGTATCGACGACGACGACACACAGGCGGGCGTCGGGTCAATGATCCCGACGGTCCAACGGTCGGTGGGAGACACTAGACGTGGATCACGTGGCTCTGGTGACGAGGAGCACCAGGTACTAACTTTCCGCAGGGGAGCCATGCGCAGCACGCGGTCCTCCAGCGTGCGCCGCGCGGTTCACCGCAGTTCCCGCCATGGCTGAGACGGAACCGACGCAGACGCTTCAATTGGAGGCGGAACCGCCTCCCGCCCACCGCCGTATCGGCCCCTACCAGGTCCTCCGTGAGCTCAGCCACGGCGGCATGGGCACGGTGTTCCTGGCCGCCCGCGCCGACGACCAGTACCAGAAGAGGGTCGCGATCAAGGTCGTCAAGGCGGGGATGGACAGCGAGGATGACGTCCGCCACTTCCGCCGCGAGCGCCAGATCCTGGCCAGCCTCGACCACCCGAACATCGCCCGTCTGCTCGATGGCGGCGTCACCGACCAGCGCCTGCCCTACTTCGTCATGGAGTTCGTCCAGGGACAGACGATCGAGGAGTACTGCGACCATCGAGGCCTGTCCGTGGCCGATCGACTGAGGCTGTTCCGGGACGTGTGCTCGGCCGTCCAGTACGCCCACCGGAACCTGATCGTCCATCGCGACATCAAGCCCGGCAACATCATGGTGACCGCCGACGGCGTGCCGAAGCTCCTGGACTTCGGGATCGCGAAGCTGCTGAACCCGGAGCTGGCGGGCGAGGCAGCAACGGCGACGGGCCTCGTCATGACGCCCGAGTTCGCGAGCCCGGAGCAGGCGCGCGGCGAGCTGATCACGACGGCGACCGACGTCTACTCGTTGGGTGTCGTCCTCTATCGGCTCCTGACCGGGCATCACCCGTACGTGATGAAGGGCCGCTCGGCCGTGGACATCGCGCGGTCCGTGATCGAGGCGGAACCCGAGAAGCCGAGCACCGCGGTCGCCCGGACCGAGGAGGACATACGTCCGGGAGGACAGGCGATCACGGCGGCCACGGTGAGCCGGACGCGGGAGGGGACCCCGGAGAAGCTACGACGTCGTCTGCAGGGGGACCTGGACAACATCGTGCTCATGGCCCTCCGGAAGGAGCCACATCGCCGGTATCCCTCCGTCGAGGCCTTCTCGGAGGACATCGAGCGCTACCTCGAGGGACGCCCGGTCCTCGCCGGCAAGGGGAGCTGGAGCTACCGGATGGCCAAGTTCGTCCGGCGGAATGCCCTCGCCGTCGCCGCCGCCGTCGTCGCCTTCGTTCTCGTCGCCGGCTTTGGCGTCGCCATGGCCTTCCAGTCGAGCCGGACGTCGAGGGCGCTCGCGACGGCGGAGAGGGAGAGGCTGACGGCCGAGCGTGTGTCGAGCTTCCTGGTGGACCTGTTCAAGGTCTCGGACCCGAGCGTGGCGAAGGGCAACGCGGTCACGGCCCGGGAGATCCTCGACACGGGGTCGGCGAAGATCGAGGCCGGGCTCGAGGACCAGCCGGCAGTGCGCGCCACACTCATGGAGACGATGGGCCGCGTCTACGACAACCTGGGGCTCTACGACAGGGCCCTTCCCCTCCTCCAGGAGGCGCTCGAGATACGGCGGGGAGTCCACGGGACCGACCACGTGGACGTGGCGGCGAGCCTGAACGCCCTCGCGAACCTGCGCCTTCACAAAGGCGACTACGCCGGCGCCGAGCCGCTTGCTCGGGAGGCCCTGGCCATGCGGCGCAAGCTGCTCGGAAGCGAGAGCCCCGATGTGGCGGCCAGCCTGAACCTCCTGGCGAACCTGCTCCGGGACAAGGGCGACTACACCGGCGCCGAGCTCCTCTACCGCGAGGCCCTGGCCATCCGGCGCAAGCTCGTCGGGAACGAGAACAAGGACGTGGCCCTGATCCTGAACAACCTGGGGAACGTGCTCTGGGGGAAAGGCGATCTCAAGGGAGCAGAGCGCTTCTACCGCGAGGCCGTCGCCATCTTGCGCAAGGTGCTCGGGAACGATCACCCTTCGACGGCCTTCTGCCTGGTCAACCTGGGAGGTGTGCTCGTCGAGGAGGGCGACTACACGGGGGCCGCGCCCCTGTTCCAGGAGGCCCTCGCCATCCAGCGCAAGGCACTCGGGAACGAACATCCCGATGTCGCCCATACCCTGCAGGGCCTCGCGATCGTGCGCACCTTCAGGGGCGACTACGCCGGCGCCGAGCCCCTCATCCGCGAGGCGATCGCCATCGACCGCAAAGCGCTCGGGAACGAGCATCCGCGGCTCGGCGAGGCTCTGGCCACCCTGGCCGAGCTGCTCCAGGAAGAGCGTGACTACTCGGGCGCCGAGCGCCTCTACCGCGAGGCTCTCGCCATGCGGCGCAAGACGATCGGAGGCGACGACCCGTTCGACGCCTACATCCTGAACGATCTCGCCACCCTGCTCGTGGACAAGGGAGACTACGCGGGCGCCGAGCCGATCGCCCGCGAAGCCCTCGCCATGCGGCGCAAGCTCGGCAACGAGAGCCGCGACGTGGGCACGAGTCTGGCGACCCTGGCGGATGTTCTCGTGCATCGGCATGCGAAGCCCGAGGAAGCGCAGGCGCTCGCCCGCGAGGCCCTCGCCATCCGGCGCAAGGCGCTGCCGGACCAACACCCGGAGATCGCGAACTCGGAGAAGGTGCTCGGCACCTGTCTCACGGAGGAGCATCGGTTCGCCGAAGCGGAACCGCTGCTCCTCGCCAGCTACGCGACTTTCAAGACCAGGCGCGGCGCCGCGACCAGGGACACTCGGGATTCTCTCGAGCGGATCGTTTCCCTGTACGAGGCGTGGGGCAAGCCGGAGACGGCCGCCCAATACAAGGCGCTCCTGCCGAACCCGGCGACCAACGCCTCCGCGAAGTAGTGAAGGTCGCCATCATCGGCCCTAGCGGCGCCGGAGTCTGCTGGAGGGCTGGACCTTGGGAGAACCGCGCGTGAATACATCTCCTTGCCCAGGTAGACCCGGCCGAGGTTCAAGCGCGGGAAGTGCGGCGACTCGTACCGCGGAGCGCGACGGGCGCGCTCGAGCCAGGGAATGGCCTCCTCCAGCCGTCCCTGGAACGATAGGTCCAGCTCACGTGAGCCAAGAAGCGCAACCCGCACAAGCGCCTGACTACGCCGGACGATGTGGCGCGGTGCATTGTGGCGCTGTGCCACCCGGCGACGTATTGGATGACCGGAAACACGCTGCGGGTGGACGGCGGCGACAGCATCGTAGGATAGGGGTCATGCCAGACGAGCTGCCGTGTCTCGACCTGCTCGAAGCGACGCCGGCGATCTTGCGCGGGCTGATGTCGGAGATTTCGGATGAGGACGCGCGGTGGAAGCCGGCGCCGGACCGCTTCTCGATCGCCGAGGTGCTGGCGCATCTGTCGCACAGCGAGGGTCACTGTTACCGCGCGCGGGTGGATCGATTCTTGGCAGAGGAGATGCCGGAGCTCGAACCGGACGATGCGCAGATGCACCTGGAGCTGTACAGAAACGGAGACCCGGAGGAGGACGCCGGGCACTTCGAGGACCAGCGCGAGACGAACATCGAACTGCTGCGAGGACTGCCGGCGGAGGCCGGGTCGCGCAAGGCGATGCATCGCGCGGCGGGCGAGATTACGCTCTCGCAGATGCTGCACGAGTGGGCCCTGCACGATTTGGGACATGTGCGGCAGATCGCGGAGCTGGTGCGGGCGCGGAAGTACCTGGCGGGCGCGGGTCCGCTGGGGGAGGACTATCGGTTGAAGCCATGACATTACGGGCCCAGAACTGCGTCCCGTCCTTGCCCACGCGCCAGCCTTCGTCTTCGAATCGTCCTTCCGCCCGCGGTGCGTAGGTAATACAACGGGGGTTCGGTCGCGTGGGTTCGATTCCCGCCTCCGGCACCACACCATGAATAGGTTACGAACGGCGGCAAGATGGGCGACCCCCGGCGGCTCCTCAATCAGTACGGACGCTTCCTGGGCCGCGCCGTGGAGCCCGGTCCGTGAGCTACAATCCCGCGTCTCGCCGTGACCATCCGCTTCGGCGCGTGCGTGCTCGACCCCGAGCGAAGGGAGCTGCGCCGCGGCGGCGAGGCCGTTCACCTGGCGCCCAAGGCCCTCGAGCTGCTCCTGGCCCTTCTCGAGAGCCGCCCGCGGCCGCTCTCGAAGGCGGAGCTGCGGCATCGCCTGTGGCCCGCGACGTTCGTCCACGAGGCCAACCTGCCCAACGTGGTGGCGGAGCTGCGCGAGGCCATCGGCGACGACGCGCGGCAGCCGCGCTTCGTGCGCACCGTGCACTCGTTCGGCTACGCGTTCGCGGGGCCGGTGACGGAGGGCGACGTCCCCGCGGCGAAGACGGAGCCGAACCCGTTCCTGTATTGCCTGGCCGGCAAGGCGGGGATCGCGACGCTCGCGGAAGGGGATCACGTGCTCGGGCGGAGCCACGAGTCAGCGATCCACATCGACGCGCCGGGTGTGTCGCGCCGCCACGCCCGGATCCGGTTGGGCCGGGGCCACGCCGTCCTCGAGGACCTGGACAGCCGGCACGGCACGTTCGTGCGCGGCGAGAGGCTGCGGGGACCGGAGCGCCTGGAGGACGGGGACGAGTTCACGCTGGGACGGTACCGGCTGACCTTCCGCGTCCTGCGCGCCCGCGACCTCAGCAACACACGGTGAGGCCGGGGCGCGGGACGCGCCCGAGGAAATCCTCTAACGCGAATGGCGCGGGTAGGGGGTGTCTCTCGGACCGGGA
>JBGPBV010000246.1:0-6765 GCA_041481445.1 Vicinamibacteria bacterium
GCCCCAGCCCCACTCCTGGTCGTAGATGGCGCCATGGCGCTCGATGACCCAGCCCATGTCGCCCGGGCGCGGGGCGCGCACCCGCAGCGTGCGTCCCTCGGCGGCGACGCCTCCCAGGACCCGCTCGATCGCGCCCATCGAGGTCACCAGCCGACGCTCCCGCGTCTCTCCCAGCGGGGCCAGGAGGTCGCGGACCTGCGCGCGCGCCTTCAGGTCGAGGGGCGCGAAGGCGCGGCGGCCGGCCGCGGTCAGGCGCAGGAGCTCCCGCCGGCGATCGCGTGGCGAGGGCTGGCGCGCGACGAAGCCCCGCCGGCGGAAGCCGGCCAGGATCCGGCTCAGGTACCCGCGGTCCAGCCCGAGAAGGGTCCCGAGAAGGGCGGCGGTGGGCGACTCGCGATGGGCCAGCTCGTAGAGGACCCGCGCCTCCGCCAGCGAGAAGGGGCTGCCGAGCAGGCCCTCCTCCAGGATCCCCAGGCGCCGGGTGTAGAAGCGGTTGAAGCGGCGCACGGCGGCGATGCGGTCGGCGGTCGGCATGAGCGGGAGTGTCCGCCGAGATAGTTGACTCTGTCAACTTATTTCGGGAGGGCGGGCGGAGCGCCGCCCGGACCACGATCGCGGACCATGCCCACCTCCGCCCGTGGCACTACAATCGCGCTCCGTCCATGGCCCTCGACGCCCCCACCGCCTCCCCGCCCCTCCTCACCCCCAACCAGGTCCGCGGCTTCTGGGCGGCCTGGGGGGGCTGGGCCCTGGACGGCATGGACTCCTTCATCTACGCGCTCGTGCTCTTCCCCGCCCTCCGCGAGCTCCTCCCGCGGTCGGGACGGCCGGCCACTCCCGAGAACGTGGGCTTCTACGGCGGCCTCCTCTTCGCGCTGTTCCTCCTCGGCTGGGGCTTGTCCCTCCTCTGGGGCCCGGTGGCCGATCGCTTCGGGCGCGTGCGCACGCTGATGCTCACGATCGTCTGCTACTCGCTGTTCACGTTCCTCGGATGCCTCGCGCAGACGGTGTGGCACCTGGCCGCCTTCCGCCTGCTCGCCGGCATCGGGATCGGCGGGGAATGGTCGATGGGGGGGACGTTCGTGGCCGAGGAGTGGCCGGAGGATCGCCGGGCGCGCGGCGCGGCCTGGATGCACACCGGCTACTACGTCGGCTTCTTCCTGGCCGCGATTGCCAACGCCACCGTGGGCGCCGCCTTCGGATGGCGGGCCATGTTCGCGCTGGGCGGCCTGCCCGCCTTCCTCGTGGCCTGGATCCGCCGGGGCGTGCGCGAGCCCGAGCGCTGGCAGCGCACGCGCGCGTCGGGCGCGCGCACGATGGGCGGGTCCTTCGCGGGCATCTTCTCCCCTGCCCTGCGGCGACGCACCATCCTGAACTCGACCTACCTGCTCGTCTCCATCGTCGGCCTGTGGGCGGGATCCGTCTACGTGCCGGCCTCCGTGACCTTCCTGGCCGGCAAGGCGGGGGCCGCCCCCGCCGAGGCCGCCCGCCTGGCCTCCTACGGCACGATGCTCCTGTCGGTGGGGACGATCCTAGGATGCCTGGCCGTGCCCGCGCTGGCCGACCGCTTCGGCCGCCGCGGCGCCCTCGCCGCCTACTACGCGATCATGCTGGTGTTCGTCGCCCTCGCCTTCGGCTACGTCTTCTATCTCGAGACGCACGCCCTCGGGCTGTTCCTCGCCTGCCTCTTCTTCCTGGGGCTCGGCGGCGCCAACTTCGCCGTCTACACGCTGTGGCTGCCCGAGCAGTACCCCACGGAATGCCGCGCCAGCGCGTTCGCCTTCGCCACCTCCGCCGGTCGGTTCGTGGGGGCCGGCATCACCTTCCTCGTGGGCGCGGGCGTCGCGCACTTCCATACCATCGGCCTGCCGGTGGCACTCACCTCGCTCGCGTTCGCGATCGGCCTCGCGCTGCTTCCGATGGGCACGGAGACGCGGGGACGCGCCCTGCCCGCCTGAGCGATGTCCCCCGTGCGCACGGCCGTCCTGATGCTGGCCGGGCTGGTCGCGATCCCGCACGCCGCCCGCGCCGGCGCGCCCCCCGGACACGAGGGCACGCTGGGCGCCTACCCGATGGACCGCGACGCTTCGGGCACGAGCTGGCAGCCGGAGTCCTTCGGGATGTCCGGCCTGCACGCCTGGACGGGGTCGTGGCGGCTCATGGCCCACGCCGACGTCTTCGCCGTCTTCACCGACCAGGGCGGGCCGCGCGGCGGCCGGCAGTGGTTCAGCACGAACATGGCGATGGCGGCGGCCAGCCGCACGGTGGGCCGCGGGATGCTGACCCTGCGCGCGATGCTGTCGCTGGAGCCGCTGATGGGCCCGATGGGCTACCGGGAGGTCCTCCAGACCGGCGAGACCGCGGACGGGCGCACGCACCTCCTGAACTACCAGCACCCGCACGACCTGACGATGGAGCTGGCCACGATCTACTCGCACCCGCTGGGCGCGCGCACGAGCGCGTACGCGTACCTCGGGTTGCCCGGAGAGCCGGCGGTGGGCCCGCCCGCGTTCATGCACCGTGCCTCCGCGGTCGAGATCCCGACGGCGCCCCTGGGCCACCACTGGCTCGACTCCACCCACATCGCGTACGGGGTGGCGACCGCGGGCCTCGTCCACGGCGGCCTCAAGGTCGAGGCCTCCGCGTTCAACGGCCACGAGCCGGACGCCCATCGCTGGGACGTCGAGGCGCCGCGCCTCGGCTCCTGGGCGGCGCGCCTCACCGCCAACCCCTGGCCCTGGCTCTCCGCCCAGGTCAGCCTGGCGGAGATGCAGGGGCCGGAGATCCTGCACCCCACGATCGACGTGCGCCGCTACACGGCCTCGGTGAGCTACGGCGGCGGCGGGTTCCTCCGGCCGCAGGCCACCGTGGCCTGGGGCCGGAACGTCCGCAGCGCGGACCTGCCCACGTCGTGCCCGCTCGCGGCCCTGCCCGCGGCGTACGCGACCGCCTGCGCGGCGCCGGCCGGCCCGCCCTACCAGCCGTCGCGGACCTCGGACGCCCTCCTCGCGGAGGCGACCGTCCGGCTGGGCGACCCGCACGCCGTGTTCTTCCGCGCGGAGTGGGTCGAGAAGGACGAGCTGTTCCCGTCCTACGACCCGTTCTACATCCGGGTCTTCCCGGTGTCGTCGGTGCAGGCAGGCTATCGCTACGAGCTTCCGCTGCGCGGCCCCGTGGCCCTGGGCCTGGGCGCCTCGGGCGCGGTCGCGATCCTGCCCGAATTCCTCGCCAACGAGTACGGCCACCGGCCGCTGTCCTACTGGATCTTCGCCAGCGCGCGGCTGCGCTGAGCGCGGCCGATCAGGCCCCCGCCACCGCCTCGTCGAGCTCGGGCACGTGGGGCTCGATCACGCGAAGGGAGCGCCACCGTCCGGCCCGGAACCGGCGCATCACGAGGATCCCGAGCAGGCCGATGTAGGCGGTGGCCGCGCACCAGGCCACGTAGACGCCCGCGTGGCCCTTCACGCACAAGAGCCAGGCGGGGACGAGCATGGCCCCCCACGAGAGCACGACCGTGGCGGCGAGCGGGTAGAACGTGTCGCCCGCCCCGCGCAGGGCGGCCGCGAAGATCACGTTCATCATGTCGAACAGGGTGTAGAAGGCGACGAAGCGCAGCAGCACCACCGCGATCGGCGCGACCTGGGCGAAGGCGGCGGGGTCCGCGCCCGCGGCGTAGGGCCAGAGCAGGGCCCGGGGCAGGAGGAGATAGAGGGCGCCGCAGGCCGTCATGTAGACGAGGCTCATCCAGAACGCGGACCAGGTGGCGCGCTCGGCCACGTCGGGGCGATCCGCCCCCAGGTGCCGGCCCACCACCGCGCTCACCGCGACCCCCAGGCCCAGCATCGGCATGAACACGATCATGTTCAGGTTGAACGTGATCCCGGTGGCGGCCAGGGGGGCCGTGCCCAGGCGGCCCACGATCATCATGAAGATGCCGAACGCGAGGATCTCCAGCGAGTACGAGAGCCCGCTCGGGAGCCCGAAGCGGAGGAGGCGCAGGAGGAGCGCGGGCTCGAAGCGCCACCCCGACGCCGTCGCATACGCGCGGCGGTACGCCGGCCGGAAGAGCAGGGCTACAAACGCGAGGGCGCCCACCGTCTGCGAGACCACGGTCGCCCAGGCCGCCCCCGCCACTCCCGCCCGCGGGAAGCCCCCGCGGCCGAAGATCCAGAGGACGTCGAGCACCACGTTCACCGCCGTCGAGAGGACGTTCACGAGCAGCACGACCCGCGTCTCGCCGCGGCCGGCGAAGAAGGTGGCCAGGGTCGCCATCAGCACGACCGGGAACGCGCCCCGCATGAGGATGGTCGAGAAGGTCACTTCGGCCGCGCGCACGGCCGGAGGATGCCCGGCCAGGGCGAAGACGGGGACGGCCAAGGGCGAGAGGAGGGCGATGAGCACCCCCGCCGCGAGCGAGAAGTAGAATCCCTGCCAGATCGCCGGTCCGACCCGCCCCGGCCGCCCCGCCCCCACGTACTGCGCGATGAACGTGGTCAGGTACTCGCCGGTGCCGGAGAAGAGCCCCACCACCGCGATGGTCGTGATCTGGCCGGTGACCGCCCCCCCCACCGCCTCCGCCGAGAACCAGGTCAGGAACAGGCGGTCGACGAACGTCTGCACCGTGAACGACATGTGCGCGAGCATGAGCGGGTAGGCGATGGCCAGGACCTCGCGGCCGCCGCCCGGCCCGTCCCAGAATCGCCTGAGAGCGTCGCGGAGTCGCACACCCTGCACTATAGTCGCGTCATCACTCACGGGAGGTCGACATGCCCAGGGTCCTTCTCGCTCTCCTCGCCGGCATCGCCATCGGGGCCACGGCCACCAGCGGGCACTCGGGACCCGCGGTGATGGGCTCCACCGCGGTCTCGTGGGAGGAGATCCAGGCCAAGCCGTCCGGCACCGGCATGACCAAGGCCAAGCAGGTCTTCAAGGACCCCACGGCGACCCTCGACGAGCTCGAGCTGCACGTGTCCACGCTCCCCGCCGGCGAGTCGCCCCATCCGCCGCACAAGCACCCGGACGAGGAGATCGTCATCATCAAGGAGGGCACGGTGGAGGCGATGGTGGGCGGCCAGACCAAGCGCGTCGGCCCCGGGTCCGTGATCTTCCAGGCCTCCAACCAGATGCACGGGATGCGCAACGTCGGCGACGGGCCCGCCGTCTACCACGTGATCCGGTGGAACTCGCCGGGCATGCTCAAGGCCAAGCCGCAGTAGGCAGCGGCGCGAGCCTCTCCGGAGACCGATCAGGCCTCGCGGAGCCAGCTCTCGAGCTCGGTGTGCGCGACGTACCCGGGGTGCTGGCGCACCACCCGGCCGTCCTTCATCACCATGAAGTTCGGGATGCCCTGGACTCCGTAGCGTTGAGCCAGGTCGGGGTGCTTGTCCGTGTCCACCTTGAGGACCAGGGCCCGGCCCGCCATCTCGCTCGCCGTGCGATGCACCTCGGGGGCGGCCATCCGGCACGGGCCGCACCAGGCGGCCCAGAAGTCGACGAGCACGGGGACCTTCGCCTTGCCGGTGATGTCGTCGAACGTCTCGGCGTCCGCGTCGATCGGCTCGTCGACGGGAGGGAGCGCGGCCTGGCAGGCGCCACACCGGCCGGTGTCGGCGAGATGCTCGGGGGGAACGCGGTTCTTCTTGCCGCAGCTCGGGCACGTCCGGATCATCGATACCTCTCTTCGGAAGCTTCCGATCAGAAGCCGGGGCTGAAGTTGAAGGCCCAGGTCCAGCCCTTGGCCGGCCGGTCCACGGGCTTGACCACGTCGAGCTCGACCACGGCGACGCCGAAGAGGTTGACCCGCGCCCCCGTGCCGTAGCTCTTCACCACGCTGCGGGTGCCGCCCTGGCCGAGGACCTTCGCCTTGTCCTGCGCCGTCCAGGCCACGCCCCAATCCGAGAAGGCCAGGAGCTCGACGGGAATCCGGCCATACAGGCTGCGCCGCGAGAACAGCCCGAGCACCGGGACGCGCAGCTCGAGGTTGGCCACGGCCACGCGGCTGCCCTCGAGCTGGTCGAACACGGGGCAGGCCTTCGTGTTCGTGGGGTCGGGCCCGCACTCGGCCGGGCTGAAGGTGTTGACGTCGTACCCGCGCACGAGGCCGGGATACCCGATGAAGAGCGGCCTCAGCCGCGTGTCCAGCTCGCTGCTCCCGTAGCGCCCGTAGTGGATGAGCCGCCCGGCCAGGGTGACCGGCTTGATCGGCATCACGTAGCGCCGGTAGTCGGCGAGCACGCCCGTGTAGTCGAGGTTTCCGAACGTGGGGGTGACCTCCAGGCGGAGGCGCTGCCCGAGGATGGGGCTGGTGGCCCCGAAGATCGCGGTGTCGTAGACCAGGGCCACGGTGGCGTCGCCGAAGGTGAGGCCGGCCGGCGCGTCCAGGTCGTGCCGCTCCTGGGCCAGGATCTGGCCGCTGAACGGATCGTAGGCGACGGTCTGGATCTCGCGGCCGAAGGTGACGTTGCGGGCGGCCGCGCCCACCTCGATCCGGCTGGCCCGGCTCATCGGGTACGCGACGTAGGTCTCGAGCGCGCGGTCCGTCTCGCGGAAGAGCTCCGCCTGCTCGACCACGGCGCCGCCGGGGGTCTGGCCGGTGGCGAACGAGCCCGTCACGTAGGGGATCTGCGAGATCCCGGCCCCCCAGTTCCAGCGATGGGTGCGGTTCTCGTAGCCGACGATGCCGCCGAAGTCACGGAAGCTGCCGTTGACCTGGAAGGCGGCGCCGAGGGTGTGCTCGCCGAGCATGTCGCTGAACAGGAACGACAC
>JBGPBV010000247.1:0-6608 GCA_041481445.1 Vicinamibacteria bacterium
CCTGTACTCCATCCTGGGGACGGTGGTGCTCCTGGCCGCCTTCGCGTTCATCGAGAGGGTGCTCCCCTTCTCGCTGCGCAAGGAGGTGGCGGAGGACCAGAACGTCGCCCTCGGGATCATCCTGGGCGCGTTCATCCTCGGCGTGTCGGTGATCATCTCCGCCGCCATCCGCGGCTAGGACGGATCGCCCCCATGCCCGCCCGGCCTACCGGGTAGACCATGCGCTCGCCGCTCGTCTACCTCACCGTCCTCGTCGTCGCCACCTGCGGGCTCGTCTACGAGCTGGTGGCGGGCACGCTGGCCAGCTACGTCCTGGGGGACTCCGTCACCCAGTTCTCGACCGTGATCGGGGTGTACCTCTCCGCCCTCGGCCTCGGCTCCTGGCTCTCGCGTTACGTCCGTCGCGGCCTCGCTCGCCGCTTCGTCGAGGTGGAGCTGGCGGTGGCGCTGGTCGGCGGGGCCTCGGCCCCCCTGCTCTTCCTCTCCTTCGGGTACCTGCCCCACTTCTTCCGGGTCGTCCTCTACGGCGTGGTCCTGGTGGTGGGCACGCTCGTGGGCCTGGAGATCCCGCTCGTGCTGCGCATCCTGCGCGAGTCGGTGGACTTCAAGGAGCTGGTGGCGAAGGTGCTCACCTTCGACTACCTGGGCGCGCTGGCCGCCTCCCTGCTGTTCCCGATCCTGCTCGTGCCGCGCCTCGGCCTCGTGCGGACGTCGCTCCTGTTCGGGCTGGCCAGCGCCGCCGTCGGGCTCTGGTCCACCTGGCTCTTCCGGCCGCTGCTCGGGACGTCGTGGGACCTCAAGGTCAAGGGCGCGCTGGCCGTCGTCGTCCTCTGCGCCGGCTTCGCCTACGCGGACCGCCTCACGGACATGGCGGAGGAGGGCGTCTACGCGGACACGGTCGTCCTCGCCCGCTCCAGCGCCTACCAGCGCATCGTGCTCACGCGGGCCGGCCCCCACTTCCAGCTCTTCCTGAACGGCAACCTGCAGTTCTCGTCCACCGACGAGTACCGCTACCACGAAGCCCTCGTGCACCCCGCCCTGGCCCTGGTCCCGGGCGCGCGCCGCGCGCTGGTCCTGGGCGGAGGCGACGGCCTGGCCGTGCGCGAGATCCTGAAGCACCCGTCGGTGCAGGAGGTCGTGCTCGTCGACCTCGATCCCGAGATGACGCGCCTGGCCGCCGAGAACCCGATGATGCGCGAGCTCAACCGCGGCTCGCTCGCGGATCCGCGGGTCCACGTCACGAACGCCGACGCGTTCGTGTGGCTGGCGGAGGCGCCGCCGAGCCGGTTCGACGTCGCGTTCGTGGACTTCCCGGACCCGCACAACTTCTCGCTCGGCAAGCTCTACACCCGCCAGTTCTACGTGCGCCTGCGCGCGCGGCTGGACCCGGACGGCGTGGCCGCGATCCAGAGCACCTCGCCGCTGATGGCGCGCCAGTCGTACTGGTGCATCAACCGCACGCTGGAGGCGGCCGGGTTCGCCGTGCGCCCGTACCACGCGCTGGTGCCCTCGTTCGGCGAGTGGGGGTTCGTGCTGGCCGCGCTGCGCCCGATCGATCCGCCCACGACGGTGATGCCGGGCCTGCGCTACCTCGACGGGCCCACGCTGGCGTCGCTGTTCGTCATCGGCCCGGACATGGCGCCCGTGGAGACCGAGATCAACCGCCTCGACAACCAGGCCCTGGTCCGGTACTACGAGGCGGAGTGGAAGGCCTGGAACTGATGGCGCCCCAACCGCGGACGTCGGCGACCATCGGACCACGCCCGGCGCCCGCCGCCCGCGTGCGGTCCGCTCCCCGACCTCATGGCAGGACGCTCGCGCCCTCACGCACCATCGAGGTCCTGGCGCGAGCGAAGATCAGCTCCGCCTCGTATTGGTTGTGGCGCCGGCAACGCAACGAGATGTTGGCGATCGTGGCCCGACCCTGCTTCGCGTATGCCTCGAGGTGATGGAACTCAAGGAACTGTCGCTCCGTGCATCTGCGCCCGCTGGACGCGACGAAGGCGCACTGGCCTCGGTCGCGTTGCCACACCGCGCGCCTGACTGCCCTCGGGACGTCGCGCGATTCGCGAACGGGTGTCCGGATGTCCGTATCCGTCCTGGGACGGATAGAAGTGCGTGACCGCGGCTTCGCCGTCAGGCCCAGCTTCCTGTTCTCGACCTGCGCGAGCAGCAGCGTGACGGCGCGATCGAAGATGGCACCGGGGTCACCATCCGGGATCTCGCGGCGCAACAGCGCCTGGAGCCGCTGGAGCTTCTGGTGGGTCTCCTGGCCGATCGTGAACTGGACGCGGTAGCGCTCCGGAGCCGTGGGCTGGACGATGGGACGGGGAGAGGCGAGCAACGACACAGATGGAGGTCCGGTCGGAGAGGCCGGTTCCCGAGCGTCGCTCACGGCCTCGGGGGCGAGTCTGGATCCGAGTGACAGCGGGGCGGAGACTTTGCGGACAGAGCTCGGCACGTCCGCTCGCGGCGCCAGGTGGGCCACCAGGACTTCGATCTCGCGGCGATTCCGGCCGACCGCCTTCTCGAGCACGGCCGCGTGGTTCTCCGGCGTGAGATGGCGCGCCAGGAGCCGCACGGAGGTGATGGTCACGTCGCCCGAGGCCAGCATGTCGAGGATCACCGGGAAGCGCCGGCAGGCGCGGGCGGCCTCGATCCGGTTGCACGCGGCGTCTTCGGACAGTCGAAGGGCCTGAGTGCAGTACGTGAAGAGGGACCCGTAGCCCTTGGCGGCGTAGACGGACGGTCGGGTGTCGAGCGCGGCCAGATGAGCCACGAGCTCGGCGAGCGCCTCGCGCTCCTTGCCGGCGAGCGCGGCGAGTCGGGCGAGGAGATCGTCATCCGAAAGGGTCAAGGCGGTGGCGATGGTGTTCGTATTCTTCATGCCCCTGTGTACCACGGGGCTTTTTTCTCTTCGGAAGAGGATCCAGGACCGCTCAGGAGCGGCGATCGCAACTTGATCGATCGGTGGCGACGGCCGCGACGTTCTCGTCGATTGCCGGGGTGCAGGGACGATCAGATGCGATCCTCGGCGAACCAACGACGCGCTCGGTGTCGAGCACTGCGGAAAGCCGGGTCCGCAATTCGGGGCGTTGGAAAAAAAAGTTCAAGCCAGCGTCAGATGCCTAAAGGATCGAATTGTTGACGCAGTTCAACTGGTCCTGCTCGGACGACCTACTCCGGCCTCCCCGCACCGAGCCCCCCCGGGGACCCCCGCTACTCCGCCGCCAGGTATTTCTCCCGCACGAACGCATACCAGGCGGCCTCGAACTCCCCCGCGGAAAGGCCGAGCACGGCCGACGTGTCCCCGTTGGCACGGATGAGCGCGACCAGGCCGGCCGAGCCCGCCCGGGACACGATGAACTCCCCGAGCACGTACCCCACCTGGTAGACGCGCCGGCTGGCGGTGACGTCCGCGTCGAGCTCCGGCAGGGTCGGCGGCCGGCCCGCCACCATGTAGTCGAGGGTGCGCGGGTCCACGAACTCGCGGTTCTCGTAGAGGGCCACGGTCTCCCACAGCCAGCGGGGGCGGTTGGCGAAGCCGGGGTTGACGTAGAGGCTGACGCAGTGGCTCATCTCGTGCGTGGCGTTACGCTCCACCGCGGACACGGAGAGGACGCGGAGCTCGTCCGCTCCCGTCACGTACCCGTTCGTGTCGATGGCGCGGCCGAAGAAGCGCTGCACCTCCGCCGCCCAGGCCGCCGGGTCCTGCCAGACCCGCGCCGTCATCGGCCGCACGCTGGCCACGCCGAGGTCGGCCATCACGCGCGGACGCTCGGCCTCGAGGCGGTCGCCGATCCCGCGCAGCACGATGTCCGGCACGGTGTCGGCGAACAGGCGGAAGCCGGCCGTCTCCATGCGCAGGGTCAGGGGCGTCGCGGAAGCGGCCGCCGTGGGCATCGTCTCCCCTCGACCGCACCCGCCGCCGCTGGCCAGGAGCAGCGCCCCCGCCAGGGCCCGAGCCCGGCGAAGCATCATCCGCGCGTCTCCGCGATGGCCTCCCGCAGGTCCTCCATCGCCATTTCCATCCGGTCCAGGTGCGTCCGGAACGACAGGACGCAGATGCGGATGAGGAACCGGCCGCGGGCGATCGTGCCCGTGACGTAGACGCGTCCACGCGCGTTCACCGCCTCCATCACGCGGCGGTTCAGCGCGTCGAGCGCGTCCTCGGAGAGGCCCTTTCGCACGACCCGGAAGGCGAGGAGGGAGAGCTGCGGCTCGGCCACGATCTCCACGTCCTCCATCCGGCGCAGCTCCCCGGCCGCCCAGGCCGCGAGGTCGAGCTTCTCGTCCAGGGCCCGGCGGAAGGCGCCGATGCCGTGCATCTTGATCGGCAGCCACACGCGCAGGCCGCGGAAGTCGCGTGAGAGCTCGGGCGACACGCTCGAGAAGTCCACGAACTCGGGATCGTCGGGGAGGGGCGGGAGGTAGTCGGCGTGCAGGCCCTGCGCGCGCCGGAGCGCGTCGCCGTCGCGCACCAGCAGCGCGCCCGTCCCGTAGGGCAGGAACAGGCCCTTGTGGGGGTCGAGGGTGATCGAGTCGCCGAGATCGAGGCCGCGCAGCGTGCGGCGGCCGCGCTCGGTGAGCGCGAAGAAGCCGCCGTAGGCGGCATCCACGTGCAGCCAGAGGCCCTCCGCACGGGCCAGGCGGGCGGCGCCCTCGAGGTCGTCCACCGCCCCGGTGTTGGTCGTGCCGGCATTGGCGACCAGGCAGAACGGCACGAGCCCGGCGGCGCGGTCGGCCGCGATCGCCTCCGCCAGCGCGTCCAGACGCAGGCGGAACTGCGCGTCCGTGGGCACCGCGCGCACGCGGCCGGGAGGGAAGCCCGCGAGCAGGGCCGCCTTCTGCACCGAGTGGTGCGCCTGGTCGGACGCGTAGAGGACGCCGGAGAGGAAGTCGTCGGGCAGGCGCTCGCGGCGGGCGGTGACGAGCGCGATGAAGTTGGCCATCGACCCGCCGGTGGTGAGCAGCCCCAGGGCCGAGCGCGGATAGCCGGCCAGCGCGCACAGCCAGCGGCCCACGTTGGCCTCGATCTCCACCAGCGCGGGCGCGGCCATCCAGACGCCCACGAACCGGTTGGTCACGTCCGCGATGAGGTCGGCGACCGCGGCATGGACGAGGCCGCCACCCGGGATGTAGGCCAGGTAGCCCGGCCCGGCGGTGTTGAAGCTCTTGGGCACCGCCCGATCCATCACGAGGTCGAGCAGCCCCTCGAAGGGCACGCCCTCCTCGGGCAGAGGCTCACGCAGCGACCGCGCGACCTCCGCCGCCCCCGCCACGTCCGCCGAGGGCTGGCGCGGCAGCGACTCGACGTGGGCGATCAGCCGCTCGAGCGCGAGCTGGACCATCCGGCGCATCTCCGCCGCGGGCAGCTCGAGCTCCGACGCCGCCGGGGAGAGGCGGGAATCGGACGGGCGATCGGCGCTCAGGGCGGGCCGTCCTCCAGGCGGCGGGCCAGCCCTCGCACCGCGTCCCGCGCGGGGGGGTGCCCGCCGTAGCGGGCGTCGTAGTAGCAGGCGATCACGTCCTCGCTGGCGGAGGCGAGCGCGGGCGGAAGGCGCCCCGGGGGGAGGCGACGGAGGTGCTCCAGCCGCGGGCGATGGGGCGGCCGCGCGCACCCGTGGCGCGCCCACAGGGAATCGAGGCGGGCCACCACCGCCTGTAGCTCGGGATCCCCGGTCCAGGTCTCGGGAGGAGACACGGATGGAGCGACGCGCCGGTGGCGCCGGAGACGGAAGCCGATCACGGCCACCACGGCGAGCACGAGCGCGGCCAGCGGCCCCGACAGGGCCTCGAGGAGGCGCCGCAGCTCCCCGGTATGGAAGGCGAGGACGGCTTCCGCCCAGCGCGCGTTGAACCATTCGGACGCCCGCTCGGCCAGGCTGCCCCGCCGCGAGTGGACGGCCGCGTAGTCCCCCGCCGGCGTCGGGTCGGCCTCCACCCAGCCGCGGCCCGGGATCCAGGCCTCGATCCAGGCGTGCGCGTCCGACTCGCGCACGACGTAGTGGCCGCCGACCATCTCCGCCGAGTCCATCGAGAACCCGGTCACGTAACGCGCGGGCACGCCCTGGAGGCGCAGGAGCACCGCGGCCGCGCTGGCGAAGTACTCGCAGTAGCCGCGCTTCTTGTCGAACACGAACTCCGCCACCGGCTGGCGGGAGGCGAAGGCCCCGACCTCCAGCGAGTACCGGCACTCACGGCCGAGGTATTCGAGGGTGCGCGCCACCTTCGTGGCCGCGGGGGGATCGCCGGCGGCCAGCGTCTCCGCCAGCGCCCGCAGGCGTGGATCGGTCTCCGCCGGCACGGACAGGGTCTCCGCGCCGCCGTCGTCCTTCCCCGACGCCGAGTACGGCGCGTGCACGAGCGCGTAGGCCCCGACGGGGTCGCCCGGAGCCTCCAGCACGTCGAAGCGGTCCGACCGCAATCGCGGAGAGACGACGCGCGCCACCGCCACCCCCGCCGGCGCGAAGAGGGTGTCCGCCACCACGATCGCCTGCGCCACCCGCGTCCGCACCGCTTCCGGCCGGCTGGCGGCGCCGGCGTCGCCGAACGAGGAGCCGGGCAGCGCCCCGAGCCAGCGTCCGAGGTCGGGGGGCAGGGCGTCG
>JBGPBV010000248.1:0-6486 GCA_041481445.1 Vicinamibacteria bacterium
ACCGCCCACGACCCTTCGTGGTGATGCGGGTGCGTCGGCAGACCGCGATCGGTGAGGTCGATGCGCCGGCGATCGAGGAGCTCGCCGCCGGGCGCGACAGTGACGAGCACCGCCGAGTTACCGTGCTCGGCGACGCCGACGGTCGCGGCTCGCTGCATTCGTCCTCTCGCCACGCCTTCCTCCTTCCGGGCCGCGCCCCCTGTGGCCGACGCCGACCGAATTCGCGCTGAGCCCCTTTCGCAGCAACACCACGGGCGGCAACGTCCAACCCTGCGTCCGACAGAATCCCTGAGCGTCACGCCAGACATCAGCAATCACGATCGAGCAACCTCGCCCAGCCAAGCGGCGTTCGGCCTCGGCCAGCAGTCGACCACCGATGCCCTCTCCTTGCGCCAACGGAGACACCACCAACTCACTGACGTATGCCCGAAACGCAACATCGTGTGCGCATAGGAATCCGTCGATTCGCTCGTCACCAGCGTGCACGAGGGATATGGCTTCCGCAGACCCGAGGGCCCGCTCAAGGACGTCTGCACGCCACGACTCGTCCCAGAATCCCGCCACGGACTTCATCAGTGCTCGAATGCCGCTGATGTCGGACGCTACGGCCGTACGGATCACGTGACACCACCTCTTGTCTGCCCAACACCGGGTTAAGCGGCGTGGCTACATGCGAAGCCCGGCCTCGTTCGCTTGAACCCGTTGTTAGGCGCCGTCATCGACCTCGCCGCTGTCTGACTCATCAAACAGCTCGTCTGCGGTGAGAGCACCTAGCGTAAGCTTCATCATCAAGAATGCTCGTGCGGCAGCAGTTGGTAACGCCTTGGATGACAGCCGGAGGGTGCATAGCGTCCTGGTCATCTCAAGGGCCCGATGGCGAGTCTCCAGGGGTAAATGGCCAACCGAGCCGCGACATGCCGCGTAGAAGGTTGGGTAGTCGGGTGGCGTGGAACGCGAGTAGGCAGATGCGTAAGACAGCACTACCGCCGACACGTCGTCTGCTTCGGTAATCGGCAGCGGTGGCGGCAATCCCGGACCGACATCCGCAAGCCGTCGGCTGTAGCAATGCTCCGATAGCGTCACCGACGCGTGCAACTTAGCGAAGCTGTCAGCTCGCTCCTCTGCGAAGGCGAAAACGGCGTCGAGTATCGGAAGTATAGTCAGCTCGAGATCATCGGGGGCTTGGAACCGGTCGTTCACGCAGTCGACGTAGAAGCCCCACTGCTTCAGCCGATCTAGCGCTTCTACGACCGATGTCGGAAGGAAGGAGTCGTAGATTCCTACTCCAATCCGCTTTAGGAGCTCCCCGTAGGCGCCGATGCTCTCCTGCTTTGACGAATGGCGAATGAATCTCTCCTTCCAGAAGCGGCGCCACACGGTTTCCGGCGCGGCCGTATCTAGTTCCCAGAGGAGAGGCGGCTTGGCTAGCTCCTCGAGCGCTAGGACCGTGAACGAAAGGGCTCGCGAGTGACGCCCATTCGTCGCGAGAACGCGAGCGTCTGCCAGGAGGGCTACCGCATTCTTCCAGCACAGGTGTGCACCTCGCGCGACTTCGGCTTCGGTCAACGGGCTCGGACAGGCGGGCTTGTCGACCAGAGCTCTTACACAGCGGTCGAGCTCGTCGGTGTCCATGTCTCACTCCAGTGCAGGCGCCTAACACGTGGCATCCGGGTCTACCTAATCGAATATCCCAGCGTCTTCGGATGAGGATAAGGCACATCCGTGTTCACGGGAAGTCCGATCGCCGCACTGAATTTCGCCGAGAATCGCCAGCCTCGTGAAATCGCCAGGATGGTGATGACAGATATCCTTGCGCGCCCACCGAGAGGATCGGCGCGCCCCATGCCGTTGCCAGGGAAGAAACGCACTCCGAGCAGAGTGGCCGGCGGTCAGAAGTAGCGTTCGGGCAGGAGAGGGAAGAAGACGCGGCCGTCGGGCCCTGGCCGGCGGCGTCCCGCCTCCTTGGCCTCGGCCACGAGGTCCCGCACGCGCTGGCGCGGCTGCTCGCCCGCACGGATGCCGAGCCCTTCGAGCTGCGCGGCTAGGCGAGCGCGGCGCTCCGGGGGGATGGTGGCGGCGGCGTAACGGCCGTACAGGAAGTCCGTGTTCCAGTCGATCGCGCGTGCGCTCGTCGGATGGAAGTTCTCGGCCAGGAGGGCGCCGGTCCAGGCCCCGCCCACGACCGACCAGGCGACGGCGGCCACGATCGCCGGCCGGATGCGAGGCCGCTCCGTCCAGAGGGCCGACCAGGCGGTGGCGAGGAAGAGGGCGACGAACAGCGACGGGAAGAACAGCAGGTCGTCACGCTGGAGCAGGAGGCCCGGGGTGCAGGCGGCCACGGCCGCGAGCGCCCAGCGCCGCGCCCAGCCCGCGGCGCTCCGGTCGCGGGCGAGCGCGACTCCGGCCGCGGTCAGGGTAATGACGGCCCACCACCCGTACGCGAGGATTGCGCTGGGCACGTCGAAGACGTCCACGCCCACGGGATCGGAGGCGTGCGTCACCGCACGCGCGAACCCGCGCAGGTCGAGCCCGAGCGGCTGCGCCGCGGGGACGACGGCGTGGCGCCAGGCCAGCAGGGCCAGAGTTAGCGCGCCCAGGCCGGCGGTGTAGACGGCGGCCGGACGCCGCGGCGAGGTGGCGAACGCGATGAGGGCGAGGGCGGGCAGCGCGCCCAGCGTGTCCTCGCGGACGAGCAGGCCGGCCGCGATCGCGAGGAGGGATCCGACCATCCGGACCGGCGCCGACCTCGCGCCGCCGTAGACCAGGAGCAACGCCGACATGAGGAAGGCCAGGCCCTGCACGAGGTGGTTCCCGTCCGTGATCCAGACGAGGTGGTAGGCGCTGTAGCGCGTGAAGAGCATGACGAGGCCGGCCGTCGTCGCCGCGGCCGCGCCGAGCCCGCAACGCCGGCCCAGCGGCAGCAGGAGGGCCAGGTCGATCGCGAAGAGCCCGACCAGGAAATGGCGGTGGCCGATCACCTTCTCGCCGAAAAATCGCGCGCGGGCGTGGTTGAACGCGACGCTGAGCGGCCGCAACCCGGGCGTCTCGAGGCCGTCCGGGTCCCAGTGGCCCGTCCAGACTCCGCCCAGCTCCGCGCCGCTGAACGTGCGCACGAGGTGCAGGTCGTCGAACACCATGGGCCAGGCCCGCGCCGGCCAAGTCCACGCGATACCGAGGGCGAGGAAGAGAACGAAGGCCCCGGCCGCCTTCACGGCGCCCCCGCGTCGGACACGCGGGCGGACACCGAAGGCGGGAGGCGTGCCTGGAAGGCGGAGAGGGCGCGGGAGAGCCGGGCCGCGTCCTCGGCGCGCGTGGCCAGGAACGTGACCGTGCGATCGGCGACCACGACCTTCTCCGGGACCTTCCAGGTGCCGACCTCGATCCATGCCTCGGGGATGGCGTCGGCGAACCAGGAGCGATAGATGACGACGGCGGCGGGCGGGCTCGCTTCGGCCAGCCGCGCGAGCAGGTCGCGGTCGAGCCGTCCGGCGCGCCGGGCCCGCGCCGTCTCCTGCGTGGCCAGCCCGTAGAGGTCCACCAGGCGCACGTCGGCGAGGTAGGCGACGGCGCCGATGTCGTTCGCCATCACCGTCGAGCCCGCGGGCAGCTCGCGCAGGAACAGGCCCATCTGGTACTGCTGCTCGTAGATGTTGCGCGCCGCCGCCGGCGTCTGCACGAGCGCGTCCACCGCGCGCGAGAGCAGGGGCGCCGCCGCCACCAGGACGGCCAGGGCCAGCGCGACGCGCGCGGAGACCGGACGCGGCACCTCTCCCGCCGGCGCGTCCGCCAGGTGGCGTGCCACCAGCACGAGGCCGATCGCGACCAGGTAGGCCTCGTAGCGGAACAGCCAGCCGACGGCGGCGAGCTGCACGTGCAGCAGGGTGGCCGTGACGAACATCGCGTCCCACCAGCGGAGCGCGCGCGACGCGGGCCGGAGCGCGCCCAGCATCAGGACGGCGGCCAGCAGGACGAGCAGGTGCGGCGCCTCCACGAGCGTCCGCAGCGCGTGGCCGCCCAGGCGATCGGCCAGGCCGGCCATCCCGGCGCCCTCGAACGTCGCGCGCTTGAGGAGCAGCGAGTTCGGGAGCGGGGGCCAGCCATGCGCGACGGAGATGGCCCCGTAGATCGCCGGCGGCATCAGGCCCACGACGGCGGCGGTGGCGGCGGCCCGCCATCGACGGGCGGCGGCCAGCACGACCACCGCCGGGGCCAGCAGGAACAGCGATTCGTAGCGGACGGCGGTGGCCAGGGCGGCGGCCAGGGCCAGGAGGCCGAGGGTCCGGACGCTCGTCCCCGGCGCGTCCTCGTCCACGGCGCGCACCCGGTCGAGGAGCCACAGCACCGCCGCCACCTGCAGGGTGTGCTCCATGCCGGCCATCACGAGCGTGGGCAAGGGCGTCAGGAGGACGACGCCGACGAGGGCGATCGTCCTCAGCCTGTCGGGGACGCCGCGCAACAGGCGGTCGGCCAGCGCCACCGCCGCCGCCGCGAACACGAACGCGAGCACGATCGGAGTCACCTCACGGACGCCCACCAGACGGTCGGCGGCGGCCAGGAGAAGCGGCCAGAGAAGCGACGAGGTCGAGGACGTGAAGGCGTAACGCGTGACCCCCCACACGCCGTGCTCGGCCAGGTTGCGCGCCACCGCCATGTGGATGTACGCGTCGTCGAGCGCGTACACGAGGTGGCCGCCCGTCCGGGCGAGCGCGGCGTGGAGAAGGAGGGCCACCGCCCCCGCCAGCAGGAGGCGGGCGGCGGCCCCCGGCCCGCGCCACGCGATCAGACGGGCGCCCTCAGCGGCCCCCCGCGGCGGGGACCGGGGCCAGGGGCAGCGAGCGGCCGAGCACGGGCGCGATCACGCGCAGCTCGCCCATGAGGCGGTCGAACTGCTCGGGATACAGGCTCTGCGCGCCGTCGGAGAGCGCCTTCTCGGGATCGTCGTGCACCTCGATGAGCAGGCCGTCCGCGCCCGCGGCCACGCCCGCGCGGGCCATGGGGATGACCTTGTCGCGGCGGCCGGTGCCGTGGCTCGGGTCCACCAGCATGGGAAGGTGGCTGAGCTTTTCCACCACCGGGATGGCGGAGAGGTCGAGGGTGTTGCGGGTCGCGTTCTCGAAGGTGCGGATGCCGCGCTCGCAGAGGATGACCTGCTGGTTGCCGCCGGCCAGGATGTACTCCGCGGACAGGAGCAGCTCCTCGATGGTCGCGCTCAGCCCGCGCTTGAGCAGCACGGGGCGGCGCACCTTGCCCAGGTCCTTCAGGAGGTCGAAGTTCTGCATGTTGCGGGCCCCGACCTGGTAGCAGTCCACGTAGCGGCCCATCATCTCGATGTGGCGCGCGTCCATGATCTCGCTGATCACGGCCAGGCCGCACTCGTCGGCGGCCGCGCGCATCCAGCGCAGCGCTTCCTCGCCGTGGCCCTGGAAGGCGTAGGGCGAGGTGCGCGGCTTGAAGGCGCCGCCGCGCAGCACGCGCGCGCCGGAGGCGGCCACCGCCTTGGCCACGCGCGTGACCTGCTCCTTGCTCTCCACCGAGCAGGGGCCGGCCATGACGATGACCTCCGGCCCCCCGACCTTCACCCCCGCGATGTCCACGATGGTGTCGGCGGACTTGAAGGTGCGCCCCACGAGCTTGTAGGGGGCGGAGATCTTGACCACCTCGCGCACGCCCGGGATCAGCTCCAGGGCGGTGGGGTCCACCACCATGCGCGGCGAACCCACCGCACCCAGCACGGTGTGGCTCACGCCGGTGGACCGGTGCACGTCGTAGCCCACTGCCACCAGCGACTCGATCACCTTCTGTATCTGCTCTTCCGTCGCCAAAGGCTCCATCACGATCACCATGGGATCCTCAATCTCCTTTTCCGTCGCCACCGGGGCCCGCGGCCTCCGGTCCCTCCGCGGCCAGCCGCTCCAGGCGCCGTGATTCGTCGATGACGCGCTCGAACACCCGCTTCACCGCCATGGGATCGAGGGGCCCGGGATTGTCGCGCATCACGCGCTCCAGGATCCAGGCCTCGCGCTCCGGCGAGTACACGGGCAGCCCCAGCCGCCGCTTGATGCGCCCGATCTCGACCGCGCAGGCGGAGCGGCTGTTGAGCAGGCTCATCAGCTGGCCGTCGATGAGGTCGATGCGGCGCCGCCACTTCTCGATCTCGTCCTGCTCGGTCGCGGCCCCCTCGCCGTCCGGCGGCTTCACATCGCGCTCTTGAGCCATCGCACCTGACCCGCCACGTCGCCGTGGGGGTGCTCCTCCAGGAAGCGCACCAGCGCGCTGCCCACGACCACGCCGTCCGCGACCTCGGCCGCCGCCTTCACCTGGGCGGGAGTGGAGAGGCCGAAGCCGAGCACGACCGGCTCCGCGGTCAGCGCCTTGATCCTCCGCACGAGGGGCTCCGCGTCGGAGGAGATCGCGTCCCGCTCCCCGGTCACGCCCGTGCGGCTGACCGCGTACACGAACCCGCGCGAGGCCTCCGCCACCCGCCGC
>JBGPBV010000249.1:0-6331 GCA_041481445.1 Vicinamibacteria bacterium
CACGCCCGCCTCGAATGAGCCCAGGGAGGCGGCCCCGGAGAGGGTCAAGGCCAGCCGTCGGGATCCGTCCGCGGGCGCAACGACAGTCGCCATGGGGTTCTCCTTCTATTTGACGGAGGACGTGCCCGCGATGGTCTCCACGACGCGCAGGACCAGACGCTCGCTGGTTCCGGCCACGAAGGCCACGGCCAGGACGGTGTAGGCGTCGATGGTCTCGAACCGGAACAGGTCGGTGGCCACCTTCGACTGGCAGACGACGAAGAACAGGATGGCCGCCGCCGGCCCCATGAACAGGCGCAGGAGGGTCACGCGCAAGGTGGAGGCCATCTCCGGGATCCGGGTGGTGCCGCGGGCGTCGGGGACGGCCAGGATCGCGCTGATCGCCGCCCCCAGCAGCCCGAAGATGCCGACGCTGACCATTGCCTTGAAGAGGTCGATCTGCTTCACCCCGGCCGCGTCCGTGACACGTGCCCAATCCCCACCGTCGAGGGCGCCCTGCCCGACCCAGTAGAAGAGCACCAGCAACACCCCGGCCAGGACGAAGGCCAGGCGCACCGCCTGGTCGCGCCGCAGCGCGTCCTTGTAGGCCTGGTTGTCGTAGTGCTCGTCGCGAATCGTCGCCGCCCGGAAAATGTCCGCGGGGACTCCCGCCGGCCGGGTGACCAGCCCGACGACCGCGTTCTTCCGCCAACCCTCGAGCTTCTCCGCTTCCTCGTGGATGGTGGCCGCGGCCGCGCGGAGGCTGTCGTCGTCCAGGACCAGCAACTCCATTCGACGCGCGGTGTGCAGGTATTTCCAGCCCCGATCGATGTCGCCTTTCTCCTGGGCCTGGTGCGCTCGGGTGAGGAGGGGGAGGATGGCGGGAAGGGCGGGGACGAACTTCCGCTGCAGGCGGGCGCGTCCCATCACCTCGAGACGATACGCGTCGACCTCGGAGGCGAGCCGGCGTCCACGCGTGCTCCACCGGCTCCAGATCCTCGATGTCGCCGCCGCGGGCGCGGGCGCGACGCTCAGCCCGTAGACGTCGGCCACGAGACCGGATTGGTCCGGGTGGCTCAGCTTCCCAACGGCGTCCGCCGGAGGCAGCCACTCGAGCTCCACGGTCTCGTCGTTCGGGACGAAGGGAGTCTCCTTCTCCACGCTCATGCGCCAGTACACGACGAGCTTGGGCCGGCCGTTCGCGACGTAGGCGGTCGCGCCCGCCAGGGCCACCAGGGTGGGGGACAGGCCGGTCTCCTCGTGGACCTCGCGCAGCGCCGCCTCGGAGAACGACTCGTCCGGGCTCTTCTTCTTCCCCTTCGGCAGCGCCCACTCCGTGCCGTAGCGCCGACGGCGCACGACCGCGATGAGCGGGCCGTCGAGGGTGCTCCTCTCGACGATGCCGCCCGCGCCTTCGATGAGGTCGGGCGATGCCGGCACGATCGCAGGTTCCGCCGCCATGGAATCGAGGGGGTTGACAGGAAGCGTATACGCCGGATCCGCGGAACGTGTCAAGAAGAAGGTGGGGTTGGCGAGAGGAATCCCGCCAACCCCGGGCATCGCCTCAGCTCTTTCCGAACCGGTACCGCGCCCGCACCGCGAGCGTGCGCGGCGGGATCACGTGCGTGCCTCCGAAGACGGACTGGATGTTGTACACGCCGGCGGTGTCGAACGCGTTGAGCAGGTCGGCCTGGATGGACAGCGGCACGTGGTGCTTCGCGAGGTCGAGACCGATCGAGACGTTGGCGATCGTGCGCGCCTTGATGCGATTGGGGTCGAGGTCCCCGCCGGTGTGGACCACGACGAACGGCGCCGCGAAGGCGTTGTCGGGGTCGGCGAGGAGTTCGTCCGGCGACGTGTCGGTGACGAGCCCGGAGTCGTAGCGCACGCCTGCCCCCAGCCACAGCCCGGTCGTGCCCACATCCCAGACGAGCTGGCCCTGGGCCTGGAGCTTCTGGTCGTGGTCGATGAGGAACGGCCCGCCCGTCACCGCATCGACCGCCGACTGGTCGAGGAACAGCCCACCGATGGGAGGCGGCACGTACAGCGCGCGCGTGTGCCCCAGCGAGACGAAGCCGCGCACGCCGTGCGTCTGGGCGAGGTCGAGACGGACATCCCAGCCATCGTGCCGGCCGGACGTAAAGGTGATCGGGAAGACGATGCCCGTATTAAGGAACTGGTCCTGGTCCGCCGGGTAGGTCGCCCGGCGCCACCAGAAGTCGACGTCGAGGCGCAGCTTGGCCCCCACTCCCTGCTGCACGCCCACAGTGTACGCGTTCTGGCGCTCCGAGCGGTTGAGCAGCACGCCGCCGCCCAACTCGCGCGAATCCTTCACCGCCGGGGGGACCAGGGACGCCGCCTCCTCCGAGGACCCGAACAGGATGTTCTCGTATTCCGGTGTCACGAAGACCCGGTTGTACGTCGCGCGCAGCACCGTCCGGCTGGACGGGATGTAGTAGGCGAGGCCGAGGCGCGGCTCGAGCTGGCTCTCCGTCGTGGGCAGGCTGTTGTGGTCGTAGCGCAGGCCGAGGTTCGCGGTGAAGCCGCCGTAGCGGACGTTGTCCTGGACGTAGGCGGCGGCGTACGTGCCAGTCCGCTTGCCGTGGAAGACGAAGAGCGACCCGCCGCGCGTGAGGTCGTAGGGGGCGAGGTCGGGGTTGTAGCCTTCCGCGTCCGGATCGTTGAGCGCGGGATCGGTGAGCCCGAAGCTGAAGGTCTCCTCGATGGGGAACCGCTTGACCGTCCCGCCGGCCTTGAATTCGTGGTGGCCGCCCGCCAACGTGAAGGCGGCGTTGGCCCCGTAATTGTCCAGCGTGCGGTCGGAGAGGGCGGTGGCCGGCGTATCACCCGCGGACGGGACGAGCTGGAAGCTGGACAGCCGTGCGAAGGCCCCGGCGTCGAAGGTGGCCCGTGGCGAGAGCACGTGCGTCCAGCCCAGGTTGTAGTTCTGGTCCCGGCTCTTGACCGTCTGGTCCTGCCCGGCCTCCTCCTGCGAGAAGGTGTTGGGCACGTCGCGGTGCGTCCGTCCCAGGAGCGCGGTGAGCCGGAGCTGGTCGCGCAGGTCGTCGGAGGCATAGTCCAGGCGCACGAACGCGCGCTGGGTATCGCCCGTGTTGTGCAGGTTGTCGGGGTTGACGGGGTCGAGGAACCGGTCCGACCAGGAGCCGTTGAGCGAGGCGAACGCCCCGAAGCTCTTCGATCCCCCGCCCGCGGAGAGTCCGCCTTCGTAGGTGCCGAAGCGCGCGCCGCCCCCGTAGACGTCGCCGCGGAAGGGCGCGCCCAGCCCGGACTTGGTGGCCAGGTGGATGACCGTGCCCGGCTTCTCGCCGTACTCGGCGGGCACGTTGCCGTAGATGACTTCAATGGCCTGCGCGATGCCGGGATCGATCGAGTTCGAGAACGTGACCCCCGTCTGGTCCGAGATGGTCTGGCCGTCGACGACGTACTGGCTCTGGCTGTGGAACCCCTGGAAGTGGAAGCGGCCGTTCTCGTCCTTGGCGAACCCGGGCGTGGCCGTGATCAGCTCCTCCATGGCCCGGGAGGCGATGGTGGCGGGCGCGCGCGAGATATAGGACTTGTCGATGTCTACGTGCGAGGTCGAGGTGTCCGTCTCCAGCGCGGCCGCCGTCGGCTCGGCGACGACGTTGACCGTCTCCGAGGCGGTCGCGATGTTGAGCGACACGTCCACTTGGGTGGGGGCGGCCGACCGCACCTCCACCGTGCGGTGCGCGGCCTTGAACCCCTGGGCCTCGACGTGAAGCTCGTAGGGGTTGAACGGCACGTTGAAGAACTGGAACGTCCCCTCGTTCGACGTCGTGGTCTCGGCCTTGAACCCCGTGATGTCGTTGCGGAGCTGCAACGTCACTCCCGCCATCGGCCGTCCATCGGGCCCGACGACCTTTCCGCGGATCGCCCCCGCCTGCGCCCATGCTCCCGGCGCCGCGAGCAGGAGACCGATCAGGAACACCCACGACACGACCCGTTCATGAAATCTGGTCATGACACTCCCTTGACTGAATGAAGCCATCCGCCGCCGTGACGGCGGTCGGTGATGAGTCGAAGATGCGCTCCCGCCCGAGGCAGGAGCGCGGCTCAGGCGGCTTTCAGGCGAGGGGCGGCGCGCGCGACGGGGTGATCGAGGCGACGGACTCGGAGCGCGTCTGCGGGAGGCGGGTCCAGATCCTCTCCGGGCGCTCGGCCGTCCGCTGGACGAGGGGAGCGGAGGCGGCGAGGACGGCCACCGTGCCCGTGGCCAGGCGGCAGGCCAGGCAGTGCGTCTCGACCGGGCAGCCGTCGTCGGTGTGGGCGAACGACGCCTCGGCGACGCCGAGGCAGGTTGCGGCCAGGACCAGCGCGGCGACGATCACGAAACGCCGGCGAGCGGGCAGGCTGCGCACGGAGTGAGAATAGGCGCGCACGCCGCCGGCCGTCAACCCCCGGACTCGGGTTTGCCGCCGGCGGGACGTATACTCGGGAGTATGGTGGGCGGTCGTCTCCGTCGCGCATGGTCGCGCCGGCGCCGGATGCTGGGGGCGCTGGCCCTGGCCCTTTACGCCCTCCTCGTCACCGTCAGCCCCGTCCTCCACCACGATCTCGCCTGTCACGTGAAGTCGCCGGGGCACTGCGACGCCTGCGTGGCCAACTCGCCGGCATCGCGAGCGGAGCCCAGGACGGGCCTGGACGCCCCCGTCTGGCGGGCCGCGGGGGAGCCCCCCGCGGTGGAGCGGGCGCGCGAGCATCGCGCACCGCTGACCCAGACCAGCGGACGCTCTCCTCCCGCTTAGGGCACACGCGCGTTCCTGCCACCGCCGCCCGCGGTGGCCGTTTCCCCGTGACCCTTTTTGTCCGCGAGGAGTATATGCGTCTGAAGTGCCCTTTCCTGCTGGTCCTGTCCCTGCTGGCTCCCAACGTCCACGCCCAGGAGCCGCCCGCCTCCCCCCCGCCGGCCCCGCCCCTCGACAACGCCGCCCCGCCCGGGTCCTCCAAGGTCTTCAACCCCGACATCGCGGTCATCGGCGACTTCCTGGGCGCGATCGGGAAGAACGACTCGCCCTTCGCCACGCCGTCGCTGGAGCTCCACGAGGCCGAGACCTCGTTCCAGGCCATCGTCGACCCCTACGCGCGGGCCGACTTCTTCCTGACCTTCTCGAACGAGGAGGTCGGGGTGGAGGAGGGCTTCATCACCTTCACGTCGCTCCCGGCCGACCTCCTCCTGAAGGTCGGCAAGATGAGGGCCTCCTTCGGCAAGGTCAACCAGATGCACAACCACGTGATGCCCTGGACGGACCGGCCCCTGGTGACCCAGGACCTCGTGGGCGGCGAAGAGGGGATCTCCGACGCCGGCCTTTCGCTCTCGCGGCTCATCGTCAATCCGATCCTCTTCCTGGAGGCCACGGCCGAGGTCTATCGCGGCGAGTCGCCGGAGCTTTTCAGCGCGCCCGAGAGGGGTGACTTGACCTACGTGGGACGGCTGCGCGGATACCGCGACGTCACCGAGTCCACCAACCTCGACTTCGGGGGCTCGTTCGCGCGCGGCACGGCCAAAGAGGGGCACGGGCTGCACACGTCCCTCATCGGGGCCGACTTCACCCTGCGCTGGAGGCCGCTGCGGCGCGCCATCTACCGGCGCCTGCTGGCGCGGACCGAGCTCGTCTGGAGCCGGCGCGACCTGGAGGCGGCGCCGCAAGCCCACGCCTTCGGCTTCTATGCCTCGGTCGACTACCAGTTCGGGCGGCGCTGGTTCGCGGGCGTCCGGTTCGACCACTCCGAGCGCGCGGACGATCCCACCGCGGCCGACAAGGGCGGCTCTGCCCTCCTCACCTACTGGCCGAGCGAGTTCAGCCAGATCCGCGGCCAGTACCGCCACGTGACCTACGCGGAGGGGATCAAGGCCGACGAGTTCCTCTTCCAGTTCCAGTTCTCCATCGGCGCCCACGGCGCCCACACGTTCTGATCCGAGGAGCCTGATCCAATGAAGATGCCGACCGTCGTCACCGCCGCCCTGGCCGCCGCCCTGATCTCCGCGGCCTCTCCGGCGCGCGCGGCCCTCAACGTCATCGCCACCACGGAAGACCTCGCCTCCATAGCCGGCGAGGTGGGCGGGGACAAGATCAAGGTCGAGTCGCTCTCTCGGGGGTACCAGGACCCGCACTTCGTGGAGGCCAAGCCCAGCTTCGTGCTCAAGCTCCACGCGGCCGACCTCCTCATCGTGGTGGGCCGCGAGCTGGAGATCGGCTGGCTGCCTCCCCTGATCACGCAGGCGCGCAACGCCAAGGTCCAGCCCGGAGCGGAGGGGTACCTCGACGCCTCCCTGACCGCGAAGATCCTCGAGATTCCCACCGGCCAGCTCACG
>JBGPBV010000250.1:0-6298 GCA_041481445.1 Vicinamibacteria bacterium
CTGCTCTCCACCGTCCGCGAGTACGCGGGACGGGAGCTGAGCGCGGCCCGGCTGCTGGAGCTCGACGCGAAGGACGAGTTCCCGGAGGCGATCCTCGCCGCCCTGAACGATCCCGCGCAGGTCGGCCTCCATCTCCTGTCCATCCCGGAGGAGTACGGCGGCCTCGGGGCGAGCGCCTACGACATCTACCGGGTCTCGGAGGCGATGGCGGCGCTGGATCTCGGCGTGGCCACCGGCGTCCTGGCCACGTTCCTCGGCACCGACCCCATCCGGATCGGCGGCACCCCCGAGCAGAAGGAGACGTGGATGGGCCGTCTGGCGCGCGAGGGCTACCTCGTCGCCTACGCGGCCACCGAGCCGCAGGCCGGCAGCGACCTCGCCGCGCTGACCACGCGGGCGGAGCCCGTGGTCGAGGGCGGCGCCCTCGTGGGATACCGCCTCACCGGGCGCAAGCAGTGGATCAGCAACGGTGGAGTGGCGCGCGTGTACACCGTGCTGGCCGTCGCCCCCGGCGGGCCGTCGTGGTTCATCGTGGAGCGCGGCGCGCCCGGCCTCACCGCCGGCAAGCCGGAGGAGAAGCACGGGATCCGGGCCAGCAACACGGCCGCACTCTTCCTCGAGGACGTGTTCGTTCCGGCCGGCAACCTGGTGGGGGGCGTCGAAGGGCAGGGCCTCGTGCAGGCGCAGGCCGTGTTCGGCTACACGCGCCTGATGGTGGCCGCCTTCGGCCTGGGGGCGGGCTGGTCGGCGCTGCAGAAGGCGATCCGCTACTCGCAGCAGCGCATCCAGGGCGGGCGGCCCCTGAGCGAGAAGCAGGCCTACACGCACAAGCTCATCGTCCCCAACGCGTCGCGGCTGGAGGCGGCGCGCGCCTACATCGAGTGGACGGCGGACCGCCTCGACGCGGGAGAGACGGAGCTGTCCACCGAGGGCGCGGTGGCCAAGTACGCGGCCACGGAAGCGGGCAACCGCGCGGCGGAGGACGCCATCCAGGCCCTGGGCGGCTACGGCTACACGCGCGAGTACCAGGTCGAGAAGATCAAGCGTGACGTCCGCATCACCACGATCTACGAGGGGACCTCCGAGATCATGGAGTGGACGATCGCGCGCGACCGCTGGCAGCTCCATCTCAAGAGCCGCGGCCAGCACTACCTCGACTGGGCCCGGCGGCTGGAGGCGGATCAGGGGGGCGAGCCGCACACCGGGGCCCCCGCCGCCGTCCTGGCCCTGCGCGCCCTCGCCGTGCTGCTCGAGCGGGCGCGGGTCGACCGGCTCACGCGGCACCAGCACGTCCTTTTCCGCCTGGGCGAGCTCGTGGCCTGGGCGGAGACGGCCGCCGTCTTCGCCGTTCGCGCGGCCACGCGTCCCACCGCCGCCGTGCCCTGGCCGGAGCCGCTCCTGCACGCGCTGGCCCGGATCCACGCTCGCGAGGCCGCGCTGCGCGTCGCGACGGAAGGGCTGCGCTGGCTGACCGGAGCCGGGCAGGGCGACCCGAACCTGGCCGCCGCGGTCGGGCTCGACCGGGCGATCGCCGCCCAGGCCGGCCTGGTCGAGGACATGGACCTCGCCGCCCGCGAGCTCGCCCGAGCCTTCCCACCCTAGAAGAGGAGAGAGGACATGAGCGACCGCACCGACCGCGCCGTCGCCGTGGTGGGCGTGGCGGCGGTCCTGCCCGAGGCCCCCACCGCCGAGGCGTTCTGGGCCAACGTCCTCGCCAGGCGCTACAGCATCACCGAGGTCTCGTCCGACCGCTGGAACGCCGCCGACTACTACTCCTCCGATCCCACCGCTCCCGACAAGACCTACAGCACGATCGGCGGCTGGGTGCGCGGGTTCGAGTTCGACTGGAAGAGGTTCCACGTCCCGCCGCGCGTGGCCGAGGCCATGGACGAGGGGCAGCAGTGGGCGGTCACCATCGCCGCCCAGGCCCTGGCCGACTACGGACATCCCGGCCGCCCGCTCGACCTCGACCGCACGGGCGTGGTGCTGGGCGCGGCCATGGGCGGCGAGAAGCACTACCTCACCACGATGCGCATCTGCTTCCCCGAGTACGCGCGGGCCCTGGAGTCCGTGCCCGACTTCGGGGCCCTGCCCGCGGAGGTGCGCGAGGCGATCCTGTCGCGCTGGCACGAGACCATGGGCCGCGCCCTTCCTCCCATCACCGAGGACTCGATGCCGGGGGAGCTGGCCAACATCCTCTCCGGACGCGTGGCCAACCTCCTCGACCTCCAAGGGCCGAACTTCATCACCGACGCCGCCTGCGCCTCGACCTTCGCCGCCATCGACGCCGCCATGGATCTCCTGGCCGAGCGTCATTGCGATGCCGTCCTCACCGGCGGCGTGGACCGCAACATGGGCGTGTCGTCGTTCGTGAAGTTCTGCAAGATCGGGGCCCTCTCCGCCACGGGGACGCGGCCGTTCGGGGCGGGCGCCGACGGTTTCGTGATGGGCGAGGGGGCGGCCGCCTTCCTGCTCAAGCGGCTCTCGGACGCCGAGCGGGACGGCGACCACGTCCATGCGGTGATCCGGGGAGTGGGGGCCTCGAGCGACGGCCGCGGCAAGGGCATCACCGCGCCCAACCCGCGCGGACAGCGGCTGGCCATCGCGCGCGCCTGGGAAGACGCCGGGCTCGATCCCGCCACCGCTTCCCTCGTGGAGGCGCACGGCACGAGCACGCGCGTCGGAGACGTGGTCGAAGTGGAAAGCCTGACCTCCGTCTTCGGAGGCGCGCCTTCCGGCTCGATCGCGCTCGGATCGGTCAAGAGCAACGTCGGCCACCTCAAGGGGGCGGCGGGCGCGGCCGGCCTCCTGAAGACGATCTGCGCGCTGCGGGAGAAGGTGCTGCCCCCGACCCTCAACGCGCGCACGCCGAACCCGGACATCGATCTCTCCCGCGGCCCCTTCTTCTTGAGTCACGACGCCGCGGAGTGGCGCACGGCCAACGGCGACCCGCGCCGCGCGGGCGTCAGCGCCTACGGCTTCGGGGGCACCAACTTCCACCTGGTGGTGGAGGAGCACGTTCCCGGCCTGCTCGCACGGAAGGGCCGGTCGAGCCTGAGCGTGCCCGGAAACGGGCCCGTGAGCGGGGCGCCGCCCCCCGCGCTCTCTCCGCGCCTGCCCCTGCGCGGTCTGCTCGCCCTGGGGGGCGGGACCGTCGGCGAGCTCCAGGCCGGCCTGGAGGCCGCGCTCGTGCGTGCTCGCGAGGGCTCGGTGCCCGCACCGCGGGTGCCGGAGACCCCGGTCCTGGCCGCGCGCGAGCGGCTGGTGGTGGACTTCGGCACGCCGGCCGAGCTCGTGGACCGCCTGGAGAAGGCGCAGCGCGCGCTCTCGTTCGACACGCGCCCGGCGTGGCGGGCGCTGGCCAGCCAGGGCGTGTTCCGTGGCTCGGGGCCGCGCGCGGGCAAGGTCGCGTTCCTCTTCCCGGGGCAGGGCAGCCAGTACGTCAACATGGGGCGCGCCCTGCGCGAGAGCGAGCCCGTGGTGGCGGCCGTGTTCGAGGAGGCCGACCGCGTCCTGGCCACGGTTCTCCCCCGGCCGCTCAGCGGCTACGTCTTCGTCGACGGAGACGGGCAGTCGGCCGAGGACGACCTGAAGCAGACCTCCATCACCCAGCCCGCCGTGCTCTCCCTCGACGTGGCCCTCGGGCGCCTCCTGGGCACCTTCGGGATCACCCCCGACGTCGTGATGGGGCACTCGCTGGGCGAGTACGCGGCGCTGGTGACGGCCGGAGTGATGCCGTTGGCGGACGCCCTGGAGGCGGCGGCCGCGCGTGGCCGCGAGATGACGCGCGTGAGCATGGAGGACAACGGCCGGATGGCGGCGGTCATGGCGCCGCCGGAGGCCATCGAGGACGTCCTTCGGGAGGTGGGCGGCTACGTCGTCGCCGCCAACATCAACAGCACCACCCAGTGCGTGATCGGCGGGGCGAGCACGGCGGTGGAGCGCGCGCGGGAGGCCCTCGAGGCCCGCGGCTTCCGGGTGACGCCCCTCGCCGTCAGCCACGCCTTCCACACGCGCATCGTCGCCCCCGCCTCCGCGCCGCTGCGACAGGTGCTGGACCGCCTCCGCATCGGCCCCGCGCGCCTGCCCGTGGTGAGCAACGTGACGGGCGGCTTCTACCCGGCGGAGGTGGACGCGATCAAGGACCTCCTCCAGCGGCAGATCGCCTCGCCCGTGCAGTGGATGCAGGGACTGCGCACCCTCTACGCGGACGGGGTGCGCGTGTTCGTGGAGGTCGGCCCCAAGCGCGCGCTCACCGGGTTCGTCGACGACGTGCTCGCCGCGCACGACGACGTGGTGTCCCTGTTCACGGACCACCCCAAGATCGGCGGACCCGCGGCGTTCAACCAATCGCTGGCCGGGCTCTACGCCGCGGGCGTGGCCCCGGCCGTGCCCGCTCCCCTGGAGGTCACGACGATGCCGACGCCCGAGACGGTGGCCACGGTGGCTCTTCCCCTTCCGGCCGCGCCCCCCCCGACGTCCGCGGACTCCGCGCGGCTGGCCACCCTGCTCGTGGAGGCGCTCGCCCATCTCGACCGGCCCGGGGCGGTGGCGCCGCACGACCGCAACGAGGTGCCGCGGGGCTCGATCGTCATCAGTGGCACCGGCCTCGGGCTGCCGGGCGTGGCCAAGCCGGTGATGGACCCCGCCAACGCCGAGCGGATCCTGCGCGGGGAGCAGTTCGTGGACCTGGTGCCGGTGGAGTACCGCCGCCACCAGGCCGACAAGCACATCACGCGCATCGTGAAGTCGGAGGACGGCTCCGGCCGCTTCGAGACGATCGACGACACCGCGGACGTGATCAAGCTCGCCGCCCGCGGCGGAGCCTTCGACCTCGCCGCCGAGTACGGCGTGCCCGACAAGCTGGTGGAGGCCCTCGACCGCACCACCCAGCTCGCCATGGCCGCCGGCCTCGACGCCCTGCGCGAGGCCGGGATCCCGCTCGTGCAGACCTGGCGCCGCACCACCACTGGCCGCTACCTGCCCGACCGCTGGCTCCTCCCCGAGCCCCTGCGCGACGAGACGGGAGTGATCTTCGCCAGCGCGTTCCCCGGGCTCGACCGCTTCGCGGACGAGCTCACCCGCTTCTACGAGTACGACCGCCGGCGGAAGGAGCAGGCCCTGCTCGAGGACCTCCGCCGGTGCACCACCGATCCCGCCGCCCTGACCGAGATCTCCCGGCGCCTGGCCGCGGTGGGCGAGGAGCTCGCGCGCGAGCCCTACGTCTTCGACCGCCGCTTCCTGCTGCGCGTGCTCACCATGGGCCACAGCCAGTTCGCGGAGTACGTGGGCGCGCGCGGCCCCAACACGCACGTCAACGTGGCCTGCGCCTCCACCCCCGCCGCCATCTCCATCGCCGAGGACTGGATCCGCGGCGGGCGCTGCCGGCGCGTGGTGGTCGTGGGCGCGGACGACGTGACCGGCCCGCGGCTGTTCGAGTGGATGGGCGCCGGGTTCGTGGCCACGGGGGCCGCCGCCACCGACGACAAGGTGGAGGACGCGGCCCTGCCCTTCGACCGCCGCCGCCACGGGATGCTGCTGGGAATGGGCGCCTGCGGGCTGGTGGTGGAGAGCCAGGACGCCCTGGAGGAGCGGGGGATGCGCGGGCAGGTGGAGGTCCTCTCCACCGAGACGCGCAACAGCGCCCGCCACGCCACCCGCCTCGACGTCGAGCACATCGCGGACGTCATGGAGAGCCTGGTCGCGTCCGCGGAGCGCCGGTTCGGCATCGATCGCCTCGACATGGCGCCCCAGACCGTCTTCGTCTCGCACGAGACCTACACGCCCGCCCGCGGCGGCAGCGCGAGCGCGGAGGTGGCGGCCCTGCGCAAGGTGTTCGGCCCCGCCGCCTCCCGCGTGGTGATGGCCAACACCAAGGGCTTCACCGGCCATCCCATGGGCGTGGGCATCGAGGACGTCATCGCGGTGAAGATGCTCGAGCACGGGATCGTGCCACCGGTGCCGAACTTCCGCGAGGTCGATCCCGAGCTGGGACCGCTCAACCTCAGCCGTGGCGGGCCGTACCCCGTCCGCTACGCCCTGCACCTGTCCGCCGGCTTCGGCTCGCAGATCGCGCTCACGCTCACGCGGCGCATCCCCGGCGGCCTGGACCGCTTCGACTCGCGCGCCGCCTACGCGCGCTGGGCGAGCGACGTCTCCGGCCAGGACCGGCCGGTTCTCGAGGTGGCGCGGCGCGTCCTGCGCGTGGCTTCGTCGGGCGCGCCCGGGCGGGCCCCCGTGGCCTCCACCTGGCGCTTCGGGCTCGGTCCCGTCCGGCGGGCCCCGGAAGGTGGAGCGC
>JBGPBV010000251.1:0-6157 GCA_041481445.1 Vicinamibacteria bacterium
CCCGAGAACTTCGCGAACCAGGGCCGGAAGCCGTTGGCGATGCCGTCGAGGGCCCAGAGCCGGACCTCCGGGCCCGCCTGCACGGAATCCTTCCAGCGGTAGGGCTCCTCCACCCCCACGCTGAAGAGGCCGGCCAGCGGCTTCGCGCCCATGACCGCGCGGTACTGCTTGGCCGACCGCCCGAAGTCCCAGGGCGGCGTCAGCCCTCGCCGTGCCTGGTGGTCCACGGCCAGGAAGTCCGCGCGCTCGGCGCTGGCGAGGCCGGGAGGGCCGTTGGGGATGAAGCGGGCCTGGGGACGCTCGGTGCGGATGGCCGCGTCCCAGACGTCCCAGAGCTCGAGGAGACGCCCCCGCCGCCACTTGATGTAGTCGCGCCGCGCGGGGTCGTCGGGGCTCGGACCGGGCAGGTCCTTGCCCGTCGCCTGGCGGAAGCCGAGGCGGCACGTCTCGCAGTAGCACATGCCGCTGCCCGCCCAGCGGTTGGCGAAGATCCCCTGAACGTCGTACAGGGTCGCGATCTCGCGCAGGACCGCGGTCATGTGCCCGAAGTTGCGCGGGCCCAGGCCGCACGTCACCCACATGTCGGGATTGGCCCAGTGCCGCCGCGGCTGGCCCTTGTCGTCGACCGCGATCCATTCCGGATGGGCGGCGCGCGCGTCGTCGTAGACGGCGTGGGGGTCCACGCGGGCCACCACGAGGAGCCCGCGCTGGCGGCAGGCGCCGGCCAGCTCGCCGAACGGGTCCATCCCGTCCTTCATCCACGCGCTCCGGCGATGGAACGGGACCCTCGTCGGATAGAACGCGACCACGCCGCCCGCGCTGAGGGTCACCGCGTCGCAGTGCGTCCGCGTGAAGTAGTCGAGCCAGAACCCGGGGTCGTAGCGCCCGGGATCGTTCTCCACGAACGCGAGCTGTCCCCAGCGCATCGCGCGATCGAAGGGATTCGCTTTCGGGGCCGGCTTACCGGCGTCTGCGGCCGGCTCCGCTCGCGCCGAAGACAGGGCCACGGCGCCGGCGGCCGCGGCCGCCGCCTCCAGGAACTGGCGGCGTCCAATCACCTGTCGCGTCCCCGGTCTTCCTAGCGCCCGGCGGCCGCGCCGCCGCCGGGCAGGGAGTGGTAGTAGCGTCCGAGCCAGCCCACGATCGTGCGCCTCAGGTCGCGCATGTCGAACGCCCCCTCGCTGCGATAGATCACCCGGCCCCCGGGGGCCACCAGGAGGGTGTGCGGCATCGCCCCCGCCCACTTCGGATCGACCAGCTCGATGAGCGCGTAGGGGTCGTTCTTGCCGAACCCCACGTTGCGCATGGAGGCGTGCTGGGTCTGGAGGAAGGCCCTGGCCTTGTCCTGCAGCTCCGGGACGTCGGCGTCGACCGTCACCACCTCGAAGTCGCGGCCGCGATAGATGCGGTGGAGGGCGACGAGGTCCGGGAACTCGATCAGGCACGGGCCGCACCAGGTCGCCCAGACGTTCACCAGGCGGAGCTTCTTGGCGTCGCCGGCGGAGATGGCCTTGACCGCCTCCGCGTCCGCGGACTCGAAGCCCACCGGCTCCTGGGCCCACTTCTCGAGGCTGTCCTTCACCGAGGAGCGCTTGTCCGCCCACTTGACCGAGCAGCCGAACACCTTGGTCGTCTCGACCGACGGCGTCTTGCCCGCGAGCACGGCCTCGATGGCGTCGCGGGCATCGGCCGTCGTGGCCCTGGCCGGGTTCTCGTTGTCGTCCACGCGGCCGGTGAAGCGCAGACGGCGCGCGGCGTCGAACACGAACACGTGCGGCGTCGCCACCGGCCCGTAGAGGTGGGCCATGGCCTGCGTCTCCCCGTCGTAGAGGTACGGCATGGTCCAGCCGCGCTCCTGCGCGCGGATCTTCATCTCCGGGAGGGTATCGGTGAGGTCGGTGTAGCCTTCCTCGTCCAGGCGCAGGGCGAGGGGATCGTTGGGAGAGACGAGCACGACCTTCGCCCCGCGCGGAGCGAAGTCCGCGCTGAGCTTGGCCACGCGGTCCTCGTAGGCCTGGGCGGTCGGACAATGGTTCGCGGTGAACACGAGGACGAGCACCTTGGCGCTCTTGAAGCTGGCGAGCGTGTAGCGCTTCCCGTCGATGCCGGGGAGGTCGAAGTCGGGGGCCTGGGCGCCGATGGCGAGGGTGGGCACGGTGGGCCCGGCGGCCTGGGCCGTCCGCGTCCCGCCCGCCCCGAGCAGGGTCATCGCTGCCGCCAACGAAAGGAAGGGTCGCCTCATCGGGCCTCCAGCCGGGCGCCCGCCGCGCGCCCGGCGGGATGCTAGCACCGGGCCAAAGCAAATATCATGCGGCAGCACTTCGAGAGGGGGGAGCGATGAATCGCCGCGATTTCCTCAAGACGGGGGGGGCGGCGGCCGCCGTCTTCAGCGGGCTCGGGCGGTATGCCGAGGCCTTCGCGGAGAGCCGCCTGCGCGTGGGCCTCATCGGCACCGGCTGGTACGGCAAGGCCGACCTGTTCCGCCTCCTCCAGGTCGCCCCCGTCGAGGTCGTATCACTCTGCGACGTCGACCGGGCCATGCTCGCGGACGCCGCCCAGCAGGTCGCGGGCCGGCAGCTCTCCAAGAAGACGCCGCGCACCTACGCCGACTACCGGCGGATGCTGGCCGAGAAGGACCTCGACCTCGTACTCATCGCGACCCCCGACCATTGGCACGCGCTTCCCTTCCTGGAGGCGGTCAAGGCCGGCGCCGACGTGTACGTGCAGAAGCCGGTCAGCATCGACGTCGTCGAGGGACAGGCCATGCTGGCGGCGGCGCGGAAGCACGGGCGGGTGGTGCAGGTGGGCACCCAGCGCCGGAGCACGCCCCACCTCATGGAGGCGCGCGAGCAGATCGTGCAGGCGGGCCGGCTGGGCAAGGTCGGGTTGGTCGAGATCTACTGCTACTACCACATGCGCGCCACCCAGAACCCTCCCGACGAGGCCGCGCCGGCCAGCCTCGACTGGGAGTTCTACACGGGACCGGCGCCGATGCGCCCGTACAACTCGCTCGTCCATCCCCGCGGCTGGCGCGCGTTCATGGAGTACGGCAACGGGATCATGGGCGACATGTGCATCCACATGCTCGACATGGTCCGCTGGATGATGGGCCTCGGGATGCCCCGGCGGGTGAGCAGCACCGGCGGCATCCTGGTGGACAAGGCCAGCAAGGCCAACATCACGGACACCCAGACGGCGACGTTCGAGTTCGACGACCTGCGCGTGGTGTGGACGCATCGCACGTGGGGCGACGCGCCCGACCCGAAGTACCCGTGGGGAGCGACGCTCTACGGCGACAAGGGCACGCTGAAGGCCAGCGTGATGAGCTACGACTTCGCGCCCGCCGGCGGGGGCGCCGCCGTCCATAAGGACGTCACCTACGAGCTGGAGCAGTTCCCGGAGGACAAGACCGAGAAGGACCTCGAGCGCCACGTGGCCCCCGCCATCCGCGGCCACATGAAGGACCTCCTGGCCAACATGAAGTCGCGCGGACGCCCGGTGGCGGACATCGAGGAGGGCTACATGTCCACCACCGCCTGCATCCTGGCCAACCTCTCGATGAAGCTGGGGCGCACGCTGGAGTGGGACCACGCGGCCGGCCGCGTCGTGGGCGACGAGGAGGCGAGCGCGCTCCTCCGGCGGCCGTACCGGTCGCCCTGGGTGCACCCGGATCCGGGAGCGATCGGCTAGCGGCGGAGCGTACAATCCCGGGTGGAGTTTCGCCGGCGAATCCGCTTCCCGCGGTCGGGTGTCCTCGCCGGCGGCGCAATCCTCCTGGTCACCTGCAGAGTCGCTCCCGTGGTGGCCACTCGTACCCTCGATCCGCAAGCGCGGTTCGCCGGCTTCCACGAGACGTGCGCCGGCGCCCCCGGGGCGCTGCCGGCCCGGTACGTCCGCGACTACGGCCCACTCTCGGAGGCCGAGAGGCGCGGGATGTGTACCTGGTTCCTCTGGCCGGGCGGCGATCCCCTGAGCCGGAAGGGACCCGACGCCGAAGGGAATCCCCGGTTCTGGCGCCGGGCGGAGGCGCTCAGCGCGCAGATCGCCCGCCAGTCGGGGCTGCCGATCACGGTGAACCTGCTCGAGTTCATCGACTCCAACCGGCACGATCGGCGGTTCGCGGAGCTGGGCCTCATCAACGACCCTGATTGCCGCAAGGCGGCCCGGCCGGACGCCTTCGGACTCTGGATCGATGAATGCAAGGACCCCTACTCGAGCGGCATCCTCGGCATCCGGCTCTATCCCAACCACCGGTTCGACCCCCGCCGGTGGAGCGCGCGAGAGTTCTTCGACGACCCGACCATGGCGCCGCCGTACGTCGCCGGGATGACCTGCGTCCTTTGTCACGTCTCGTTCAACCCGGTGAGGCCGCCACGGGACCCCGAGCACCCCGAATGGCAGAACCTCGTGGGAGCGATCGGCAACCAGTATCTTCGCGAAGGCCGGATGTTCAGGGGGAAGCTGCGGGAGGATGACTTCCTCTACCAGGTCTACGAGACGCAGGAGCCCGGCACGTCCGACACGTCGCGGCTCAGCACGGATTTCATCAACAACCCGACCAACGTCAACCCGATCTTCTTCCTGGTCTCCGGCCGCCCCGTGCACGAGCAGGTGATGAACGACGGCACGGAAGCGCAGGTCCCGAGCGTCCTCAAGGACGGCGCGGACTCCATCGGCGCGGCGCAGGCGGCCCTGCGCGTCTACGTGAACATCGGCACCTGCGGCGACTACCGCATGACCCTCGAGGACACGTTCGTCGGGCTCCGGCCGCAGACGCCGTTCGACCTCGAGAAGGCGGAGGCGAGCTGCGAGGACTGGCGCCTGACCCGGGAGCGGATCGCCGACGTGGCCGCCTTCCTGAGCTCGACCAGCAACTCCGGCTACCACCTGGAGCGCGCGCCGGGGGGCTCCGCTCGCCTCACTCCCGACGCCCAGAAGCTCCGGCTGGGCGGCCGCGTTTTCGGGGAGAACTGCGCCCGCTGTCACTCCAGCAAGCTGCCGCCGGGCCTCACCGAGGAGACCAAGCACGACCCGGCGGCGCGGACGGCCTGGGCGAGTTTCGCGACGCGCGACGATTTCCTCGACGGCAACTTCCTCTCCGACGACACGCGCTACCCGCTCGTCTCCCCGGACTGGAGGTTCGCCATCGGCACCAACGCCGCCCGCGCCCTGGCCACCAACGCGACGGCGGGCCACCTCTGGCAGAACTTCTCGTCGCGCACCTACAAGACCTCGCCCTCTCCGGGCACCCTCCGGCTGTACAACCCGTTCGACGACGCGCATCCGATCGACTTCCCGATCCCGGCCACCGGCGTCGGCTACTATCGCACGCCCTCCCTGATCGGGATCTGGGCCACCGCCCCCTTCCTCCACAACAACAGTGTCGGCCGCTACACCGCCGACCCCTCGGTGCAAGGGCGCATGGAGGCTTTCCAGGACGCGGCCGAGAAGCTCCTGTGGCCGGAGAAGCGCCGCGGCCTGGAGTCGATCAAGCGGACCACGCGCGCGACCCATCTTCGCTGGGGCGACACGACGGTCGAGATCCCATCGGGAACGCCGATCAACCTCCTGGCCAATGTCGACCTCCGCGCGGAGGGCGCGGCCGCCGCCCTCGACGCCGCCTTGAAGGACACCGGGCGGAACCCGGCCGACGTGAGCACGCTGGCCCAGGCGCTGCTCCGACTCAACCAGTGTCCCGATTTCATCGAGGACCACGGACACCTCTTCGGCTCCCGGCTGGGGGAGACGGAGAAGTGGGCCCTCATCGAATACCTCAAGCGGCTCTGATGGAGATGCGCCATGGACGACCAGATGATGAAGGGCAGGACGATCTGCCCGTTCCTGCGTACGGCCCTCAAGGCCGAAGTCCTGGATCTCGAAGCCAAGACCGAGACCGCGCCGCAAGAGACGCTGCAGGAGCTGCTGGGAGGAGGCCTCAATGGCCTGGGCCGGGTGGCGAGGTTCTTCGCGCAGCGGAATCACACCCGGCCCGACACGCCCCCCGGGCGCTATGACCCCTTGAACCTCGTGGGCTCGCGCGGCTCCCATCCGGGCGACTCCGGGATCCTCAGCGCGCGCGGCTTCGATCCCCAGCGCTTCGCCGAATTCGTCGCCCACGCGGAGGTGGGCCCGGAGGGGGCGTACATGACGGCGCGCG
>JBGPBV010000252.1:0-6030 GCA_041481445.1 Vicinamibacteria bacterium
CCGCCAAACTCCCAGCTCGCTCCGAGGGAGAGCGAATGCGCCTGGTGCGCGTTCTCCCCCCGAACGGTCTTGTAGAACACGGCGAACACGGCCAGCGTGCCCGTGGCGTCCACGCTGGCCCCGGCGCCCAGGTTCAGGTAGTTGGTGCGGGCCGCGCGATCGTGGTCCCGGAAGAACCCGGGTCGCGTGCGCATGTCCTCGAGGTCGAGCCCGCCGTGGGTGACCTGCAGCGCGCCGAGCCCGCGTACGGTGACGCGGCCGATCGTCTGCCCCGCCTCCAGGTCGACATTGCTGCGGTCGAGCCGCTTGACGTCGGGTACGACCCTCTCCACCCAGCTGTAGAGATAGCGGCCGTGGAGGTAGGTGCTCGTCCCGAGTGTGCGCCCGACGTTGAGGCCGGCGAAGACCTCACGCGTGCGCTTGCCGGGGACGGCTTCGCCGATCACCTCGTAACGGTGCGAGGGGACGTTCACGCCCACCGTCGGCGTCAGCGCGAGGGGCAGGGCCCGGACGATGAGACGCAGGTCGGCGCGGACATCCTGGAAGTCTCCGTGGTATCGGCCGTCGTCGAGGGGGCCCAGCGCGACGCCCGGTGGGAACGAGCCGCTCAGGCGCGTCGAGACGAAGGGAAGGCTGGCGCTGGCGGTGACGCGGTCGGTGATGGCGTAGGCCAGGTCGACGGCGAGGCTGTGGGCGTGCGTCCCTCCGAACGGATCACGGCTACCGTCGGAGTCGAAGTGTCCGCTGAACCCGTAATCGCCGAGGGTGACCGCGATCGACCCTTCGCCCTTCGGCGGCAGCCAGGCCTGGGCGGCGGCAGCGCGCGCGAGGCCGAGGACGCCGAGCAGCGTGAGGATCACGCGGCCCATCACGGGTCAGGGCGTCTTCTGATTTCGGCCGCCCTTCTGCGCCAGCTCCATGAGGTCGTCGATCTCGGCGAGCACGTCCGCCTTCTTGCCCGGGGCCTCGGTCACGCAGTGATACGCCTTCTCGGCCACCGCGCGCGCACCTGCGGACGGGGCGTGCAGGACGGGAAGGACGTCGATCCGGCCCGGCGCCTTGCGCGCCTCCGCCTGGACGAGGGCGAGGTCCTCGACCCCGACCAGGATGATGTTGTAGTGGCCGGTGGTCAGCGCGGGCACGACCCCCGCCGGCGCCTCGACGATGGTGGGCTTGTGCCCGGCGCGGCGGAGCGCGGACTCCAGCTCCCGCAGCGCCGGTGAGATGGGCGACCGTGGATTCGCATAGAGAAGGATGCAGGCCGGCCGGACGGCGACGTAGCCACGCTGATAGCGTGCGCCCCGTCCGACGCGGAGGAACTTGTCTCCGCAGGGCTCGGCGCGGGTGACGGCGAGGGCGGTCAGGACGAGCACTGCGGCCAGGGGCCTCATCGCTCCCTCCTCACTGCACGAGCACCGTCATGCAGCCGCTGCGCAGCTCGGTCGTGGGCAGGCTGACGTCGTCCACCAGCCGCATCTGCACGTCGAACCGCGTCCCGGCGGGGATCGCCGTCGAACGGTGTTCGAACTCCAACGCGCCATCGCCGCTCGCGTCCGTGACGAGAGTACGCGGCAACGTGGTGTTCGGATCCAGGAAAGTCAAGAACAGCGGCTCGCCGGTGTTCCAGGGAGGAAGGCCCTGCGCCCGCTGGCAAACGCTGTCCGCGGTGAGCGGGACATCGCCCAGCTCGGGCGCGCGTTGGACGACGTAGGTGGTGCTGGGCCGCGCGCCGCGCATCTTGAACCGGATGGTGGCGAGGAACGTGCGGTCGGGTGTGGGGACAGTCGTCACGCTGGCGCCGCCGGTGCCGCACGTGCCCGCGCCCGAGACCCTGAAGATCGAGGATTGCGTCGTGCCGGCCGGCGGCTCGACGAAGCAAGCCGAGGTCGGCTCGCCGGCGTAGTGACAGCCGGCGAGCGCGGCCGCCGCCAGGAGCAAACCCGGCGGTGCGCGGTGAGCCATGGCCCGCCTCCCGATGGAGCGCCCAGTCCAGGGGAGCATATCCCCTCGCAGCCATCAGTTCACTTCGCCGTGACCGTGAAGCAGCCACTACGAAGCTCGGCCGCGGGCGCGTCGACGTTGTCCACCAGCCGGAACATCACGTCGAACGCGGTGCCGGCGGCGATCGTCGGGGCCGCGAACTCGAAGTCGATCGAGCCATTGCCGTTGGACAGCGTGGTGAAATTGACGCCGGGAGCGCCCGCGAGCGGGAACGTGACGAACGCCGCCGCCGCCGGGTCGCTGGCCGACCACGGAGACTGGCCGAGCGCGCGCTGGCAGATGCCGTCGGCGCCGCTCGCGCGCCCGATTTCGGGGGCCCGCTGCACGTAGTACGTCGTGTTCGCGCGGGCACCCTCGACCCGGATCTTGATGACGGCGTCGAAGGTCTTCGAGGCGATCGCGACCGGGCTGACGCTGAGGCCGCCGATTCCTGGTCCCGTGACCGCGGCCAAGACCGATTGGTGCGTTCCGTCGGGGGGCGTGAACGTGTCCGGGCCGGACGGGTTGTCGCCACACCCCGCCAGCAGCGCGACCGCCGTCCCCGCAAGGGCCACGAATGGCGCCGAGGATCTCCGCATGCGACACCTCCTGTTTGCGCAAATCTCGCTCGCACCGCCGGAGATGAAAATGGCCGGCGTCTCCCCTGTGTGTCCCCCGTGCGCCCTCGGCCAGGTCTCGATCGGACGCTGGCTTCCGGTGGCGGATCCCCGGCGCGCGCCAGGGCTACAATCCGGCCGTGGTGCCCGTGCCCGGTTCGAGCCCCGCCGTCGTTCGTTTCGGCGTCTTCGAGGCTGCCCTCGACACCGGTGAGCTGCGCCGCCAGGGAGTGCGCGTCGCGCTTCAGGAGCAGCCCTTTCAAGTGCTCGCAATGCTGCTGGAGCGGCCGGGCGTCCTCGTCACGCGTGACGAGCTGCACGCCCGCATCTGGCCCGAGGCCGTGTTCGTGGATTTCGAGCACGGCCTCAACAAGGCGGTCAGCAAGCTGCGGCGTGCGCTGGGCGATTCGGCCGACGACCCGCGGTTCATCGAGACGCTCGCCCGCCGCGGGTATCGGTTCGTGGCGCCGGTCGAAGGCTCGATCCCGCCCCCTCGCGCCGCCGCCGCGTTCCGCGTCATCTGGGAGGAGCGGGCGCTGCCGCTGCCGCCGGGCGAGACGGTGATCGGCCGCGACCCGGACGTATCGCTGTGGGTGGATGCCACCAGCGTCTCGCGGCGCCACGCGCGCATCGTCGTCTCGGAAGGCACGGCCACGATCGAGGACCTCGGCAGCAAGAACGGAACGTTCGTGAACGGGCACAGGATCGAGGGCGCGCAGCGACTGGCCGACTCCGACCAGATCCGGGTCGGCGCTGCGGTCCTTGTGCTGCGTGCCTACAGGAACTCGTCCACGCAGACCCAGGCGACCTGAGTCGCGCCGCCTCGCGATCGACGGATCAGCGGGACACGGCGGGCGGGGTCACGAAGATTTCCGCCGCGGGTCCGTCTACGGCGAGGGGCAGCGTGCCCGTCCACGTGAAGAGGTCGGGTCCGGGCAGGAAGTCGGCGCCGAGGCGGAAGACCTTGTTGACGCGGACGACGGTGGCCGCGGCGGTGCCGGGCGGAATCGGCGGCTCGCCCTCGCGTGTCCGCCGCGTGTAGGCACGGAATCGGAGCGCGCGAATGGGCGACTCGACCGCGTCCGCGGGTAGCGCGGCCGCGCCGCGGAAGCAGCCGTTGGGGAACTCGCTCGTCTGCCGGATGATCCGGTATTCCTTCTGACCGGCGTCGGACTCGGACCAGCGGAGGCCATCACCTCCATCCACCGCGACCCCGAAGGTCAGGGTGGCGTCGCGCGTCTCCGCGCAGGCCTCGACATAGACGTAGCGCCGTGGATCGAAGATGTGGTGCGCGCCCGCCTCCGGGTTCTCGGCCACGCGGCCCTCGCGCTGGGCCTCTTGCGAGCTCACCTGGTAGGTCCAGGGTTGCGCGTCCATCACCGCCTCCCGCGACGTCGCGGAGAGGTCGAAGGGCACCGGCACCGGCGCGAAGGTCGGCTTCGTGGTGCCGCGCTCGCTCACCATGTTGTTGTCGGTGACCACCCACAGGTCGGGATGGCGGCCGGGCACGATCCCTCGATAGGGAAGGATCTTGTGGTCCTTGGCTTGATACGTCGCTTCGAGCACGCGTCCCTGGCCGTCGAACTCGACGCCGAGCACGTACTCGATGTCGGTGAGGCGGCCCCAGGTCGCGAGCAGCCGGTCCGCGGGCGTGCCGCCGTCCTCGTTGCTGAAGATGACGGAGTAGCGAATCCGTGTGCCGCGGGCCGTCGCGTCCGTCTCGTACCACATGACCAGGGGCACGTCGGTGAAGCGCCCCAGCTCGTTCGGGCGCGGGTGAAGCGCGGGCGCGAAGGCCAGCGCTCGGAACTCGGGGGCATCCTCGGCGACGGTCGCGATGCGCACGTCGGGGACCGAGACCTCACGGACGGCCTTGGGCGTCCATCCCCGGTCGAGCCGGATGCGGAGCCGATGCGTCCCCGCCGCCATCCGTCCCAGGCTCACCGGGTAGTCGGAAGGCCCTTCGCCGCGCGTGACGAACAGATGCTGGCCGTACCGGCCGTCGACCTCGAGCACGAGCACCGCCGCCGTCGCCGCCGGCGAGGCCCACGAGCATCCGCCGCAGCGCGCGGAGATGGTGGCCGTCACCTCGCTCGGATGGTCCACGGGGAACGGACGATCCCAGAGGGCGGCGGCGAGGACGAGAGGCGCGGCGATCATGGGCAGGGATCGCAGTATCGAAGACTTGCCCCCGACGCGCAAACGAGGGACAGTCGCCGCCCCATGCGCGTCCGGTTCGAGAAGGTCACGAAGCGCTACGGCGCGCACTCCGCGCTGCGCGAGATCGACCTCGAGGTCGAGCCGGGCGAGTGCCTGGTCCTCCTCGGTCCGTCCGGCTGCGGCAAGACGACGCTTCTCCGCCTGCTCGCCGGCCTGGAGACGCCGGACGCGGGGCGCCTCTGGATCGGCGAGCGGGAGGTGACGGGGCTGCCGCCGTCCGCGCGCGACGTCGCGATGGTGTTCCAGAACTACGCCCTCTATCCGCACATGACCGTGTTCGAGAACATCGCGTTCCCGCTGCGGGCGCGCCGCGCGCCGCCGGAGGAAGTCGCTCCGCGCGTGCGCAAGGCGGCCGCGCGGCTGGAGCTGGAGGCCCTGCTCGACCGGCGGCCGGCCCAGCTCTCGGGCGGCCAGCAGCAGCGGGTGGCCCTGGCCCGCGCGATCGTGCGCTCGCCCGCGGTCTGCCTCATGGACGAGCCGCTCTCCAACCTCGATGCCCAGCTTCGCGTGCAGACGCGGGGCGAGCTCAAGCGCCTCCAGCAGGAGCTGGGCACGACCACCCTCTACGTCACCCACGACCAGGGCGAGGCCATGACGCTCGGCCGGCGGGTGGCCCTGCTGCGCGAGGGCGCGATCGAGCAGGTGGCCTCCCCCCTCGAGCTCTACCGGAGGCCGGCCACGCGCTTCGCGGCCACCTTCGTCGGGAGCCCGGCCATCAACCTCTGGCCGGCCGCCTCCGCCGGCGACTCGCGGCTGCGGGTCCTCGGCGTCGAGGGCCCGGCCCCGCCGGCCGTGGCGGAAGCGCTGGAGGCGGGGCGGACGGTCGAGGTGGGCCTCCGGCCGGAGGACGTCCGCCTCGCGTCCGAGCCCGGGCCGGGCCGCAGCGAGGCGCGCCTGGTGGTGGTGGAGCCGATGGGCAGCGAGACCGTGCTGATCCTGGAGTCCGGCGGGCAGCGGGTCACGGCGCGGGCGGCCGGCGATCATGGGGGGGAGCCGGGAGCGACGGCGTGGGTGGCGCCCGATCTGGAGCGCGCCGTCTTCTTCGACGGGGCGACCGGCCGCCGCCTCGGCGGCTAGCTACTTTCCGGTGCAAAAGTAGGAGCGCCGCGCCAGGCTGGGGGCGCAGAGGCCCTCCCGGCTGATGCTGCTCTGCATGTTTTCCGCGTCGCCCGGCCGCCGCGCGCCCATCAGGCCGCGGCTCGGCCGAGCACCA
>JBGPBV010000253.1:0-5941 GCA_041481445.1 Vicinamibacteria bacterium
AAGACGTGATGACGCGCGAGGTCCTGAGTGTGTCGGAGGACGACGACGTGAAGGAGGCCGCTCGCCTGATGAAGCATCACCAGGTCCGCCGGCTGGTCGTGGTCGGCGCGGACCGCCGGCTGGCCGGCATCGTGTCCCTCGGCGACATCGCCGTCGAGACCCACGACGACAAGCTGTCCGGCGACGTCCTCGAGAAGGTCTCCCAGGGCGCGGAGACGGCGGCGAAGCGCGGATGACCTCTGCTCCCTGATCGTTCCGTCCGGCGCGCGCCTACTGGTTGCTCGCGTGCGCGGCGTCGTCGTTGACCCGAAGCGACCGCACCATCTCCGTGAACGCCGAGCTCATCGCGTCATAGTCGCGGCCGGGCGCGATGAGCAGCGTGTAGATCACGTGGCCGTCGCCCATCTCGCGCGTCATGACCGTGACCCGCTCCTCCTCGCCGGTGAGGGGCGAGGTCCCGGAGAGCACGGTCGAGATCCCGGGGGCGCCGTCGATCGTCTCCCGCCGGCCGCGTGAAGCCGTGCGCAGGTGGGGGTTGCTCTGGCGTATCTGGTTGATGACGTCGCTCGTGGCCTGGTCGAGCGTGGCGTTGCCGCGCCCGGAGCGGCTCTCGAACGAGTCGTAGTGGTTCACGATGACGCCGTAGACGATGCCCTCCTGGCCGTCGCCCTGGTCGACGATTCCGCCCTCGGGCGCGATGGTCACCCCGAAGCCGTTCTGGGCCTCGTAGGCCCGCCAGTTCGAGGGGATCTGCATCTCGAAGAAGTCGTTGCGCTGGCGAAAATCGACGTACCGGCTCGATGGCGGCTCGACTTCGACGCGCCCCACCGTACGCCGGCGGTCCGAGGGAGAGGAGGGAGAGGAGGAGCCTCCGCTGCGGACGCCGCCGCGCGAGATCTCCGCCATCGTCGGCGCCTGCGCCATCCCGCGCAGGTCGGCCTGGACGCGCGTGAACTCGGTGTTGCTCGAAGTGCGGCGGACGCCGGGGGCGCCGATCAGCCGCGCCTCCTGCTGGATGCGGGCCTCGCGGTTGGCGGGGGCGGGGTGGTCGCTGAAGAACTGCGCGGCCCCTCCCTGGCTGCCGGACTCCTTCTGCAGCACCTGGAAGAAGTGGGCCATCTCCATGGGGTCGTATCCCGCGCGGGACATGATCTGCGCCCCCACGATGTCCGCCTGCGTCTCCGCGTCACGGCTGTACTTCAAGAAGACGGCGTTGAGGCCGAGCCCGCCGACGACGTTGATGATGCTCTGCGTCGTGTCCGTCTTCCCCCGGCCGAGGATCCCGCCCAGCACCCCCAGGCCGGCCTGGGTCATGTAGGCCTTCGTCGCGTTGCTGGTGCCGTGGCGCAAAGCGACGTGGGAGATCTCGTGCGCGAGCACCCCCGCCAGCTCGCCCTCCGTGCGCGCGGCGGTGAGGGCCCCGCGGTTGACGTAGACGAAGCCGCCGGGGAGCGCGAACGCGTTGATGTCGCGCGCGTTCACTACGCGGATCTGGTACGGGTACTTCGCCCCCGGCGCCTGCGCGGCCAGGCGCGAGAAGACGGACTCGACGTAGCGCTCCGTGTTGGCGTCGCGGAGCAGCGGGAACTGCCGCTCTGCCTCCACCGCGGATTGACGGCCGATCTCGATGTCCTGCTCCGTGGAGAACACGTTGAACCCCGGATTGACCTGTGTCTGCGCGGCCAGGGCGGGGACGGCCGGGACCAGGGCCAGGGAGAAGAGGAGCGCGCCGGCGGCCGCGGTCGGGGTCCTCGAGCGAGTCGTGTGCATGTCTGCTCCCTTGTGGTGGCAAAAAAAACGTACCGGCGGCGTCGTCCCGCCGGGCCAACGTCTTCCCAAGCAATCGATGTGCCAGGCGGCTGCGTTAGACTTGGGTTTCTGAGGAAGCGACTCGGGCCTGGTGACCCGCGCGGCCTTCAAAGCCGTTCGGCCGCAAGGTAAGACTTGCGGCGGTAGGTTCGATTCCTACGCGCTTCCGCCACTCCAGTGACTGCCGCGCTCGTTCACCGCGGAGCCAAGGCAACGATCGCCATGCCCGCGATGCTGACGGCGGCGCCGAGCAGGTCCCACCGGTCCGGCCTGATCCCTTCGACCAGCCAGAGCCAGCCGATGGCCGTGGCGACGTAGAGGCCGCCGTACGCGGCGTAGGTCCTGCCCGCCGCGAACGGGTGGAGGGTCAGGAGCCACGCGAACGCGGCCAGGCTCAGGCCCGCGGGTAGAAGCGTCCAGGTCGAATAGTCATGTCGCCGCCACAGGTACGTCAGATAGCAGCCGAGGATCTCCGCGATCGCGGTCAGGAGGAAGAGCCCGAATGTGCGTGCCGCGTGCATGCCACACCTCCAGCAGGGGAGATCATACTGAGCGGAGCGAGGTGGCTCGATGGCGCGCGACTCCGCCGTTCCCATCTCGATCCTCGACCTCGCGCCCGTCCCTCAGGGCCGCGACGCCACCCACGCGCTGCGCAACACGCTCGATCTCGCGCAGCACGCGGAGGGCTGGGGCTACCAGCGCTACTGGCTGGCCGAGCACCACAACATGCCGGGCATCGCCTGCGCGGCGACGGCGGTGGTGATCGGCTACGTCGCCGGAGGCACGCGGACGATCCGCGTGGGCGCGGGCGGCATCATGCTTCCCAACCACGCGCCGCTGGTCGTGGCCGAGCAGTTCGGGACGCTGGCCGCGCTCTACCCGGGACGGATCGACCTCGGCCTCGGCCGTGCGCCGGGCACGGATCCGCTCACCGTGAAGGCCCTCCGGCGGGACCCCGCGCAACACGGGGAGTCCTTTCCCCAGGACGTCGCGGAGCTGCGCGCGTACTTCGAGCCGGAGCGGCCCGGCCAGAAGGTCCGGGCCGTCCCCGGCACCGGCCTCGAGGTCCCGATCTGGCTGCTGGGCTCGAGCCTGTTCAGCGCGCGGATGGCGGGCACGCTCGGGCTGCCGTTCGCGTTCGCGTCCCACTTCGCGCCCGAGCTGCTGCCGCCGGCCCTCGAGGAGTATCGCGGCCGGTTCCAGCCTTCCGGCCGCCTGGCCCGGCCGTACGTGATGCTCGGCCTCAACGTGTACGCCGCGGACACCGACGCGGAGGCGGCGCGCCTGTTCACGTCGATCCAGCAGGCGTTCGCGGCCGTGCGTCGCGGCCAGCCGGGGACCCTCCCGCCCCCGGTGGACACCATGGACGGCCGATGGTCACCGGGGGAGCAGGGCGGCGTGGAGCGCGCCCTGGCCTGCTCGGTCGTGGGATCGAAGGACACGGTGCGGCGCGGGCTCGCGGGGTTCGTGGCCGAGCACCGTCCGGACGAGGTCATGGCCACCGCGATGACGTTCGACCACGCGGCGCGGCTGCGCTCGTTCGAGATCCTGGGCGAGGTGGGACGGGAGATCGGGGGCTGAGAGGTCAGTCGGCCAGGTCGGGCAAGGCCAGGGCGAGCAGGGCCGCCACTCCGAACAGCGCGCCGTCGGCGAGCAGGGTCAGGCGGAAGTCACCCACCGGCGCGAACCATCCGAAGAAGACGGTCCCGAACGCCGCCACCAGCCGGCCGATGTTGTAGCAGAAGCCGGCACCCGTGGTCCGCAGCAGGGTCGGGAACAGGGGCGGCATGTACATCGTGAAGAGGCCGAAGACGCCGGACGAGAACCCCACGAGCGGGAACCAGAACGAGACCAGGGCCTGGTGGCCGTGGACGGTGCCGAAGCTGCCCGTCGTGGACAGGAAGCCGATCGCGAACATCACGGAGATGGCCCGGCGGTAGCCGATCCTGCGCGCCAGCCAGCCCGCGAAGAAGTTCCCGACGCACGAGACCGAGATCACGATGAAGAACGCGAGGCTCACCAGGCGCTCGCGGTCGGGACGCGTCCAGGCCGCCAGCTCGGGCAGGTTCCGCAGGTGCTGGGCGTGCCAGAACATGAAGGCCCACCAGGCGCTCAGCGACAGCGAGCAGACGAGGATCGTCTTCAAGGTGGTGGCGCGGATCTCCCCGCGGAACAGCTCGCCCACGCGCGAGGCCCCCGTCTCCGCCTTGCGCGCGCTGACCCATTCCTCCGGCTCCGGCACGCTGCGGCGGATCCAGAACACGAGGAAGGCGGGAAGGATCCCGACCAGGAACACGTAGCGGGGAGGGGAGTCGGCCAGCAGGTAGACGGTGGCCGCCGCCACCAGGATGCCGATGTTGACGCCGGTCTGGAGCACGGCCGCGATCCACGGCCCCCAGCGGCGGGGCCAGGTCTCGGAGAGCAGAGACGACCCGACCGCCCACTCGCCGCCGATGCCGAGCGCGGCCAGGAACCGGAAGATCAGCAGGTGCCACCAGGTCTGCGCGAAGAACGACAGGCTGGTGAACGCCGTGTAGGTGAGGATGGTCAGGCTGAGGGAGCGGGCGCGGCCCAGGCGGTCCCCCATCCTCCCGAACAGGCCGCCCCCCAGCGCCCAGCCGACCAGGAAGGCGGCCTGGATCCAGGAGCTCTTCTCGCGCACGGCCGCATCCGCGGGGCTGGCCGCGTGCAGCAGCTCCATCACGAACGGCGCCGCCACCAGCGTGTAGAGGTGCATGTCCAGCCCGTCGAACAGCCAGCCGAGCCAGGCGGCGATGCCGGTCTTGATCTGGACGGGAGAGAGCTCCCGCAGGGTGCGGGCTTCGAGCGCCAGGCTCGCCATGCCGGGGATTCTATGTCGGGACGGAATCCGTGATAGGAAGACGCCATGGCCGACGGAAAGCCCGCCACCACTGCGTCCGCGCGCGCCGCCCTTCTGGAGACGCCGCTGGACCGGGCCCGGGCCAAGGCCTACCGCCGGCTGCTCCCGATCTGCTTCATCTCCTACGTCATCGCCTACGTCGACCGCTCGAACGTCGCCATCGCCAAGCTCACGATGGCGCGCGACCTGCCGGGGTTCGACAACGCGGTCATCGGCTTCGGGGCGGGCGTGTTCTTCATCGGGTACTTCCTGCTCGAGATCCCGGGCACGCTCATCGTCGAGAAGTGGAGCGCGCGGAAGTGGATCGCGCGGATCATGATCTCGTGGGGGATCGTGGCCGCCCTCACCGCGGCCGTGAAGACCCCGATGCAGTTCTACGTCCTGCGGTTCCTCCTCGGGCTGGCCGAGGCCGGCTTCTACCCGGGCGTGATCGTCTACCTCACGCACTGGTTCTCGAGCCGCGACCGCGCGCGCGCCCTGGCCTACTTCTTCGTGGCCACCCCGGTGGCCCAGATCCTGAGCCCCAAGATCTCGAACATCCTGCTCGCCATCGGGACGGACGAGGTCGTGGGGGGCGTCACCGTCCATCACCCCGAGGTCCTGGGCCTCGAGGGCTGGCAGTGGATCTACATCGCCTGGGGGATCCCGGCCGTGCTCCTCGGGATCATCGTGCTCCTGTTCCTGACCGACCGGCCGCAGCAGGCGCGCTGGCTGGAAGCGGACGAGCGGGACGCGCTGCTCGCCGAGCTCGAGAAGGAGAGGGCGGCGGGGGCCGCCCACCACAAGCACTCGCTGCTCGACGGGCTGCGGCATCCGCGCGTATTGCTCCTGGCCCTCGTCTACTTCCTGGTGGTGACGGGCAGCTACGGCGTCGAGTTCTTCATGCCGAGCATCCTCCGCGACTGGTACGCCCTCCGCTTCGACGCCCTCACCTGGCTCGTGATCCTGCCCCCCATCCTCGCCGTCGCCGGCCAGCTCTTCGTGGGCTGGAGCTCGGACCGGTACAAGGAGCGGTGGTACCACACCGCGGTGCCCATCGCCTGCGGGGCCCTCGGGCTCGTGGTGGTCGTCCTCAGCCGAGGGAACCTGCCTCTCACCGTCGTGGGCTTCATGGTGTCCTACGCCGGCTTCAAGGCCTACCTGCCCGCGTTCTGGTCGCTGCCCAACCTGTTCCTGGGAGGCACCGCCGCCGCCGGCAGCATCGGGTTCATCAACTCCGTCGGCAACCTGGGCGGGTTCATGGGCCCGTAC
>JBGPBV010000254.1:0-5886 GCA_041481445.1 Vicinamibacteria bacterium
GGTCCGTCGAGATGTGGATCGACGGCGTCTCCAGAGCGGTGCTGTCCGGCATCGACGACGACACGAGCTCGATCGAATCGGCGCGGCTGGGCGCCATGAGCCTGAAGACGGGCGCGGCGGGGACGCTCTTCTTCGACCAGTTCGAGTCCCGCCGCTCGGCCTACATCGGCCCCTAGCCGGCGACCCCGGTTCCCGTGTCCGTACGGACCGACATCGGCCCGGTGCCCTGAAGAGCGCCTCAAGCGCGCCCCAGGGCCCGGGCCACGACGGACGCGACGAGCTAGTTCGAGCCGAGGACGAACGGCTTGAAGTGGACCTCGCCGGAGAACGGACCGCTCAGGCTGCCGCCAAAGGTGATCGCAACGGGCCCCGCGCCCGGCACGCCGGCCAGACGCCCCGTCCCGTCCGACGCGATGACGACACCCTGCAGCGTGAGACCGGGGGTCAACGCGGCCGGCCGCAGCAACCCGATCAAGATCCCGTTCAAGGTGTTTCCGTCCGGATCGGCGATGGTGACGGGACCCGTCCATCCGAGGTTGTCCTGATCGCCGACGGGGAGCAGGTTCGAGAAGAGGTTCGCCTTCTTCCAGTTGAGATCGCCGGTCGAAGCGGCAGCCAGGCCGGCCGGGGGCGCGGCCGTCGGCAGGACGACGTTCGCGACGCGCACGCTGCCGTCGCAGAAGCCGTTGAGCTGGACCGCCGGCAACTGCGCGCCCGGACCCACGGAGATGCCGTCGGCCACGGCGGCATCGACCGACACCTGATCGTGGTTGGGGGACAGCGCGGTCAGGGTCGCCAGCGTCACGCCGGGCAGGAGCCCGGCGCTCTCGCCCGCCTCTCCGAAGTGCATCTCCTGCTCGATGTAGGGCAGCAGGTCCACCAGGCCGTCGCGCCGGCCCAGGGCGGAGATCTCGGCGGGCGTCACGCTGCCGTCGCCGTTGACGTCCACGTCGGTGAAGACCTTGCCCAGCGTGTTCGGGTTCTGCAGCTTCTTGGTCACACGGTCGAGGGCGTCCGGCATCTGCGTGAGCAGGACGCCGATCTGTAGCGCGGCGCGACGGTTGACGTTCGCGAGCATCTGGCGGCGGCCGGCGTCGGCCTGGGGGTTCGGCGCGCAGCGCAACGGGTTGACCGGATCGATCTGGCAGTCCGAGCCGCCGGTGATCCCGGGGAAGGCCGGAGTGCCGGTCGCCACGAACGTCGGCGGCGCCGCCACGATGCCCTTGGCGGTCAGGCCGCCCGTCGGCGTCGTGGCGTGAAGGGAGAACTGGTACCCGTCCTTGACGCCCCCCGGGAACAACGCGCCGAGACCGAGGGCGTCGAAGGAGCTCGTAAAGGTCTGGTGCGCGTCAAAGTACTGGAGCTCGGCCGCCCGGATCGCGCGCAGGTTGTTCCCGCACGTCGACCGGGAGGCGGCCTCCCGGACCTTCTGCACGGCAGGCAGGAGCAGCCCGATCAGGATGGCGATGATCGCGATGACCACCAGTAGCTCGATCAGGGTGAAGCCGCGCTCGCGCCTACCGCGCAAGTCGTTGACGACAAATGGGGACGCCTTCATGGACGCTTCCTTTCCAGAGTCTTCAGAGAGTGTTCGAGGACCTGAACGACGGAGGGTCGGAATCGACTGTGGTCTACCTTACAGTAAAGTCCCCCGCGGGTGGTGGGACCCTTTTGCTGTGATGCAGATACAGGTCGCGATCGTCGGCAGTGGCTTCGGCGGCCTGGGCACTGCCATCCGCCTGAAGCAGGAAGGGCTCGGCGACTTCGTCGTGCTCGAGCGGGCGGACGACGTCGGCGGGACCTGGCGCGACAACAGCTATCCGGGGTGCGCGTGCGACGTGGCCTCGCACCTGTACTCGCTCTCGTTCGCACCCAACCCCGATTGGACGGACCGCTTCTCGCGCCAGGCCGAGATCTGGCGGTACCTGCAGGGCCTCACGCGCGACTTCGGCCTCACGCCGCACATCCGCTTCGGGCACGAGGTGAGGCAGGCGACGTGGGACGAGCCCGCACGGACCTGGCGAGTCGAGACCTCGGGCGGTCCGTTCTCCGCCGCCGTCCTCGTGCTGGCCGCAGGCCCGCTGAGCGAGCCCGTCATCCCCGAGCTGCCCGGCCTCGAGCGCTTCCAGGGTCCGGTCTTCCATTCCTCGCGATGGGACCACGCGTTCGATCTCAGCGGCAAGCGCGTGGCCGTGGTCGGGACCGGCGCCTCCGCGGCGCAGTTCGTGCCCGAGATCCAGCCCCGGGTCGCGCGCCTGCTCCTCTTCCAGCGCACGCCGGCCTGGGTGCTGCCGCGCCCGGACGCGCCCATCCCGGCCTGGCAGCGCCGGCTGTTCCGGTGCGTGCCCGCGCTCCAGCGCGCGGCGCGGGCCGCCATCTACCTGACGCGGGAGGCGAGCGTGCCGCTCTTCCGGCATCCCTGGCTCATGCGGCGGGCCCAGGCGATGGCCCGCCGCCACCTGCGCAACGCGATCTCCGACCCTGCCCTGCGCGCGCGCCTGACCCCGAGCTACACGATGGGCTGCAAGCGCGTCCTGCTCTCGAACGACTACTACCCCGCGCTCGCGCGGCCCAACGTCGAGGTCCTGACCTGCGGGATCTCGGAGGTCCGCGCGCGCTCGGTGGTCGGGGGCGACGGCGTGGAGCGCGAGGTCGACGCGGTGATCCTCGGCACCGGCTTCCGTCCCACCGATCCGCCGCTGGCCGCGCACGTCCGTGGCCGCGACGGGCGCACGCTGCGCGCGGCCTGGGCCGGGAGCCCCCAGGCGCACCTGGGCACGACCGTCTCCGGCTTCCCGAACCTGTTCCTGCTCCTCGGCCCGAACACCGGCGTCGGCCACACGTCCGTCGTCTACATGATGGAGGCGCAGATCGAGCACCTCATGGGCGCGTTGCGCTTCATGCGCGCCCAGGGGCTGGAGGCGGTCGAGCCCCGGCTCGAGGCCCAGCAGTCCTATGTCTCGGCGGTGGACCGCCGCATTCGCGGGACGGTCTGGGTCGCGGGCGGATGCAAGAGCTGGTACCTGGACCGGACGGGCCGGGCCTCGACGGTGTGGCCGGACTTCACCTGGCTCTATCACCGCCGCGTGGCGCGCTTCCGGCCCGAGGAGTACCTGTCGATGGGACACCGCGCGGAGGCGACATGACATACGAGGTATCCGGCAAGGTCGCGCTCGTCACCGGACCGGCGCGCGGGATCGGCGAGGCGGTGGCGCGCCGGCTGGCCGCGCGCGGGGCGCGCGTGGCCCTGGTCGGGCTGGAGCCGGAGCGGCTCCAATCGCTGGCCGCGGAGCTCGGCCCCGGCCACGTCTGGTCCACGTGCGACGTCACGGACCAGGCCGGCCTGGACCGCGCGGTGTCGGCCACGATCGCCGCGCTGGGCGCGATCGACGTGGTCGTGGCCAACGCCGGCATCGGCAGCTTCGGCACCGTGGCCACGACCCCGGTCGAAGCCCAGGCCCGCGTGATCGAGGTGAACCTCGTCGGCGTCCTGCGGACGGTGGCGGCCACGCTGCCGCACGTGGTGGCGCGCCGCGGGTACTACCTGCTGATCTCGTCCGCGGCCGCGCTGGCCGCCGCGCCCGGCCTGGCCGCGTACTCCGCGTCCAAGGCCGGGGTCGAGCAGCTCGGCAACGCGCTGCGGATCGAGCTGGCGGCCAAGGGCGTGGGCGTCGGGGTGGCGCATCCGTGCTGGATCGACACCGACCTCGTGCGCGACGCGCGCGACGAGATCGGCGCGTTCGACCAGATCGTCCGGCGGCTCCCGCCGCCGTTCTCGACCGTGACCTCCGTCGAGGAGTGCGCGGAGGCTCTCCTCGACACCATCGCCCGTCGCCGGCGGAAGGTGTTCATCCCGCGCAGCCTGGCCATCGTGGCCGCCCTCCGGTCCGTGCTGGCGAGCGCGATCGCGGAGCGGCGGATGCTGCGCGACGTGGGACCCTTCGTGCCCGAGCTCGAGCGCGAGTCGGCCTCGCGCGGCCGCGCCTTCGGCGCCCACAGCATGGCGATGGGCGCCCAGCCCGCGCCGAAGGAGCCGCCCGCCGGGCAGGCCTAGCGCCTGACCGGCGTGGTCCAGGTCACAGGGCAACGAACAACGTAGCCCCGCCAGGGCCGGACCCACCTCCCCTGTCCGTTCTGAAGAAGGAAAGGGAGAACATCGCATGCGTGATCGAGCGTGGATCTGGTCGGTTATGGTGTTGACGGAGGAAGAGAACGGCGACGCGGAGATCCCGAGCTACCGGCTCCAGGTCAAGTTCCAGCAGAACCTGGGCACCGAGATCGAGGGCAACGACACGCCGGGCACCGCGACCCCCCTGGTCGGCTCCGACGTCTTCATCTACGGCAACCACGCGACCCTCACGGACTCGGACTATTACGCGATCACGCTGCCGGCACCCGGAGGCTCGCTGCGCGCCGAGATCATCGAAGGGGTGTCCAAGACCTGCGAGTCGAACGACATGGACAGCGAGATCACGCTCTACGATGCGAACCTCCAGCTCGTCGCCGACGACGATGACGACGGCCGGGGGTTCTGCTCCCGAATCGACGGCACGGGCGCGCAGGTGCAGCAGGACACGCAGGCGTCCAACCTGCCCGCCGGCACCTACTTCATCCTCGTGAAGTCGCACAACACCCTCAACCTGACGCGGAACATCTTCGACTACCGGCTGGTGGTGAGGTACGAGCGCCCGGACATATACCTCAAGGACGACTTCGACAACGACCTCGGCAAGTGGTCGGCCGTGTCCGCCGACGGCGGCGACCTGTGGCTCAACCCGGAGGCCGGGCTCGGCGGCGTCAAGGGCCTGGAGGCCGTCGTCGACGACACCAATCCCCTGTTCGTCGAGGACGACCGCCCGATGGACGACGGCCGCTATCGCGTGGACTTCCTCCTCGACCCGTTCGACTTCGATCCCGGCATGGCCCAGGGCCATCAACGCGCGCGCATCTTCATCGCGTTCGAGGAGGCGCCCACCCGCCGGCTGGTGGCGGTGGTCCTGAAGCGCCAGGGCGCGCAGTACAGCCTCATGAGCCGCGTGCGGCGCGACGACGGGACGCTGGCCGACACCGGCTTCTTCAACATCGGCCCCGGGACCCATCGCGTCGAGTGCGAATGGAAGCGCGCGACCTCGCCCAGCTCCGCGGACGGCGAGTTCAGGATGTGGATCGACGAGGACCTCGTGTCGGAGTCCACGAACCTCCAGATCTATACGAGCTCGGTCGACTTCGCGCGACTGGGGGCGATGAGCCTGAAGGCCGGGACCAGCGGCCGGTTGCGCTTCGACGACTTCGAGTCGCGGCGCTACACCTACATCGGGTACTGGTACGGCGAGCCGTCCGGGGCCGTCCGCGAAGGGACGGAGAGGTAGCCGAGCGCGGCTCCAGACGTCGTCCGCGCGACCTCGCCGTCCAGCGCGGACGGCACGTTCCAGCTCTGGCTCGACGGCTCGCTCACCGCGACGTTGCAGGGCCTCCAGAACAACGCGAGCTCGGTGGACTTCGCGCGCCTGGGCGCGCTGAGCGTCAAGACCGGGGCCAGCGGGATGCTCTTCTGGGACGACTTCGAATCGCGGCGGCGCGGCTACATCGGGCCGTGATCGACGGAAATCGGCGGACTTTTCCATTCCCGTAAGACGTAGAGCGTAAAGGAGAAAGGGGTGACGTAGACCCTTGCGGCTTCCCGGGCCGCGATGGTAGGGTCGAAAGCGAACCCAAATCCCGCAGACGCTGCTCGCGGCTGCCCACCCGGGAGGAAGTCCATGCGAGTCCGCATCGCTGCCGTCGCCCTCGGTCTCGTCGCCACCGCCATCGCCGCGCCGCGCGTGTACGCCAACTTCCACTTGATGAAGATCGTCGCGATCTTCCCCGGCACCGCGGCCGCGCCCA
>JBGPBV010000255.1:0-5637 GCA_041481445.1 Vicinamibacteria bacterium
CAGCAGCAGGTCCAGGCGCAGCAGCAGGCCATCGAGGCGCAGCGGCAGGCCAACCAGGCCGATCGGGCGCAGGCGCGTCTCTCCGCCGCGCGCCAGCAGCAGCTCATCCAGATCCAGCAGGCGCGAACGCAGCAGTACAGCATCCAACTCGACCAGCAGCGACGGCTGGCCGACCAGCGGGCGGCCGCCCTCCAGCAGCAGAATCGGAATGCGCAGTACCGCTACCAGCAGGAGTACGTCGCGACACTGCGCCAGCAGCAGAGCAGCCTCTCGAACTGGCGCTCGTACGACTACAATGGCGACCCCTACTTCTACACGCCGCCCACCTATCAGTACTCTCGCGCCGGCCGGACGTACCAGACGAATCGCTACGGCGCCGACCTTCTCCGCCAGGCCGTCAACAACGGCTACGAACAGGGCGTTCGGGCGGGCCAGGCCGACCGGCAGGACGGCTATCGGAACGGCTACCAGAGCTCGTACGCCTACGAGGACGCGAACTACGGCTACACCGGGATGTACGTGGATCAGGGCGACTACAACTACTACTTCCGGCAGGGATTCCAGCGCGGCTACCAGGACGGCTACAACGCGCGCTCCCAGTACGGGCGGAACAACAACGGGACGGGCGGGATCCTGGGCAACGTCCTCTCCGCGATCCTGAACCTGCAGCCGTTGCGGTAGGAAGTACAAAGCCAGTCCTCGTGGCGGAGGTGACGCGATGCTGACCCGCGCTCGCAATGTCGTTCTTCCCGTCGCCTTCGTCGCGTTGCTGGGCGTGGGCGGCCCTCCCGCGGCGCAGGCGCAGGGCACGTTCTGCCAGCCGGTGAACGCCCCCTGGGCCCTCCCGAACAGCACCATCGCCTACGGCATCAACAACCGCGGCGACGTCGTCGGCTGGTACCTGATTCCCTGGGTGGGCAACGACGAGGGCGTCATCAACCAGGGGTTCCTCCTCAAGGACGGCGTGTACGCGATCGTCCAGATCGGTCCGACCAACACCGAGGTCTACGGCATCAACGACCGCGGGCAGATGGTGGGCGAGGCGGGAGGCCGCGCCTTCATCATCACCGACGCGGTGCCCTCGTTCCTCGACCTAGGCGGCGGGCCCCACACCGCCACCGCCGCCATCGACATCAACAACAACGGGGACATCGCCGGCATCCGCCGCGACGCGCCGGACTTCCGCGACAAGGGGTTCGTCCGCAAGGCGGACGGTTCCCTCTACACCATCGTGTATCCGGGCATCGCGCACACCGAGGTCTTCGGCATCAACGACGACGGCATCGTGGTGGGATCCGCCGCGGACGGCTTCCGCAGCGCGGCTTTCTGGTGGAACCTCACCGGCCCCAACCCGGTCAGCGAGGTTCCGGGCGGGTACGGGACGTCTCTCACCGCCATCAACAACGCCCGCCTCATGGTGGGCACCGCCGCCCTGCCCGATCCGCCCTACGGGGGCTCTTTCACCCGGCCGTTCGGGCCTCGAGGGCGCTTCACCCGCTTCGTCTGCCCGGAGTCCGACAGCGTCTTCGTCTCCGGCATCAACGATCACGGCGCGGTCGTCGGCAACTACGGCGACGCCGGCGGCCAGGGCAACCACAGCTTCTACACGCCCAGCATCCGCCTGATCGACCCCGTGCCCGACCTCGTCCGATCGAGCCGCGACGTCACGGGAGTGCCGGCCACGCTGGCGACGGCCGGGCGCGACGTACAGGCCATCGCCGCGGACGGGGTCAGCCAGATCCTCGTGCGCATCCCGATCGCCGACGCCGCGAGCGCGGTCACGGTGAAGGTCTACCAGGACGAGACCACCCCCAGCACCGACACGAAGAAGTACGGGGCGGTGGGGAGGCCCGGCGACCGCTGTCCCGGCAACGGCTGCACCCAGAGCGAGATCATCGTCCCCTCCCAGAGCGCGGCCGGCGCCGCCTGGGCCTTCGTGGTCTACCGGGCGCCAGAGGACTTCCCCCGGGACAATGGCGACGCCTCTCTCAAGTACCGCGACGTGTTCCTCCGCATCGAGTCCTCCAGCGTCACCGCCACCCTGCCGGTGAGGGTGGTGCGCCCGCCGGTGGCGGCCGTCCACGGCATCTGGGACGACGACGGCCTCTGGAAGACGTTCCAGCCCCTGGTGTGGGGGACGGGGAACAGCGACCCGCGCTTCGCGATCTTCCGCATCAACTACGGCCAGAACGTCTCTGGCCTCATCCAGGAGACCTTCCCCCACTACGCGGAGAGCATCCGTGTGAAGACCACGGGCAGCGCATTGGGCTTCGAGTACAACGCGGGGGTCGTCCAGAAGAGGATCCGCGAGGAGCTGCAGGTCTTCAAGACGGGGCGGAACCCCGCGAACATGTCGGTGGCGGCCGTCCAGGTGGACGTGGTTGCCCACAGCATGGGCGGCGACGTGACCCGCACCATGCCGCTCCTGCCGGACTTCCTCCAGGGCAACACGTACGGAGAGGGCATCGTCCACAAGCTGATCACCGTCGACACCCCGCACAAGGGCGCGGTGCTGGCCACCGCGCTCGTCTCCCAGATGTCGCACGGCCACTTCTCGGTGCCCCTGTTCCTCGGCAACTGGAGCACGAACGTGGTGCTGCGTTCGGCCACTCTCCGCGACGGGCGCACGGTGTCGGGCGCGGTGGGAGACCTGGTGCACAACACTCCCAGCGCGGCCCTGCAGAGAATGGACGCCCAGCGCGTCCGCCAGATCCCGACCGCCTTCGTGGCCGGCGCCTACACCAACTGGGCCAACCTGACCGGGAACATCGTCACGAACTTCGTCAAGAGCCAGTGCCAGGGCGACGCCTTGGCCGCGCAGCTGACGGCGAACGGCTGGCCCGCGCTCTTCGGCGAGGAGAGCGACGCCACGGTGGGCATGAGCAGCCAGGACCCGTTCTCGCGGGGACGGCACTTCCCCGGCTACGTGCACTCCAGCGGCATGGTGAAGCTGGGCTTCGCCCCGCCCACCATCATCAGCAACGGGGAAGTCGCCACCCAAGTCATCTCGTTGCTGAACACGCCGATGTCGGATACCCAGACGTACATGAAGCTGCCGCAGTGAGGGAGGTGGCCCATGAGTGACACCTTCACGTCCCGCCGAACTTCACCCGGGATCCTCGCGCCCGTCCTGGCCGTCGCCCTGGCCGCCCTCGTCGGTCCCGTCTCCGCCGCCGCCCAGGGCACCGACCTGCTCGCCATCACGTCACCCGCCGACGGCACCGTCGTCGCTCCCGGCCAGACCGTTGTGGTGACGGTCACCTCGCCCGCGGGAGGGACGTTCACCGGCGGGGTGGGGCTGACCGCGGACGACCCCATAGGGCCCGTCGGCATCGCCCAGTCGCTGCCGGCCCAGTTCTCGGTGATGGTCCCCGCCGATGCCGCTTGCCGGAAGTACACGCTGACCGCGATGGCCACCACGGAGGCGGGGGAGAGCGCGGCGGCCTCCATCCAGATCGACGTGGAGGTGACGGACATGCCCGGCCGTGTCTACGCGCGGCTGCCCGAGCTCGTGTTCGACGCGGACGGGGACACGTCCGCCCTGACCCTGCAGGCCGGGTTCTTCGACGGCTCCGTATTCGACGTCACGCAGTCCACGCGCGTCGCCTACGCCTCCTCCGATCCCGCGGTGGCCACGGTGGACGGCGCCGGCGTCGTCAGTGCCGTGGGCCCCGGCTACGCGGAGGTCAGGGCCACCTACGGGCCGGCGGAGGCGAATCTCGCCGCCGTCATCCCCGTCCAGGTGCCCGATCCCCTCTACACGGCCGCTCCGCGGTCCCTGGACTTCGGGACGCATACCGTCGGCACCTCGCCGCCGCCGCAGCAGGTCGTGGTCACGAACACCAGCGGCGAGCCGCTCGCGATCGTGCAGGTGGTGGTGACGGGCGACTTCGCGGTGGTGGACACGTGCGTCGCGGCATCGCCGCTGCCCGTCGACGGGACGTGCACGATGAGCGTGAGCTTCGCCCCCACCGAGGCCGGCCCGCGCGACGGGACCGTGCAGATCGCGACGGAGGTGACGACCCTCGGTGTCACGGTGATCGGCGCGGGCGCCGCGCCGCCGGTCACGATCTCCGGCTTCACGCCGGAGGCGGGGCCGGTGGGGACGACCGTCGTCATCGAAGGCTCCGGCTTCAGCGCGCTGCCTTCCGGGAACACGGTGACGTTCAACGGCACCGTTGCCGTCGTGACCTCGGCCTCCGTCACCACCCTGGTCGTGACCGTCCCCGCGGGGGCGACCACCGGAGAGATCGCGGTGACCGCGCCCGACGGGTCGGCCACCAGCGCGACGCCGTTCACGGTGACCGGCCCCCCCGTGCCGATCCTCACCGGCTTCACGCCGACGATCGGCGTCCCGGGGACGGTGGTGACGATTCACGGCGCCAACTTCGACCCGGTGCCCGCCCGCAACCAGGTGCGGTTCAACCTCCGGCGGGCGTCGCCCACCGCGGCCACCGCCTCTACGGTGAGCGTGCCCGTGCCCGACCGCGCCGGCTCCGGCCACATCACGCTCACCACGGCCATGGGGACGGCGGTCTCCCGCGACGACTTCATCGTCGCGCCCGCCCCCTACGCGCCCGAGGACGTGGCCGTTTCGGGCCGGATCGCGTTCGGCGCCGCCACCACGGTGGCCGTGCCCGCGGACAAGATCGCGCTCCTGCTCTTCGACGGCACGGAGGGCCAGCGCGTCTCGCTGCTGGGGACCGAGGGGACGGCGGGCGCGTCGGCCGACTGCGACGTCACCGCCGGCTTCCTGCGTTCCAACAACGACGCGCTGGGGCCGGCGACCTGCATGGAGGGCTCGGGTTTCATCGACACGAAGACGCTTCCGCACAGCGGGACCTACGCCATCCTGATCGTGCCCGCCGCAGGCGTCGCCGCCAGCGTCACCCTGCGCCTGTACGACGTCCCCGCGGACGCTACCGCCGCCATCACGCCCGGCGGAGGGGCCGTGACCATCACCACCGCCACCCCGGGGCAGGACGCCTCCCTGACCTTCGACGGCACGGCTGGACAGCGGGTCTCCCTGCTCGGGGCGGACGGCATGCCGGGCCAGGTTCCGGAGTGCGACGTGAGGGTCAAGATCAGGAACCCGGACGGCAGCGTGCTGACGGGAGCCACCTGCATGGAGCCCGCCGGTTTCGTCGACGTCGTGACGCTGCCGGCCACCGGCAGGTACACCATCGGTGTCGATCCTCGGGCCCAGGCCAAAGGCGGCCTGACTCTCACCCTGTTCGACGTCCCGGCGGATTTCTCGGGGGAGGTGACGGTCGGCGGTCCCACCGTCGGCGTCGTCCTGGCTACGCCGGGCCAGAACGGCTCCCTGTCCCTGAGCGGCACCGCCGGCACCGTGGTGACCGTGCGCCTCAGCGGCAACACCCTCGGGCGTGTCCACGTGCGACTGACGGCCCCCGATGGCACGCTGCTCGCGGCGAGGACGTCGACGGCGGAGAGCTTCCGACTGCCGGCGCAGACATTGCCCGCCACCGGGACCTATGCGGTCGTGGTGGATCCCGTCGACGGCAGCACCGGCCTGTTGAGCGTCAGGGTCACCAGCCCTTAGGCGGACTGCCGCCCGGCCGGTAGGAGCAGACCGCCCCCGTCTCGACCGCGTCCGCCAGATGCCGCCCGACGGCG
>JBGPBV010000256.1:0-5355 GCA_041481445.1 Vicinamibacteria bacterium
CCCACCACCAGGCAGATCCCGTACGGCTTCTGGAGGATCGTCTTGAACTCGGCGATGTTGCGATCGGAGAAGCCCATCTTCTCGAGGGGGAGGGGCTTGGAGGCGGCCAGGAGGCGCATGACCACGTCCTCGTTGCCGCCGGCAGTGGGGATGGTGGCCACGCGGAGCTCGATGGTGCCCATGGGGCCCCGGAAGCGGATCTTGCCGTCCTGGGGCTTGCGCTTCTCGGAGATGTCGAGCTTCGACATGATCTTGAAGCGCTGCACCACCGCGTTTCTATGAGCGGGCGGGATGTCGATGTACTTCGTGCAATCGCCGTCCACGCGCAGCCGCACGACGGTAGGGGCCTGCTTGCCGTAGGGCTCGACGTGGATGTCGGAGGCTCCCTTGTTGTAGGCGTCGATGATGATCTGGTTGCAGAGCTTGACGATCCCGCTGTCCGTCTCGTCGATCTCCGGTTGCTCCGGCGTCGCCGGCTCGCCCCCCTCGACCTCGTCCTCTTCCCCGGAGCCGAGCTCGGTGATGATGCGGCCGAGGTCCTCCTCCTGAACCGCCGGCCCGCCCATCACCCCCGAGTAGTTCTCATTGATGTACTGCATGATGTCCTGGCGCAGGGCGACCACGAAGTCGTGCCGGGGGGCCAGGTTCATGGCCTTGATGGCGTCGAGGCGGGTGAGGTCGTAGGGGTCCTCCACCGCCACCATCAGCGTGCCCTCCTTCTTCTCCAGGGGCGCGCACATGTTCTTCTTGAGGAAGTCGGGGGTGAGCCGGTCCTTCAGCTCGGGCGGGAGGCTGCGTCCGGCCAGGTCGGCGAAGGGTGCGTTGTAGAACTGGGCCAGGGCGCGGCCGACCTCCTCCTTGGGGACCTTCAGGTCCTCGATCAGGACCTTCGACACGTCGATCTGGTTGATGCGCGCGTTGCCGATCGCGTTCTCGAGGTCCTTGTCGGTGACGAGGCCCTTGTCCACGAGGAGCCCGTACTTGGACGGCTTGTTGGAGCGCGCGGCGCGGTGCTGGTTGTAGAACGCGATGCCGAGGATCTTCGAGAGCTCCTCCGCCGCCTCCTCGTCCTTGGGGGAGAACGGGCCCCCGCTGCGCTTGTTGATGAGCTGGAGCACCCCCAGGAGGTACTTCTCGAAGAGGATGGGCGCGGCCAGGACGTTGCTCGTCCGGAAGCCCGAGGCCTTGTCCCAGCGCGAATCGAACTTGAGGTTGGGGTGCAGCCGGGTCAGCTCCCCGGGATCGTAGGCGTTCTTGATGTTGGCCGTCTTGCGGCTCAGGGCGGTGAACCCGGCGATGGACCCGAAGGTCTTGGAGACGCGGATCTCCTTGACCTCGTTGCCGGCCTTGACGAGCGAGAAGAGCTCCTGGTTCTTGGTGTCGAGGGCGAAGATCGTGACGCGCTCGGCGTCCACGAGGTCGAGCATCTTGTCCTTGATGTCGACGAGGATGTCCTGGATGCTGCCCGCGGAGTTGATGATGTTGGCGATCTCGATGAGGCGCTTGCGGTACGAGAGCTCCCGCTGCGTCCCGTCCGCGACTGTCCGCGTAGCCATAGAGGCCTGCCTCCGGAGGTAGCCGTCGGGCGAGGATAAGGCCCGTGGGATCAAGGGTCAAGCGAGGGACGGGCGCGTGCGAGGGAACGCGCGTGGTAGGCTCGGCGGGTGCGGGCCTTCGTGCCGGCCGCCGTCCTCGTCCTGCTCGCGGCCGCGGACGCCGCTCGCCCGCAGCCGCCCGCCCAAGCCGCGCGGGTCGAGCTGGTCCAGATCGACGTCGTCGTCACCGACGCCCAGGGCCGGCTCGTCCACGACCTCGGCCAGGACGATTTCCAGGTCCTCGAGGACGGCAAGCCGCAGCGGGTCTCCCTGTTCGCCGGGGCCGGCGTCCGGCCGGGCGCGAGCCCGGGCGACCTCTCCGATGCGGGCTCCGCCCATCCCGACGAGGCCCCCGAGAAGCCGGGGCGGAGCATCGCGATCCTGGTGGACGACCTCCACATCGACCGCGGGGACGCCGCGTACACCAGGCAGGCCCTCCTGGCCCTCCTCGCCGACCACGTCCGGGAGGGCGACAACGTCGGGCTCTTCACCACGAGCCCGCCGGGGGTGGTCGAGAACCTGACCCAGGACCGGTCGCGCCTGAGGGTGGCGATCGAGAACCTGGGCTTCCGGGAGCTGGCCATCGAGAAGCCGAGCGGCTCGCAGCTGACTCCCGCCCAGGCCGAGCTGGTGCTGAGGGGCGACCCCTCCGCGCTCAAGCTCGGCGCACGCACGATGCTCGACGACGCCAACAGCGGATTCAGCGACTCGGTGCGGAACCGCGTTCCCGGCCTCGGCTTCACCCCCGCCGGCATCGATCCCGAGGAGAAGGCGGCGGCGGAGGAGGTGCAACGCCAGGCGCGCGCGGTCCTGGCCGAGGTGCTCCGCTTCTCGGTGGCGACGCTCAGTCGGACCGACTCCATCCTGCGGGGCCTCGCCGCGCTCCCAGGCCGCAAGCTGTGCATCCTCGTCTCGGGCGGCTTCCTGGTCGGAGCGGGGACGAGCGACGAGCGGACGCGGGAGCTGATGGGCGTCGTCGACGCCGCCACCCGCTCGGGCACGGTGCTCTACGCCCTGGACGTGCACGGGCTCTCGTCCCGGACGAGCGATGCCGCCATCGCGGGCAAGGCGGCGCTGCCGGGGCTCGACACGACGGTGAACCGCCAGAGCGAGATGCTCTACCGCACCACCCTGGACACGATCGCGCGGGACACGGGCGGGTTCGTGGTCCGGGCCACGAACGACCTCGCCACCGGGCTCGGCCGCATGATGCAGGACAACGAGGCCTACTACCTGATGGCCTACGCGCCCACCAACCTCAAGCGCGACGGCAAGTTCCGCCGGATCGACGTCCGCATCGCCGGCCATCGCGACTACGGCGTCCGCACCCGGCGCGGCTACTTTGCCCCGGACGATCGGAGGCCCGACTCCACGGGCGCGCCGGTGCCCACCCTCGCCGCGGCGGGACCGGCGCCGAGCCTGCCTCGGGGCGTGGAGGAGGCGGAAGCGCGCGCGCTCCTCAGCGACCCCCTGCCGCCCTCCGGCCTCCCGACGCGGGTCGCCGCCGACTACGTCGACCTGCCGCCCGCGGGCCCGCAGGCCGTCGTCCTCGGCACGGTGGACCTGTCCGCGCTGCGATGGGAGCAGGCGGAGGGCCGTCATCGTGCCTCGATGGAGATGGTGGGTGGCGTCTACGACGCCGAGGGCAAGCTCTTCGGGGCGCCGTTCGCACGGCGCGTGGAGCTGGACCTCGGCGAGCGCGAATACGAGCGGGCGAGGGAGGACGGCCTGCAGTTCCAGCAGCAGGTCGCCCTGCCTCCGGGACGCTACCAGGTCCGCTTCGTGGCGCGCGAGACCCGGTTCACGCAGTCAGGCGGCTCCGCGGACTGGCTCGAGATCCCCGATCTGGCCGACCGCAAGCTCGCGATGAGCAGCGTCTTCCTCTCCACGGCCGGCGGCTCCCTGCGCAGCGTGCAGGCCCGGCGCCGCTTCAAGCGCACGGAGAACCTCCTCTTCCAGTTCTACGTCTACAACGCCCCGGAAGCCTCCGACCGCGACGTGGTCTTCCAGGCCCAGATCTGGACGGGCCAGAAGCTCGTGGCCGCTTCCAAGCCCCGGCCCGTCGCCCTGGAGCGGAAGGACACGGTCCCGCTCCCGGAGAGCAACGGCATGGGCCTGGAGACCCTGACCGCGGGAGCCTACGAGCTGCGCGTCCTCGTCGTGGACCGCAAGACGGGGGCGGCCGCGCGGCGGGCGCTCGACTTCACCGTCGAGTAGCTACTTCACCCGCGCCCCGCCCTTGACCACGACGTCCACCCGCTGGAGCAGGTCGACGTGGGTCAGGACGTCCCCGCGCACCGCGATGACGTCGGCCAGCCGGCCGGGGGCGAGGGTGCCGAGCTCCTTCTCCTTCTTGAGGAATCGGGCGGGCCAGCGGGTCGCTCCCGCGATGGCCTGCATCGGCGTCATGCCCAGGCGCACCCAGGTGTCGAGCTCGCGCCAGGTGGAGTCGCTGTGGAAGTTGCCGGGGATGCCGCTGTCGGTGCCCACGAGCAGGGTCACCCCCGTCTCGCGGAGCTGCTGGAACTTCCTGGGCAACGTGGGCAGGCGGCGGAAGGTCAGCGTGAAGTAGTCGAGGGAGGTCACGCTCGCGAGCGACTGGCGGATGTCGTCCGCCATCTCCTTCGGCAGGCCTTGACGCCAGGCGGGGTCGTCCAGGCGCTCCGGGAACACGCGGGCGGTGTAGTCGGCCAGGAACAGGCCCTCGATGGTCGGGCACCAGTAGAGCGCGTTGTTGCGCTTGCGGAGCGCGGCCACGATGTCGTCCGGATAGCCGGGCTCGGTGGCCAGGCCGGTGTGCTCGAAGCAGTCGACCCCGTGCTCCAGCCCCACCCGGATCTCGTCCTCGCGGTGTCCGTGCGCCACCACGGGCTTGCCGCCCTTGTGCGCGGTCTGGACCACCGCCGCCACCTCCTCGCGGGTGAGCTGGTCCTGGTCGATGAGCTTGATGACGTCCACCCCCGCGTCCACCAGGCGCTGCACCTTGGCCCGCGCGTCCTCGGGCGAGTCCACGCCCCAGCGGAAGGTCTTCTCGTAATCGAAGTACGGCGCCTTCTGGATGAACGGACCGGACACGAACAGGCGGGGGCCGGGGATCTCGCCCTTCTCGATCCGGCGCTTGACGTCGAGGACGTCCTCGAGGGGCGCCCCCAGCTCGCGGGCGGTGGTCACTCCCGCCATCAGGAGCTGGCGGGCCGCGATCGGCATGATCTCGTTGCGGAAGCGCGGCATGTAGGTCTTGTCCCAGTGCTCGTAGTCGGCGTGGCCGAGCAGCATCAGGTGGACGTGCATGTCCATGAGGCCGGGCAGCACGCTCATGCCCTCGGTGTCGATCACGGGCGTGCCCGGCGGCACCGCCACCGCGCTCTTCGGGCCCACGGCCAGGATCCGGTCGCCCGCGATGAGGACCACGCCGTCCGGGATGGGGGGACCCTCGTAGCCGTCGATCACCTGGCCGCCGACGAGCGCGAGCGTGGCCCGCGGGGGGTCGGCGGCGGCGGCGAACGCGGCGGGCAGAAGGGCGAGAGCGGCCGAAGCAACGAGCGAACGCATGTGGGACCTCCGGTGCGGGAATGATAACGGAGGGCCCTCCCGGGCCCGGCGTCAACGAAGCTCGGCGTGAAGCGGCGCTGCAGAGTCTCGCCGCGTCACGCCGAGAACATCAGGCCCCCGCCGTCCGCCCTCGGGCCGTCTGCGACATGGCCAAGGCGCCGGCGACGCGAGCGGCAACTTCCGGCGCCAACATGCTCACGGTGATGCG
>JBGPBV010000257.1:0-5331 GCA_041481445.1 Vicinamibacteria bacterium
AGTGCCGCTCGCCCCGCTCTTCAGGCTCAAGACTCCCAGGCGGGCGAAGTCCACCGAGCTGACGTTGTTCTGGAGGGCGGTGAGCGTGGACATCAGCGTGTCGTCGATCCACAGGCGGAGCTCGCCGTCGGCCGCGAGGGCCGAGGTCGCGCGCTTCCACTCGATCTCGACGAGGTGCGGCCCGGCCCCGATGTTGAAGAACCCGGTGTCCGCCTGGGAGTTGTCGTCGCGCCGGGTACGGCCCATCAGGCTGAGCTGTCCTCCCTGCTTCTTGAGGACGATCGCGGCCAGCCGGCGGGTCGGCCCCTGCTCGAAGGCGATGAAGATGCGCGTGCGGAAGTGGCTCTGGGCCGTTCCCGGGTCGAAGCTGGCGGGATCGAACCGGAACCGCGCGCGGTAGTGGTCCTCGTCGAGCGGGCTCTGGTCCTCGACGTAGAGCGAGTTCGTGTCGTTGACCACGCCCTTGATGTCGAAGGTGCCGCCCAGGGGCGTGACCGAGTTGACGCTCAGGTCGCCGCCGTCCAGCGAGGCCGCCGACCACGCGCTGAAGGTGTCGGACTCGACGCCGTCCCTGAAGATGAGGTCGACGGGGACGAAGGTCCCGAACACGTCCGCGCTCGGAGTCTGGAACTCGTTCGTGAAGACCACGAGGTACTGGCCGCCGCCGTAGACGGTGGGACTCTGAGCCTGGGCGCCCGTGTCCGCCGTGACGGCGAAGTTCGCCCCCACGAGGGTCCCCGCCGCGCTCACGAGCTGGCCGCCGATGTCGATGCAGAACCCTTCTCCCGGGTCGCAGGCGAAGTTCCCGTTGCCGTCGTTCCGCAGGTCGCTCCACGTGACCAGGTAGTTGGCGCCGTCGAACGCGAGGTAGGGAGCGAGCTGGGCCCCGGGGGCGGTGCAGATGGAGATGACGCCTCCGACCAGCGTCGCCGAGGGAGAGACGAGCTGACCGAACAGGTCCCAGTTGTCGGCGGTGACCTCGTCGCCCCAGGCGACGAGGAAGTTCGTCCCGTCCGTGGCGACCCGGACGGGGTTGTCACTGGGAAAGGCGCTCCCGTTCACCGTGAACTCGGTCTGCAGGGCGCCGGCGGGAGTGACGAAGCGGGCGTGCACTTCCTGGTCCGCGACGTCCTCGCCCCAGGCCACGAGATAGTTCGGCGCCGCGAAGGCCACCGAAGCGTCCTTGCCCGCACTGCCGCTGATCTTGAGCTCGGCTCCCACGGTCGCGCCCGCAGTGGAAACGAAACGGCCGTAGACGTCCTTGTCCCCCGGCTGGGGCGGGTCGACGACGCGCCGCTCGTCCGTCCACACCACCAGGTAGTCCGTCCCGTCGAAGGCCACTCCGGTCACTTCGCCGACGGTCGTCGACGTGCTGATGAGGAACGGACTGCCCACCGCGGCCCCCGCCGTGCTCACGAGCTGGCCGTAGACGGTGGGAGGGCCGCCCGAGTGGTCCCCCCAGGCCAGCAGGTAGTTCGTGCCGCCGAAGGCGACGTCCGGGGAGTCGCCGGTGCGGGCCACGGGGGCGGTGGCGAGCAGCGCGCCCGTGGGAGAGACGAGCCTCGCCCCGATGCTGCTACCAGGTGCGGGCGAGACGCTGTCCTGGAAGCCGACCAGGAAATTGGTGCCGTCGAAGGCGGCGCCGGCCGAGTACTCGCGGTGCGCGGTGTTCTCGATCGGGAACCCGCTGCCGAGCGCGGCCGCGGGCAGAGCCGCCAGCAGCGCGATCCCGAGAAGATGTCGGGCCTTCACGTCCATCATGTACAGACCTCCGTGAGGCGGCGTGCCCCGCAACACTGCGGACCGCGAGCGGGACCGCTGCAGCGACGTCTAACCGGGTAGTGCGGTGTGGAAACGGTTGGGCGGGCGGTGCGGGAAGGACACAGAATGGTACTCCACCGCGGAGCGGCTGTAAAGACGCGTCGTCCGGCCCTGGAGGACTACCGCGGGGTCTTGAAGTTCAGCACCAGCCGGCACAGCGTGATCTCGTCGCCGTCGTGGATCGGCGTGAGCACGCCCGTGGGCAGCTTCTTGCCGTTGAGGAAGGTCCCGTTCATCGTGCCGATCTCCTCGGCGATGAAGAATTTCCCTTCCTTGATCACGATCCGCGCGTGGCGCCGCGAGATGTTGCGGCTCTGGTCTTCCTTGGTGAGGTCCACCTCGGGGCTCTGGCCGGTGACGGAGTCGAACCGGCCGAGCAGCGCCTCGTTCGAGAAGACGGGAAAGACGTTCCCGGTCGAGGGCGAGATGAAGTAGGCCTTGGCTTCCGCCTGGAGGGTGCCGTGCGTGGGCGAGGCGGGAGGCGGAGCGGCCTCGGGGGCGGACGGGGGGAGGCCGCCGGAGGCCAGGACGCTCTCGAGCTGGCGGTTGGTCTCGCGCAGGCGGATCGACTGCTTGCGCAGCATGCGCACGGCGATCTCGGGGTTGGCCTTGATCATGTCCCCGAACATCTCGCCGCTGATGACGATGATGTCACCCTCTTCGATCACCTCCGCCGTCGCCGACCGCGGCATGCGCTCGAGGATGGCCATCTCGCCGAAGAAGTCCCCCTTCTCCAGCACGGCCAGCGTGGTGTCGCCCTCCTTGAGCTTCTTCTTGATGGCGACGCGGCCGGACTGGATGATGTACATGTCGTCGCCTTCGTCCCCCTCGTGGAACAGGACGTGCCCTCCGTCGAAGTGGGTGAGGAACTTGGCGAACGGGTTCTTCTCCGTCATGGCCCTCTGGGGGCGGAGTCTATCAAAAGCCGCTCCGGACCGCAGAAAGGCCTCTCAACGGGCGTTTTCGAGCTGTGCCGCCATCGCGTCCCACTGCCCGTGGGCGCCCTGGACGGCCAGGACCGCGACCAGCGCCAAAGCCGCCCACCAACCCGCGCGCGACCGCCGGGCCAGCGTGGCCAGGGCGTGGCCGGCGGCCAGGCAGACGAGGGGGGTGACGAGCAGCGTCTCGTGCCCATGGAGGAAGACGTCGGGGACCTTGGCGCGGCCCAGGAGGAGCAGGAAGTAGGCGCCGAGCCCCCCCATCAGGAGCCAACGGCGCGCGGCCGGCGAGGCGATCGGGGTGGGCGTGGCCGGCGGCGCGTGCTCACGCCATAGGACGACCAGGCCGGCCATGGCCAGGAGCGGGTAGAGGGTGTCGAAGAAGTCGCGCGTCCGCTCGTAGGCCACGACGAAGAAGGACCCGACCGCGTAGCGCGAGGGCGCCTGGGCGCCCCCTTGCGCCACGCGCGGCGCCAGGTCGACCACCATGCCCAGGAAGTCGCGGTAGTAGAGCGCCACCGCGACCGCGGCTCCGAGGGCTCCCATGGCCAGGACGGCGCCCGCCTCCGCCGGCCGGCGCCGGACCAGGGCGATCGTGGCCAGGGCCAGAACGAGCGCGGCCGTGTTCATCACGCCCGACACGTACGCGAGCTGGCAGGCGGCCACCCAGAGAGCCCCCACCAGCACCGTGCGTGGCCGGCGGATCGAGTCCAGGTGGGAGGCCAGCCAGACGACGAGGGCCAGGTCGAAAGCATGGCCCAGCAACGCGGGCAGGAACGCGAAGCTCAGCCTGGAGGTGTAGGTCGGGATGAGGACGAGCAGGGCTGCGCCCAGCGGCGAGGCCCCCAGCCGCCGCGCCAGGGCCCACGTCAGGAAGATCGGCACCACGGAGACCGCGGCCGCCGCCAGCTTCATCGCGAGCAGGAGCGTGTCGTACCCGATGGGCAGCACCGTGAACGGCAGATGGAAGGCCGGCGAGTACGGGAAGGCGTAAGTACGGCCATAGGCCTCCGTCCGCCACACGCCGTGCTCCCAGATCGCGCGCGCGGGCGAGAGGAAGAACCCGAGGCCCTCGTCCTGGACCTTCTCGACCAGCCGCGCGTGGGTCCGGAGGTCCGGATAGTAGAAGTCGGGATGGTTGACGGCGAGGGCGCGCAGGAGGAACGCGGCCAGGCCCAGCGCGGCCAGGGCGCGGAGTGACTCCGCGGAGAGCCGGCCGCGGCGCCGGAGCCAGGCCGCGACCGCCAGTCCGGCGGCGGCGGACAGGGCCAGGGCGAGCGGCAGGCCGCGCAGGAGACGATGCGTGAGCCAGGGGTCGGCGAGGAGACCGGCCACCGCCGCCACGCACCAGGGCGCGCTCAGGAGCATGGCCGTCCGCGGCGTCCAGCCCGCCAGCAGATGGATGGCGAGCACGAGCGCGACCACCAGGGCCGGCACCCCCATCGCCCCGCCGGTCAGCCGGACGCGCGCGCCCGCGCCCAGCGCGACCCGGATCCAGTCCATCTTGAGGCCGCGGTCCTTCCGCTCGTGGGAGTCGGACTCGAAGCTCGCTCCCACCGGCGTCGCCGGAAGCACGCCCAGGGCCACCCTTCGCTCGAGTACGGCGCCCCCCCGGCACTGGAAGCGATCGACGGCGCGGCCGGCGAACGAGACCTCGACCTGGGCCGTCTCCCCGAACACGCGGGCGAACCGGTAGGACAGCTCGACCGGCCCGCCGCGCACCTCCAGGGGCAGGTCCACCCGCGCGTGGTAGGTCGTCCAGTGGGTGGCGACCTTGTCGTCGATCTCGTATTCGGGAGCGAAGCCGGCCAGATAGGGCCCGTCGCCGGGTCCGAGGTTGAGGGTGACCGTGGCCGGCCCGCGGGCGCCCGCGCGCGCGGCGACGAGCGGCAGGAGCACGAGCACCGCCGCCGCGACCGCCTCTCCTCTAGTCAATTATCCGATACGTCCGGACGCGCTCCTCCAGGCCGGCGCGGATCTGGCCCGGCGCGCGCCCTTCGGCCATCTCGCTCGCGATGAAGCGGCCCATGTCCAGGCAATGGTCCGAGTTGTTGTAGTTGAACATGCCCAGGCGGCCGGTGGGGACCAGGTTGTCCGCGGCCTGGATGCGCGCGTACACCCGGCCCAGGCGCTCGCGGTAGTCCACGGTGTACATCGGGTAGAAGCTGCGGAAGCGCCGTACGAACCCGCCTTCGAGCCGGTCCGGGGTGGTGAGCCCGGCCTCCACGAGGGCGTCGAAGCAGCGGCGCACCAGCTCTTCGTCCGGGGCCGACCAGACCTCGTCCCCGGCGTCGCAGGTCATGTCGCAGCACACGGCGGTGCGATCCGCCGGCCCCAGCCCCGGGTCCATCGACTTCTGCTCGAACATGCGGTTGAACGGATAGCGGCGCTCCGGGAAGAAGATCCAGTGGTCCTCGGTGAGGCGCTCCTGCCGGAGGACCAGGAAGACGAGGGCGAGGTCGCGCAGCCGGAGCTGCGCCGCCTCCTCCGCGGCGACGACGTCGCCCGGGAAGAGCAGGCCGGACAGCGTCTGCAGCGGCACCGACGAGACCACCGTCTCGCACTCGAGGCG
>JBGPBV010000258.1:0-5196 GCA_041481445.1 Vicinamibacteria bacterium
GCCTTCCTGCTCGATGCCGTCGATCCGTCGAGCTTCGACTTCCCGGCCAACTACGTCGTCCTGAACTTCGCGTCGGTGCCGTCCATCCAGCAGTCGGCGGCGCTGTTCGAGACGGTCGGGCGGATCGATCCCGAGCTGTTCGAGACCGACTCGAGCGGCTACACCCAGTTCGGCCGCGCGTACCTGTCGCTGCAGTCGTTCGTGCCCGACGCGCAGTTCATCGCCGGATACGTGGAGGCGGCCCGAAGGTTCCACGTCGAGTACACGCCGATCGTCAACGGACAGCCCTCGCTCTTCCAGGGCGGCGCCGCCTTCCCGGGCAACGACTGGGAGGCCAGCCCGCATGGCGAGGAGTACCTCGCGCGGATCCCCGCGCGCAGCCAGAGAGCGCTCGGCCAGATCCGCTCGTTCGTGCTCAGCGTGACGCGCGAGGTCCTTCGGAACCTCGGGCATGGTCACGACGGGCATGGCGATTCCGGCCACGACGACGGGCGCGGTGCCGTGACGCAGTTCGATTGCCACTGAGCCGAAGTGGAAACATGGATACCACGGCGATCCTGGCCCAACGGGGTCTAAGGGTTATAGCGTCTCGGGCAGTGGATATCGATCACTAAGCGTACTTGACTTAAACACTTTCTCGCGCGACCATCCTTCATCAGCCGGGCCCAATCCGGGGGGACGAAGGGTGGTCTTTCACGTCCAGCAGGTCTTCGCCGCGACGGGTCCTGACGTCCTCGTAGGTCCCGAGGACATGGAGGTCGACGGCACCCAGGGAGCGCCGTCGCTCCTGGTCGCCTGCCAGAGCCGGCTCGAGGACAAGGACCAGCCCGGCTTCATCGCGCGCGTGACGTTGTCAGCGGACGGGCCCGTCTCCTCGCGGCGCCTGGCCATGACCGGATGGGGCGACGCCGCGCGCTTCCATCCCGTCGGGATCTCGTTCGTGCCCGAGCGGCAGCGGCTCTACGCCGTGAACCGCATCAGCGCCGACGAGCACCGCATCGAGGTCTTCGACGTGCAGCCGGACGCGCTGAAGCACATCGAGTCGCTGGCGGATCCGGGCGCGCTCCGGAACCCCAACGACGTCGCCGCCACCGCGGCCGGCATCGTCCTCGTCACGAACGCCCACAAGACCGACAGCGTGCTCGGCGGCCTCTTCCAGGACGCGCTGGGCGCGAAGAAGGGCAGCCTGGCCCTGTTCGAGCCCGGGACCAGGACCTGGCGCATCGTGGCCGATGAGCTGCCGTACCCGAACGGTGTCGTCATCGACGCGGCGCGGCAGCGCGCGCACGTCGCCATGACGCTGGACGGGACGGTCCGGACCTACCGCATCGAGGGCGCGGCCCTGACCCTCGAGCGGTCCACCACCGTGGGGGGCCGACCCGACAACCTCTCCTGGGACGGCGACGGCCGGCTGCTCGTGACCTCCCACGACAGCGGAGTCCGTTTCCTACTGCACGCCGTCTCCGGGGCCAAGGCGCACTCTCCGGGCCGCGTGCATCGCATCGCTCCCGGCAACGGTGCGCACGGGCCCGAGCTCCTGCTCGAGAACGACGGCGCGATCATCGGCGCGCTCTCGGTCGCCGTGCGCAGCGGGACTCGGCTCTACCTGGGGCAGGTCCTGGGGAAGGGGATCGGGATCGCGACGGAATAGATCAGGGAGGGATCGAGAGTGGCTAGCCAGGATGAACGGATCGAGAGCGCGATCGCGGACGCGACCCAGGCGAACGACGCCGGGGTGAGGCTCATCGACGAAGGGAGATTCGTGGCGGCGGCGGAGGAGCTGCGGAAGGGGCTGGCCCGGTTGCGGGGGCTACCTCCCGTGCTCGTCGTGAAGACGGGAGAGGCCGTCCTTTCCGGGAACCTCGCCCAGGCCCTCGTCCGGCAGAGGCAGTTCGCGCCCGCGATCGAGCTGCTGGAGCGGCAGGCCCGGCTGGCTCGGGAGACGAAGGACCTCCAGAGCTACGGCAACGCCCTGAGCAGCCTCGGGAGCGTCTACCTCGAGCAAGGCGACGACGCCAAGGGCGAGCGTTTCTTCGAGGAGCGGCTGGCCATCGCCCGCCGGATCGGCGACAAGAAGGGCGAGGGCCACACGCTGAACGCCCTCGCGAACATCTACCTGGCCCGCAAGCAGTACGGGCCCGCGATCGACCTCCTGACCAAGCGCGTGGCGCTGGCCGAGGCCATCGGGGATCGGCGTGGCCAGGCCACCAGCCTGCTGACCCTGGGGACGGCCTACGGCGAGACGTCGCGGCGCGAGGAGGCGCAGGCCGCGTTCGGCCAGGCGCTCGAGCTGATGGACGGAGAGGGCGATCCCCGGGCCCAACAGGTCAAGGCGGCCCTGGCCCAGCTCTGACCGGACCCGCCGCCGTCCTTCCCAAGAGGCCCCGAATGGACCCCGACGACCTCCTTCCCGCGTACGCGAGCAAGCCCGACGAGGAGCTGCGGAGCGTCATCGTCGCCCACTCGGGCCTGGCGCAGGCGATCGTGGCCGCGCATCCGGAGATGGCGCAGGACGCCGGGTTCGAGCTGTTCGACGCCGCCTGGGCCCGGCGCTACTGGCGGAGCGTGGTGGCCGAGGTCGCGGGCATCGACGCCTTGAACAGGGTGGCGTCGTGGGTGGTCGGCGCCTCCATCGGCCAGCTCGCCTCTCTCATCGCCGCCCGCTTCGCCCTGCCTCCGCCGGCCCGGCCGGCGGCGGTCGCGCTCGCGGTCGTCCTCCTGCGCGCGGCGAGGTCGATGACCGGCGGCCGGGTGGCGTCGTGACCTCGAGCTTCGACTTCCACACGCTGTCCGTCACCGTCGACCGGCCCCTGGAGGAGTACACGGCCAGCCTGACCCCGACCCCGCTCGGCCTGCATGTCTGGGAGGTCGGGAGCGGGGACCGCAGCCAGGTGCTGCGCTACCGCCACGAGCACGCCCACTTCACGTCCTTCCTGGCCTCCGGCCTGGCCGACCTCTACGGCGTGTTCTCGGACTACACGCTCGCGTTCCTCTACGCCGCCCTCCGGCGCCAGATGACGCGCGCGCCCGGTCGCGCCCTGTCGCTCCCTCTCCTCGCGGGCGGAGACGACGACGGGCTCAGGGGCGAGACGCGCGCGCGGCTCCGGCGCGCCTGGGGACAGGTCAACGAGCTGCGCGCGTTCTTCTTCGGCTTTCCGACCGAGGCCCCGCTGGCCGCGCTGCTCGCTCCGCGCGCGCAGGACCACTTCTGGGAGACGCACTTCCACCTGCCGCTCTCCGAGATCGTGAACCGCTTCTATCGGCTGCTGGCCCGCCTGGCCGTGGAGGCGGAGGCGACTCCAAAGGACCCGGGAGCGCTGCCGCTCGTGGAGGTGAACGGCGTCCGCGACCGGCTGAGCGCGCGCGCGGTCATGGAGGCCTACGCCATCGGCATCGAGCTGCTCAACACGCACTTCCGCAAGGTGGAATCGAGCCACACGCACCGCGAGCCGATCGTGCGGGACCCGGGATCGCTCTACACGATCGCCATCGAGTACCTGCTGCAGCACGGCCCTCTCCGGCCGGTCGCGACCCTCGGGCAATTCCTCGGGGGCCAGGCGCCTCCGGACGCGTACTACCTCCTCGTGGCCGTCGCCTTCGCCTCCCTCCAGGTCCCCGTCGTCCAGGAGCCCGACGGCGAGGTGCGGTTCGAGGGCCGGCTCGAGTGCCTCTCGCCCGCTCACCGGTTCCGGAAGATCGTCGACGCGATGGCCCGCGGCGAGATCGCGCCGCTGGCCCCCAGCGTGCGCAGCGGCCGCGACGAGCTGATGGCCTGGCTGGCCGCGTGTCACCAGGCGGTGGGCGACCGGGACAGCCTGGCCATGTGCCGGGCCGCGCACGACCTCTACGAGCGCGACGCCACCCTGGCCGCGAAGCCCTCGCACGAGAAGTCCATGATCCAGCTCGCCTGGGCCGCGCGCGCGAACTTCGACGCCCACCCGAACGAGTACGTGCTGGACGCCGGCCTCTTCGCCGAGCGCTATGCCTGCCAGATGCGCTACGTGCGCACCGCCGACGCCAAGCTCGTGATGCCGGGAGACGCCGAGAAGTTCCGCGTGCAGTACCTCGCCGACCACACCACGATGATCCTGGAGGGCGCGGTGTTCGCCGAGCAGTGGGACAGCACGTGGGACAAGCTGCCGGAGATCGCGCCCCGGGACCGCGCCGCGATCATCCTCAGCTCCATCGCCTGGGCGGCCTGTTTGTTCGGCGACCTCCGGCCGGGCCGGGAATGGCGGCCCCCGACCATCGAGATCCGGATGTGAGGGCGCGAGTGGGAGTAGGTTGAGCGGATCGAGGAGGACACGATGGCGGCACGAAAGAAGGGCCCGCGGGGCAAGGCGACGCGGAAGAGGGGCGGCCGTCGAAGGACGGCGCCAGGACGGGCGGCGGCGGCGATCATGCGGACCGCCCTGACCGAGGGCAGGAACCGGGCCGACCAGATCGTCCGCGCGCGCGCCCGGGCGCGCGCCCGAGCGCCGGTCCTTGACAGCGCCGCCGGCCAGGGCGGCCTCGTCCTCGCGGAAGGCGACTCCTGGTTCGACTATCCGTTCCACGACGTCCTCGAGAAGCTCGAGGACGACTTCGGCTTCCGCGTCGAGTCCGTCGCGCACAAGGGCGACACCGTGGAGCAGATGGCCTACGACGACGCGCAGTTCAAGCAGCTCCGGCGCGCCTTCGAGCACCTGAGCCAGGACCACAAGGTGCCGCGCGCGATCCTCCTCTCCGGCGGCGGCAACGACATCGCGGGCACCGAGTTCGGCGTCCTGCTCAACCACGTCAAGTCCGGCCTGCCGCCCATCAACGCCAAGGTGGCGGACGGGGTCATGGAGGAGCGCCTGCGCTTCGCGACCGGGTACCTGATCTCCACGGTCACGCGCCTGGGCGAGCAGTTCTTCCAGAAGACGATCCCGGTCGTCATCCACGGGTATGGGTACCCGGTGCCGGACGGGCGGGGGTACCTCGGTGGGTTCTGGTTCCTGCCCGGTCCGTGGCTCAAGCCCGGCTTCGTCGAGAAGGGATTCTTCGCGAACGACTCCGCGGCGGAGCTCGCGAACTGCCGCGACCTGATGAAGGACCTGATCGACCGGTTCAACTCGGTCCAGGCCTCGATCGCGGGGTCGGCCGGCTTCGAGCACGTCGAGTACGTGGACCTCCGGCCGCTGCTCTCGAACCAGCTCCCCAATGCCTACAAGA
>JBGPBV010000259.1:0-5115 GCA_041481445.1 Vicinamibacteria bacterium
CTCAGGACCAGGCGCGCCACACCATACGCGAAACGAGTCACGTCCCGGATGGGCTCGCCTTCGTCGATCCGCCGGCTCACGCGGTCGAGCGTGTCGTCGGCGCTCTCCTCGGGCTCCGGGCCACGCCGGCCCGCGAAGAAGATGATCAGCCTCCGCCGCAGGCGCTCGTATTGCTCCGCCGCGCGCCCCTCGTCCGCGTCGAGCGACGACAGCAGCCCTTCGAAGGCGGGTCGATTGAGGACCCATCGAGGACGACGGGCAACGGGCCGCGCCGCCGTCTCGAAATCGGAAGCCTTCAGTTCCATTCGCCCTGCACCACGAAGGCCGCCCAGTAGAACGGGTCCCGCCAGCGCTCCCGCGAGCGTAGCGCGAGCTGCGCCTCCCGGAGCGCCGCCGCCGGCGAGTGGCCCGACGTCAGCATCTCATCGTAGAACGCCTTCATGAAGACGGAAGTGGCGCGATCGTCGACGTCCCACACGCTGGCCACGATCCGCGGTGCGCCCGCATGCATGAACGCGCGCACGATCCCGAGCAGGCCTTCTCCGCGGACCTCCGGGCCGAGGCCCGTGCGGCATCCGCTCAGGACCACCAGCTCGACGGGGAGGTGAAGGGGGTGTACGTCGCGGAGGCGGAGGAAACCGTCCTGCGGCTGCCCGGCGCGATCGACCAGGGAGAGCACCAGGCCGGAGAGGTCCGGCCGCGCGTCGTCCACGAACCCGTGCGTCGCGAAGTGGACGATGTCGTACGCGGCCAGTTTCGAGGACAGGGCCATCGCCCGGCTGGCCTCGAAGTCCAGCGCGCGGAGCACGGAGCCGGGCTTGCCCGCGCTGGCGATTGCCTCCGCCTCCTGGCGCGAGTAGGGAAGGCGCGGGAATGCGGAACCCGGCGAGCCGGGGCTCACGTCCCGCGCGGCGCGAAGCAGATCCGCGGGAGGTGGCGTGGCCGCGGGCGGGGCGGACCGTGGCGAACGCGCGCTTGGCCGAACGCGCGGATCATCCCTCTCGAAGACAGGATCGGCGAGCACGGCGACGGTCAGCCCCCTGGTCTTTCGAGGCGGAGCGTTCTCGCGCAGCCGCTCGATCGCGGCCACCGACGGCAGGAACACGACTTCGTGCCGCGCGACGAGCGGGGGAGCGATGGCGTTGCCGCCCGAGTCCTTCCGCCGTGGCTCGGGCAGCGCGGCGAACGGCACGTAGAGCAGGCTGCCGTCGGCGACGATGGCGACGCGCTCGGGGTCGAGGTGCTCCGCCAGCGGCTCGAGGAGCAGCCGCGTCAACTCCGATCCCGCGGCCTCCCACTGGTGGCGGCGACGATCGGCCGCGGCCGTCTCGCTCGACGGCGGAGAGGCCAGGAGATCGTGGAACGCGCGGGCGGCGGCCGTGATCTCCGTCCTTGGAGCCAGGCGGGCGGAGTGCATGCCGTCGCGGGTGATGGCCCAGGCGTAGCTCACGCTCTCGCCCAGCGAGAACTCCAGCAGGACCGTGCGGTCGTCGAGCAGCCGCCGAGCGTCGATCGTCCAGGCCGGACCGCCCGGCGCCGGAGCGGGAGCGGATTCCATACCGGTGTCGGTCAGCAGATCGAGCAGGCTCCGCGCGCGCTTCCTCTCACTGGCCTCGAACGCCTGCTGGGCGAGGCCCTGGCCGGGGTGTGCCGCGTCCATCGTCATCAAGAGATCGATCAGGAACTCGTAGGTATCCTGCGCGGAGGCGAAGAAGGACGCGCGCCAGCGCGCACCGGTGACCTGGGTCCGAAGCGTCTCCAGCAGGGCGATCGCCGCCTCGACGCCACGCCGCGCCTCGTCGAGGTCACCCTGCGCGCGCCGGAGCTGCGCGGTGTGGAACAGCGCCGTGGCCTCGGCCCCCGGATCGCCGAGGGCGCGGCTCGTCTCCAGCGCCTGGGCGTAGATGACGGACGCCGCGGCAAGGTCGCCGGCGTCCTGGCGGATGCCGGCCAGCTCGAGCAGCGTATGCGTCTGGTCGAAGCGGTCGCTCACCTCCTTCTGGATGCGGAGCGCCGCGGAGAGGCTCACCTCGGCCGCGGCGGGCTCCCCCTGCAGCCGCTGCAACGTGCCCAGGTAGGTCAAGGCGTTGCCTTCACCGTAGCGGTCGTTGATGGCCCGCCGGAGCGCCAGCTCCTGGCTGGTCAGCTCGATCGCCGGCCCGTAGTTGCCTTTCAGCCTCTGGGCATGGCTGAGCCAACCGAGTGCGAATCCCTCGCCGCGGCGGTCTCCCGTGCGGCGGCTGATCTCGAGAGCCTTCCCGAGCGCCTCCTCGCCGCGCTCGAAGTCGCCGACGCCGACGGAGAGGGCTCCGAGGTTCTGGAGGGCCCCGCTCTCGGCCGCCGTGTCGTGGGCGGCGCGGGCGAGGGGAAGCGCCTCCTCGTACGCGGCGAGGGCGCGCCGGCGGTCCCCGAGCATGCGATAGGCGACGCCCATGTTGGACAGGCTGGTGGCTTCGCCGCCGAGGTCGCCCGCTTGCCGGCGCAGGGGGAGCGAGCGCTCGTAGAACGCGAGCGCGGTGCGCGCGTCGCCGAGGTTCTTGTGCACGGAGCCGATGTTGCTGACGATGCTCGCCTCCAGGCGCACGAGCCCGAGCTCGCGCACGATGGGCAGGGCGCGCTCGTAATACTCGAGGGCGCCCAAGGCATCTCCGAGCGACCACGTGGCCGCGCCCAGGTTGTTGAGCGTGGTGGCCTCCCCGCGCCGGTCGCCGGCCGTCCGATAGAGCACGAGCGCGTCCTGGACGGTGGCCAGTGCCTCCCGCGTCGAGCCCTGCCCGAACTGCAGTCCCCCGATGCCGGTCAGCGCCTCGGCCTCCTCGCCCGCGTCGCCGACGCGGTGCGAGATGTCGCGGGCCTCCTCGTAGCGCGTCATCGCGGCTCGCGAGCTCTCGGCCGTCTCCTGGGCGCCCAGCCGCCCTCCATCCGCGTAGGCCTGCGCCGCCCGCACGCGCAGACGGTCGTCCTCCGTGGCCGCGCGCGGTGGATCGAGGCGGAGCCGATAGCGGCCGGATCGGCCCTCCGGCCCGGGCACCGCGAGCCTCAGCTCGTAGGCGCCGGCGTGCTCCACGATCACGGAGAGACGCACCGGGCCGTCTCCGCCGTCCGGATCACGAGCCTCGGCCACGACCGTGCCCGAAGGGTCGAGAAGAGTGGCCACGATGGCCACTCCCAGCGGCTCGAGCGTGAGGTGTACGTACTGCCCGGAATCGAAATCGAGAAAGTGGGAAAGGGTCCGGCCCGCAATCGCGGTGCCCTCGACCGCCGCGCCGGGAGCCACGAACGAGGGCGCCGCTGGTTTCGCGCCCACGCCCCAGAGAGCGACGCCGGCGAGAGAGATGATCAGGAAGCTCGTGGCCATCCGCTTGGGATCCCCCGTCGAGAATGCCACGTTTCTCTTGCGCGAGTGTGTTCCGCGCTACCGGCCGTGGTGCCGCGCGATCTCCGGCTCGCTCAGCCGAAGGAAGCGCGCGGCGTTGTCGTAGAGGATGTCCCGCTTCTGCGCGGCCGAGAGGAACGGGGCCGAGTTGATGGAGTCGATGGCCGTCTCGATGGCCTCCGGCCACACCATCTGGTCCGACCCGAACATCACCCGCTTCCCGAACCCGGCCTCGACGATCCGGCGGAGGTAGTCGTGGAAGCCCGCGCGCGGCAGCGCGTAGCTGATGATCCCGACGTCCACGTAGACCTGCGGGTAGGTCCACATCACGGCCAGCAGGTCGTCGATCATCGGCCAGCCCGCGTGCATCAGCGAGACGCGCAGCTTCGGATGCTTCCGCAGCGCGTCTTCGAGGGTGAGCGCGCTGTGCAGGCGCGCCCGGTAATTGGGATGGCCCAGATACGGCGATCCCGGCGGGCCGGTGCCGAGATGGATCGACATCGGTATGTCGAGCTCCTCGACGATCGCCAGGTACGGGTCGAAGGCGGGGTCGCCCGGCTCGAGGCCCTGGTACTGGTTCGAGACCTCGCCGAACGAGCGGTAGCGTCCGCTCGTGAAGGCCTCGCGGACCTCGGCCGGGGAGCGCACGCGTTCGCCGCCGAGCTCGAAGTCCAGCCCCGCGATGATGCGGTCGGGAGCCGCGCGCTGCCACTGCTCGGTGAGCGGCCCGCTCGCCACCCCGTACACGTTCAAGCGCCTCATGACGGCCAGGCTGCGGTTCATGAGCGCATCGTCGGTCTCCGGCGACCAGATCGGGCTCGCGCACGGCGGCTTCTTGAAGCGCTCCATGAACGTCTCGGGCCAGGGGCGTCCGGCCTCCATGACGGGGGAGACGTCGCCCGGGCAGAACCCCATGGGCGGCGGCCCCTGATCGTTCGCGTGCAACGCATGCAGGTGCATGTCGATGATGGGCTCGGGCGGTGCCTGGGCCTGCACGTCCAGACGGGCCAGGGCCGAGGCCGCGCCGAGCCCGAGCGCGGCGACCCAGAGGCGGGCCACTCGTGGTTTCGTCATGAGTCTCCGTCGAAGCGTGTGCGCGGAGTCTAGCAGAAGCGTCCTGGGCCCTCGCCAACTTCAGCCTTGACACGGTCCGCCCGGCTTTGATACGAGTCGGACTTCCCATCGAAAGGAGCAGCGCCATGAAAGCTGCCCGCATCCTCCTCACCTCGATCCTGGCGCTGGTCTCGGCCGGCACCGCCCTCGCGAACACGTACGGCTCCGTGGAGCCGATCGCGAATCCGGCCGTCATCGACACCACCCGCCTGCGCGACCAGCCCCTCGCCGTCCGAAAGGCGTTCGCGGATCGGCTCTTCCAGTGCGGCGTCGTGGACCGCGTGATCGGCGCCCTGTCGTCCACGGGCGGTGTCACGACCGTCAACGGCCTCAATACGCGCTTCGACGTCGCGGGGGGAGGCTTCCAGGGCGAGACCAACCCTGCGTACGTCTATACCGTCATCGACGGCGGCCCGAACGGCGCGAGCCATCGCGACATCTCGGTCCTGACGGACAGCCTGGGCTACGTCCTCTCCCAGGGCAGCGCCTTCCTGCTCGATGCCGTCGATCCGTCGAGCTTCGACTTCCCGGCCAACTACGTCGTCCTGAACTTCGCGTCGGTGCCGTCCATCCAGCAGTCGGCGGCGCTGTTCGAGACGGTCGGGCGGATCGATCCCGAGCTGTTC
>JBGPBV010000260.1:0-5094 GCA_041481445.1 Vicinamibacteria bacterium
CGGTCTCTCTCGCCCCAACAGGGTGTTCGCGAACTTCGGAACGGTCTCCGGAGGCGCGGGCAACCAGGTCACAGGCTCCGGCCAGGACGCGACGATCTCGGGCGGCGTCGAGAACACGGCCGGCGGCCAGGATTCGACGGTCGGCGGTGGCGCCGGCAACAGCGCCGGCGCCAACGGTTCGACGGTGGGGGGCGGCCAGAGCAACTCGGCGAGCGGCGCGCAGTCCACCGTGAGCGGCGGCCAGAACAACATTGCGAGCGGCGTGCAGTCGACGGTGAGCGGTGGCCGGAGCAACGTGGCCTCCGGGTTCATGTCGACGATCGTGGGTGGGTTCCAGAACGGCGCCAGCGGAATCCTCTCCACGGTTGGCGGCGGCCAGAACAATCAGGCCGGCGGGAACTTCTCCTTCGCCGCCGGCACGAGCGCCCGGGTCCGGGACCCCTTCGAGAGCGGCGACCCTGACGGCGACGAGGGAAGTTTCGTGTGGTCCGATTCCAACGCAGCGCCATTCACCTCCACCGGCCCCAGTCAGTTCCTGATCCGCGCCGCCGGCGGCGTGGGGATCAACACCAACTCCCCCTCACCGGGCGGGCTGACGGTCGCCGCGCCCGGCAAGCTGACGTTTGAAACAACACCGCGCCAGATGATCGACCTGATGGGCCCGGCCTACGGCATCGGAGGGCAGGGAGGCGTGGTGTACTTCCGCACGGAACCGCCAGGTGGCGGCTTCTCCTGGTTCATGGGAGGCACCCACACCGACACGCAGAACGACCCTGGCCCGGGCGGCGTCCGCCAGATGAGGCTCGATGGCGCCGGCAACCTGTTCGTCCGCGGCGCCGTCAGCGGCGGCGGCGCCGACTTCGCGGAGATGCTGGCGGGGGAGAGCGGGCTCGAGCCCGGCGACGTGCTCGCGATCGGGCCCGACGGCTCCCTCGTCAGGAGCAGCGAGCCCGGCCAGACGACGGTCGTCGGCGTCTTCTCGACCCAGCCCGGCTTCCTCGGCGGCGCCGCCGAGGGGGAGGGCCACACGGGGAAGGTCCCGCTCGCCGTGGTGGGCATCGTGCCGGTCAAGGCCAGCGCCGAGAACGGCCCGATTCGGCCCGGCGATCGGCTGATCGCATCGGCGACGCGCGGGCACGCCATGCGTGCGACGGTCGAGCCCGTGGTCGGCAGCGTGGTCGGCAAGGCGCTGTCGCCGCTGCCGTCGGGGACCGGTCTCGTCCAGATGCTGGTGCTGGTCCAGTAGCGCGCGCGCCGCTACTTGTTCCGGAGCAAGTTCGCTTGAGGGCGACCGACTCAACTTCAGGGGCGACGAGGCCCCCCACGCCCGTCTCAGAGCGCGATGGCGACGATCCGCGGGTCGGTCAGGTCCAGCTGGAAGTCGAGCGACCGTACAGTATCCGGGAGCTGCAGCTCGCTCGTGACGAACAAGTCGGACGCGAGCTCCCGCGCCTCCGCCTGCGAGAACGCGACCGTGCCCAGCTCCTTCCGCGCGCCCGCCGGACGCAAGTCCGGCTGCTCGAGCGTCAGGTGGAGGGACCACTTGCCTTTCTCCTCCAGGTCGCTCGGAAAGGCCGCGCAATAGAACCGCAGCGACCCGCGCTCGCGGAAGCGCTCGGCGAGGCCGCCGGAGGCGGCACCCCGCCGGTCGGATTCGCGCGCGGTGAGCCGGAGGCGCGCCTCGAAGGTCCAGAACGGGTAGAAGCGCTCGGAGCCGGCCGTGTAGAGCGCGAAGCTCACGGCCACGGGGACGAGCGAGCCGTCCTCCATGACTTCGAATCCGGCGCCGCAGTCCGCGCAGAGGAGGACGGCGGTTCCGGCGGGTGCGGACACGCGGCCCTGACATTTGGCGCAGCGCAGGGGCACCAGGCGCAGCGCGCTCATGGCCGCTTCACGCCCGTGGTCTTGGACACCTTGCTCACGAATTGCTCCGTGGCCGCCACCAGGGACTCCTCGCCGCCGATGGTGACCTCCGCGCCATAACGGAAGCGGCGATAGCCCCAGTACATCATCCCCACCGAGGCGACGGCGGTGATGAGATAGGGCGCGGCGTCGTCGAAGGCCAGGCCGCGCAGCACGCTCGTCAGGAGGAGGTTCCCGCCGCCCACGCCGACGAGGAAGCAGACGACGCGATAAACGTCGTTGCCCGGAGCGCGGCCGAAGAGCAGCTTCCCCGTCACCCCGTCCGCGGTGGCCTGGTAGATCCGCTGGCGGTACTCGTAGCGGACGACCCAGAGCGGGTAGTACACGAGGGCCAGGGCCACGCCGACGACGTGGAGGAAGGCCCGGGTCATGCGATCGACCCCGGCCGCCACGCGGCCGCGATCCAGGAAGCGCTCCACCGCGAACGCGCGGACCTCGCTGGCCGGGGTCAGCGGCCGGAAGATCATCCCCTGCTTGGCGAGCGCGTCGTCGTCGAAGGGATCGAGGACGTCCGAGGCGAGGGCCACGGACTGGATGCCCAGGTCCCCGAGGTCGCAGGCGGCGCGGTTGACGTCGCAGCCCACGGAGACCCTCCGCTCGACCGGGATCCAGATCGTCCTCTTGTTCTCCTCCCGCTTGAGCTCGCCGAGGACCCAGCCGACGACCTTCCCGGTCACGCGCCACACCGGCACGAACACGGGGAAGGCCTCCTTCACCCGGGCGGTGGCGGCGAGGTCACGCGCCTTGTTCATCTCGCCCCACCAGGCGGACAGGCTCGCGAGAACGGCCGGGCGCTCCGCCTCGAGGCGGACGCTGTAGCTCGGATGACCGAGGTCGCCCTGGGCGAGCAGCGCGCTCCCGCAGGCGGTGCAGGTCGTGATCCGCGTCCCCTCGGAGAGATGGACGGTCCCTCCGCACGACGGGCAGGCCAGGCCCTGGATGTCCATCAGACCTTCCGCGCGATCGCCAGCGCCACCAGGCCCAGGGGCACGGAGGCGACGGCGAAAAGGGGAATGCGCACGAGCAGGTTCGGCGAGAGCATCCCCAGGAAGAAGAAGCCGAAGATGGCGAGGGCGGCGATGCCGAGGTAGGCGGCCTCGCTCTTGACCGGATACGAGCCGACCAGGACGCGACCGGACACGGCGTCGACGGCGGCCTTCCACGAACGGCCTCGCCACGTGTAGGGGAACTCGTACAGCGGCAGGTGCACGAGGCTCATCTCGCGGACGGCCGCGCGCGGGATGCCACGCGCGGTCAGCCACTCGAGCGCGGCCTCGAGGCGGACCTCGGGCTCGGCCAGCGGCAGGCTGGCCATGTCCTGCGCGGACACGTGCCGCAGCGCGCCGCCCGACAAGGGCACGTCGCCGAGGCCGGCCGCGGCCGAGGCCCGCGCGGGCTCGCTCCACTGCCGCTCGCCCGTGCCGTCCCCGGACACGAAGCGCCAGAGCGGGAAGTAGGTCAGGCTGGCCGCGGCCACGACGGCGTCCCGCTCGAGTCCCTTGACCGTCTCGTTGCCGGCCATCCAGGAGAGCAGGCGGGCGCGGGCGGTGGGCTCGTCCAGCGTCCGCTCGGCCACGAAGTGGAGCACGGCCTTCGACCGGTCGAAGTAGACGGACGAGCCGCAGAAGGGACAAGGGGCGAAGCGCGCGCCGACGGGCAGGTCGAGGGCGCCCCCGCACTGGCCGCAGTTGAAGGTCAAGCGCGCAATCCTACCAAGATGCGGGCTTGACGCCGCGCGCGGGGTCCGCGATCATGCCCGTCATCGGTACACCAGGCGACGGAAACGGGCTCACGATGCTGCTCCAGATGATTGGAGTCTTCGCGGCGACCGCCGTCGTCCTCTTCATCGCCGAGCGCCTCGATCCCGCGCGCGTCCAGCCCGTCTTCCGCCGCGGCTTCTTCACCGACGGCGTCTATTGCGTCACCAGCGTCGGGGTCCGGACCCTCGTCAACGGCACCCTCGCCATCGCCATCTCGGACGCGGGCGCCGAGCTGGCGCCCGGCTACTCCGTCGGCGTGCTACGTGACCAACCGCTATGGGTCCAGACCCTCGCCATCATCGTCGCTCTGGACTTCGTCTCGTACGTCCTGCACCGGCTCAAGCACCGATGGGACTGGTTCTGGCGCCTCCACGAGACCCACCACAGCTCGGAGGACCTCGACTGGTTCTCGAGCGTCCGCTTCCACCCCCTGGAGCGCCTGATCGACCGCACGATCTACCTCTTTCCTCTGGTCTTCCTCGGGGTCTCGGACGGGGCCCTGCTGGTCCTGGCCGCGGTCGACGCCACGATCGCGAGCTTCAGCCACTCGAACCTGGACTGGCGGATCGGGCCTTTCATCTACGTGTTCGTCGGGCCGGAGATGCACCAGTGGCACCACGCGAAGGACCCGCGGTTCCAGAACCGCAACTTCGGCAACAACCTCTCCGTCTTCGACTGGATCTTCGGCACGGCGTACGTCGCGCCGGAGAGCCCGACGGAGTTCGGCCTGCGCGACGCGAGCTACCCCGAAGGCCACTTCCTGAAGCAGTTCCTCCATGCGTTCCGGCCCGCGCGGCCCGTGCCCGCCGTGGCGCCGGCGGCGCCGGAGCCGGCGGCGGCGGGCGGCTCGCCTCCTTGAACCGTCGCCTCGCGATCGTGGCCCTGGTTCTCGCCCTTCTGGGGACGTACTTCCGGCTCGCCCACCTCGATCGCAAGGTCTTCTGGCTCGACGAGACGCACACTGCGCTGTGGATCTCGGGCCTGACCCGCGACGACTTCCTCCGCGAGGTGGCGGAAAAGCCGCTGTTCACCGCGGACGACCTGAAGAAGTACCGGAGCCTCGGTGACACGGGCGCAGGGGGGACCGTCCGGTACCTGGCCACCGTCGTGCCCCATCACACGCCGCTGTACGGAGTGGCGACGTCGCTCTGGGCACGCGCGTTCGGCGACTCCGTGGCCGCCCTGCGCGCTTTGCCCGCCCTCGTCAGCCTGCTCGGGCTCCCGCTCGTCTACTGGCTGGCACGCGAGATGTTCGAATCGACGTCGGCGGCCTGGATCGCGGTCGGCCTGTTCGCGGTCTCTCCCTTCCACGTCCTCTATGCCCAGGAGGCGCGGCCGTACAGCTTCTGGACGGTGGCGACGCTCCTGTCGAGCGTGGCCCTGGTCCGCGCGATGCGGCTCGGGACCTGGA
>JBGPBV010000261.1:0-5088 GCA_041481445.1 Vicinamibacteria bacterium
AGGTGATCCTGGGCGTGAGGTAGGGGGTGCGGTCGTCGATCGGTCGGCGCGGGCGGGATCGTCGATCGGTCGTCGCGGGCGGGCCGCCGCGATCGCTCGCGTCCGCTGGCGGGTCGCCGTCCCAGTGTTCTCGAGACGACTTTATTTTCGAAGCGTCGATGATGCGGACCTGGATTTCCGCCGCGAGAGCCCTGTCTCCGATCGTCGACTGATCCACGACGGCGTCTGAACGATCGCCGCGCCTCTCCTGCACGCCGCGCCCGCCGGGTCTCGGTGCGCGCTCACGCGACCGGCGATCGACGCTCCTGGAGCGGCTCAGGGCGGCATCCGGAGCGCGAAGAACACCGCGATACATTGGGCGAATGATGAACACGAACATCCTCGCCACGGCCGCTGGTCTTTCGGACGACGATCTCCTCGCGCGCCTGACCGTCCTCGCCGGTCGGGAGCGTGAGACCACGGTCGAGCTCGTGGCCCATCTGGCCGCGCTCGACTCCCGCCCATCCGTGTACGCCGCCCATGGCTACGGATCGTTCTTCGCGTATTGCACCGAGGCCCTTGGGCTCTCCGAAGACGCGACGTGCAATCGGATCGAAGCCGCCCGAGCCTGCCGGCGCTTCCCGGTGATCCTCGACATGCTGGCCGCCGGCGAAATGACGCTGACGTCCGTGCGGCTCCTCTCACGGCACCTCACGCCGGAGAACCACCTGGCGGTCCTCGCGAAAGCGGTGGGGCGCAGCAACCGTCAGATCGAGGTCCTCGTGGCGGAGCTTGCGCCGCGAGCGGATGTGCCGAGCTCTGTCCGCAAGCTCCCGGTCCCGATGTCATCCGGGCCCGTACTCGCCCCGGAGGCCGGCGAGGTCGCTTCCAAGCCGGCCTCCCCGACCGCACCTCCTATGCCGTTGACGCCGTCTCCGCGTCCGATCGTCCAACCCACGGCTCCCGAGCGCTACCGCGTGCAGTTCACGATCGGGCAGGCCACCCACGAGAAGCTCCGGCGGATCCAGGCGCTGCTGCGTCGCGAGATCCCCAGCGGTGACCCCGGTGTCCTCTTCGACCGCGCCTTGACTCTCCTCCTCGAGCAGGTGGAAAAGAAGAAGCTCGGACTGACGGCGTCGCCGCGGCGGCGTTCCATCCGTCGCGCGACGGATAGGGAGATCCGGACGCCCGTGCTCGCCTCACGCGATGTGCCCAGCGCAGTCCGGGGCGTCGTCTGGGTGCGCGATGAAGGCCGGTGCGCGTTCGTCTCTTCGGGCGGGCGGCGGTGCACGGAGCGAGCCTTCGTCGAGTTCCATCACGTCCAGACCCATGCCAAGGGCGGTCCCCCCACCGCCAATAACATCTCTCTCCGCTGCCGGCGCCACAATCAATACGAGGCCGAGCTCGTGTTTGGACCTCGTGGGCCCTCGATCGCGCCCGATGGCACGACGCCGTCGCCTTGACGTCCTCGGGAATGGATGGGATCTCGCCGGTCGTCCGAGTCGGCGGGGACGATCGAACGTGATCGCCGACGGGCACGAGCAACCCATCAAAGACGCTCGGGCTGACGGCGTCGCCGCGGCCGGGTTCCATCCGTCGCGCGACGGATACGGACATCCGGACACCCGATCGCGCCTCGCGCGATGTGCCGAAGGCGGTCCGCCGCGCGGTCTGGCGGCGCGAGGGCGGCGACGTCCCCGGGAATGGATGGGATCTCGCCGGTCGTCCGAGTGGGCGGGGACGATCGAACGTGATCGCCGACGGGCACGAGCAACCCATCTGAGGACCGACGCGGCCGGGCGCCGCCCCTACTTCAGCGCCGCGAACTCCGACTTGAGCGCCGGATACAGCGCGCGGTAGCGCGGGTAGAGCTCCTCGTACCGGCGCCCCCATTCCACGTCCGGCACGTCGCGGCCCGTCACGGCGATGGTCGCCTCGCACGCGCGCGCGACGTCCGCCCAGGCCCCCGCCCCCACCCCCGCGAGCAGCGCCGCCCCGAAAGCCGCGCCCTCGGTGCTGTTGACGGTCACGAGCTCGACGCCGAGCACGCTGGCCACGATCCGGCGCCACAGCGGGCTCTTGGCTCCCCCGCCCGCCACCCGGATCTGCGTCACCGGCCCCACCCCCGCCGAGCCGAACAGACCGAGGCAGTCCTTCATGCTGAAGGCCACGCCCTCGAGCACCGAGCGCGTGAGATGGCCGCGCGCGTGGCGCAAGGTCAGGCCCACGAAGGCGCCGCGCGCCAAGGGGTCCGGATACGGGGTGCGCTCGCCGGACAGGTAGGGAAGGAAGATCAGCCCCTCGCTGCCGGCCGGGGCCTTTTCCGCCTCCGCGACCAGCGCGTCGAAGCTCTCCGACGCGGCCAGCGTGTCGCGGTACCACTGGAACGAGCCGGCGGCCGAGAGCGTCACGCCCATCAGGTGCCACTTGCCGGGGACGGCGTGGCAGAAGGCGTGCAGGCGGCCCTGGGGCTCGACCAGCGAGGCGTCGGTGGTGGCGAAGACCACGCCCGAGGTGCCGAGGGTCAGGCTCACCACGCCCGGCGCGATGGCGCCGGCGCCGACGGCGCCCGCGGCCTGGTCTCCGCCCCCCGCCATCACCGGCGTGCCCTGGCGCAGCCCGGTCTCGGCGGCGGCGGCGGCGGTGACGGTGCCCGTCACCTCCGGCCCTTCGTACGTCGGGGGCAGCCAGGCCCGCGGGATCTCCAGCGCCGCGAGCACCTCCGGCGACCAGTCCCGCGCGGCGAGGTCGAAGAGCAGCGTGCCCGACCCGTCGGCCTTGTCCATGGCCGCCACCCCCGTGAGGCGGAGCCGCACGTAGTCCTTCGGAAGCAGCACGAGGGCGCCGCGCGCGTACACCTCCGGCTCGTTCTCGCGCACCCACAGGATCTTCGGGGCGGTGAAGCCGGTGAGGGCGTCGTTGCCGGTGGCGCGCACCAGCCGCTCGCGACCGCCCATGCGGGCCCGGATCTCGTCGCACTGCGCGCCCGTGCGCTGGTCGTTCCAGAGGATGGCCGGACGCAGGACGCGGCGCTCGCCGTCCAGGAGGACGAGGCCGTGCATCTGGCCGGTGAGGCCGACGGCGGCCACGTCCGCCCCGCCCGCCCGCGCGGCATCCAGCGCGGCGCGCACGCTGCGGGTCACGCCCGTCCACCACTGGTGCGGGTCCTGCTCCGACCAGAGCGGCTTCGGGGTGGACAGGGTGAGGGGGGTGGTGGCGGTGGAGACCACCGTCCCCCGCTCGTCGATCAGCAGCGCCTTGGCGCCGGTGGTCGAGACGTCGATGCCGAGGAAGAGTCGTCGCATCAGCACACCGCGAAGGCGAACACCGTCGTCGAGCGGTGCTCGCGTCCAGGACGGAGGATGGTGGATGGGAACTCCGGACGGTTCGGCGAGTCCGGGAAGTGCTGGGTCTCCAGGCAGAGGCCGGCCCGCGGCCCGTAGGCGCGCCCGTCCTTGCCGCGGAGGCGGCCGTCGAGCCGGTTGCCGGAGTAGAGCTGCAGGCCGGGCTCGGTGGTGTGCACGTCGAGGCGGCGGCCGCTGGCCGGCTCGACCAGGCGGGCGGCGTGCACGAGGCCGGGACGGTGGCGGCGGAGCACGTAGTTGTGGTCGTAACCGTGGCCGCGCGCGAGCTGAGGGTCGGGATGAGAGATGCGGCTGCCGATGGTGGAGGGCTCGCAGAAGTCGAAGGGGGTACCCGCCACCGCCGCCAGCTCGCCCGTCGGGATGAGCGTCTCGTCCACCGGCGTGAAACGGTCGGCCTGGATCGTGAGCTCGTGGCCGAGGACGTCCCCGCGCCCGCCCCCGGCCAGGTTGAAGTACGAGTGCTGCGTGAGGCCGAGCGGCGTGGGCGCGCTCACGGTGGCCGCGTAGTCGACGCGCAGCTCGTCGCCGTCGGTCAGGGTGTAGGTCACGAGGACGTCGGCCTGGCCGGGGTAGCCCTCCTCGCCGGCCGCGCTCGTGTAGCGGAAGGCGACCGCCGCCTCCCCCGCTCCCGACCTCTCCTCCGCCGCCCAGAGGACCTTGTCGAACCCGCGCCCGCCTCCGTGGATGTGGTTGGGCGGGTCGTTGACCTCGAGCTGGAAGGTCCGGCCGTCGAGGACGAAACGGCCGCCGGCGATGCGGTTCGCGTAGCGGCCCACGATGGCCCCGAGGTACGGGGAGCCCTGGAGGTATCCCTCGAGGTCGTCGAAGCCGAGCACGACGTCCTCGAGCCGGCCCGCCCGGTCGGGCACGCGGATCGAGACGATGATCCCGCCGTAGGTGAGGGCGCGGACCTCGAGGCCGTGGGCGTTGGTCAGCGCGAGCACGTCCACCGGCCGGCCGTCGGGCAGGCGGCCGTACGGGGCGCGCGTCACCGCGGTGCGCAGGGGGGCGTCCGAGCGAGGGGCGGTCAGGCGGGACGGGTCTCCGCGCGGCCGGCGTCGAACATGGGCAGAGACGCTACGCGCGAGCCGGCACGCCTGTCAACCTCGGCCGGCGGTATCCTAGCGGCGATGCTCGGCATCGCCGTGGCCCTCGCCCTTCCCGCCGCCCTCGCCGCCGCCGACCCGATCCAGGTCAACCCGAACCGGCCCACCTTCGCCACGCCCGCCCAGACCACGCAGCGTGGCGTGGCCGAGCTGGAGGTCGGGGTCGAGCACACCGCGTGGCGCGACGATGCGGACCTGTTCTTCACGCCCTACCTCCTGAAGCTCGGCGTGCTGTCCGGCTTCGAGCTGCGCCTGGGCGGCAACGGCCTGCTCCGGCAGACCGCCGACGCCCACCCGGCCGTGAGCGGGTTCGGCGACCTCTCCCTCGGCGCCCAGTGGCGGTTCCTGCACCAGGGCCCCCTCGGCTTCGACTACGCGGTGCAGGGCGATTGGAAGCTGCCCACCGGCAGCGCGTCGAAGGGGCTCGGGAGCGGCGAGGCCGACCAGACGCTGATGGCCCTGGCCAGCCGTGACTTCGGCCGCGTCCACGCCGACGTCAACGTCCTCGAGACCTGGCTCGGCCGCCCCACGATCGGCCACGACCGCCAGCCCGCGGCCACCGTCTCCGTCAGCGGGACCATGACCGCGCGCTGGTCGCTCACGGGAGAGGTCTACACGATCGGGCGCACGTCGAGCGC
>JBGPBV010000262.1:0-4819 GCA_041481445.1 Vicinamibacteria bacterium
CATGATGGGGTCCATCCGCCGCAGCTTGAGCAGGATGTCCACCATGCAGGAGAAGCCCTTCTGGCTGATCAGCCTCTCCGAGTAGCGGGCGAAGGCGGCCTGCAGGATCGAGGCGCGGTAGGCGCGGAAGCCGCACGTGTAATCGCGCACGCCCTTGATGGGGAAGACCGTCCGCATGAGGAGGCTGGCGGAGTAGCTGAGGACGCGGCGATGGAAGGGGACGCCCACCACCCGGGCCCCGGAGACGTAGCGCGAGCCGATCACCACGTCGTGCCCCTCGCGTACCAGGGTCAGCATCCGCATCACGAGCCCGGGCGCGTGGGTGTTGTCGGCGTCCATGGTGACGATCACGTCGCTGGGAGCGGCCTGGCTCAGGGCGACCTGCAGCCCCGAGCGCAGGGCCTCGGCCAGGCCGCGGTTCTGCTCGTGGCGGACGGGCACCATCGGCATCTGGGAGGCGTGCCGCCCGATCACCTCCCAGGTGGCGTCGGAGCTGCCGTCGTCGACGGCCACGACCTTGTACTCGAGGCGGCTCTCGTCCATGACGTGGCGGATCGAGTCGAGCAGGGCCGGCAGGCCTTCCGCTTCGTTGTAGGCGGGCAGGACGATCAGGATCATTCAGGAGATCGGGCCGGCCCGGGACCGCGCCCGACCGGCCAGTATACGGTGGGAGGTCAGGGCCTGGGTACGAGCAGGAGCCGGGGGCGGACGGGCGCGCCCGAGAACACGCGCGGACCCTCGATGCGCTCCACGACCTCGTAGTTCCCGGCCAGGCGCGGGAACTGGCCCATCGCCTCCGCCTCCGCGGCCGCCCCCTCGCCTTCGACGTCGAGGACGACCAGCGCGAACGAGCGCGTGCGGATGGCCTCCACGACGTCGCGGGGCGTGCCCAGCCCCGGGATCGCGTTGAGGTCGGCCAGGTTCATGGCGTGGAGGGTGGGCGTCTTGCCCGCGCGCCACGCGTAGAACGGGTGGAACGGCACGAACACCGCGCCCGGCGTCGCGCGCAGCCGGGCCACGAGCGCGTCGCCCCGCCCGCGGTCGGCCTCGGTGGGCACGTAGGCGCGCGGGTCGTATCCCGTCGGCAGGGCCAGGCCCGCGCCCGGCCACAGGCGGTCCGCCGCCCACACGAAGCCGCCCGGCGCCCCCGCGACGGAGAGCGCCATCAGGGTGGCGGCGGCCAGGGCCGCGCGCCCTTCGCGCCGGGCCACGCGCGCGGCGGCCAGCGCGAGGAGGACGCCGCCGAAGAAGGCCGCCGGGATGAAGGTGTTCGCGTAGCCCCAGGGCGGCCCCGCCCCGCGGATGGTCGCCACCATGGCGGCCGCGAATATCCCGAGCACCGCCACGACCGTGCGGTCGAGGCGGCCTCCGGGGGCGCGGAGCACCCAGGGGACGAGGGCGAGGGCCGGGCCCAGGATCAGCGCGACGCGCAAGGGCGCGAGCACGTACCCCAGCCAGGGATCGAAATCGTGCCGCTGGTGCAGGCCGAACGCGTAGGTCCAGAACCATCCGCCGGTGGCGCGCTGGAGGGCGAGGCCGGCGGCCAGGGCCGCCGCGCCCATGGTGGCGCCCGCGATCACCGCCCGGCGCGGGTGGGCCACGAGCAGCAGGAGGAGCGCGATCCCGATGAAGGGGAGGGCCGTCTGCTTCGTGAACAGCGCGGCCGCGAGCAGCAGTCCGGCGACGACGGCCGCGCGCGTCGAATCGCGGGCCCGCCAGGCCGCCCACAACGCCGCCGCCATCAGGCCCAGCCACAGGCTGTCGATGCGGACCAGGTCGTACCAGGCTCCGCAGGGGGCGAACGCGGCCGCGGAGACGGCCAGGCCGCCGAGGGCCAGGGGCCGCGGCGTCTCCGTCTCGCGCAGGAAGCCGTACGCGCAACCGAGGGCCAGCAGGTACCCGGCGATCGAGACCGCGCGGCCGGTCGCGTAGCCGAGGCCCACGGGCACCGAGACCGCGGCCACGATCGCGGGCTGCAGGGGGACGTAGGCGAAGGACGAGAACGCGAGCGACGGCGGCGCGTACAGGGGCAGGCCCTGTCGGAGGCGGAGGGCGTGCAGCAGCATCGCGCCCTCCATCCACTCGAGGTCGTACGGATAGGCCAGGCGCCGCGCGAACGTCCACCCGAGCGCCACGAGCGCGACGGTCGAGAGGACGACGAGGACGATGGTGGCGGCGCGGGTCGCCAGGGCGCTCCCGGTCAGGCCGTGCGCGCGGCCCGGCGGGCCTCGATCTCGCGCCGGATGGCGTCCGCGTTGCCGGGAAGCAGCCGCCGGTTCCGGCACTCGTCGAGCGCGAGCAGCGTCATGTGGTCGATGGCGGCCTGGTCGCGCGACTCGGGGATGAAGTCGTCCAGGGCCGCCGTCAGGTGGGCGTCGGTGACGGTGGGGGCGCCGTCGCGCAGCGCGAACCGGTAGGCGGTGGTGAGGGCCAGCTCGATGTCGCTGCCCGTGAACCCCGGGGTGCGGCGCGCGAACGGCGTGAAGTCGGTGATGGCGGTGGGCAGCTTGTGCTTCTTGGCGACCACCTCGAAGATCTGCCGCCGCGAGACCTCGTCCGGCATCAGGATCGGGATCTTGATGTCGGTGCGTCCGGAGCGGCGCATGGCGGAGTCGATGAGGTCCACGCGGTTCGTGCTGTCGATGCGCAGCACGCGGCCGCGCAGGGCGTTGTCCGCCCAGAAATTGAAGGACGAGGCGCGCATGCGCTCGGCCACGCCGGAGTCGCCGCCGCCGCCCGAATCGCGGTTGCCTCCCTCCGCCTGGTCGGACTCGTCCACGATCACGACCACGGGGGCCAGGGCGCGGATGGCCGCGAAGGCCTTCTCCTGGTTGCGCTCGGACTGCCCCACGTACATGCCGCGCAGCGGGCGGAAGCGCACGCACAGCATCCCGCATTCCTTGGCGAAGCACTCCGCGAGGTAGGTCTTCCCGGTGCCCGGCGGGCCCATGAGGATGATGCCGAGGGGCGCGGCGGAGGTGAGCCCGCGTCGCATGATGTCGGCCACCTCCCGCAGCTCGCGGGTGGCGTGGTCGAGGCCGCCCACGGCCTCCAGGCCGTGGCGCGGGCTGAGGATCTCGAGCACGTCGCCGTACTCCTCGCGCAGGAGGTCGATCTTCCGCTCGACGATCGCCTCGCGGGCGAGGGTGGCCCCGCCGCCCCGCGCGCGCTGCACGATGTCCTCGATCTGGACGAGGGAGAGGCCGCCCGTCTGCGCGGCCAGCTCGTCGGGGCCGAGCCCCCAGGTGACCTCGGGGATCCGGCGCTGCAGGTCGCGGGCGAAGTCGGCGCGCGCCTCGAGGTCCGGACGTGGGGCGGCCACCACCTCCGCCCCCGCCGCTCCCGCGTAGACCTCCGGCGAGACCTCCGCCGCGGAGGGCGCGACGAGCACGATCAGCGGACGGCGCGCCGCCACCGCGGGATCGGAGGCCCAGCGGGCGAAGGTCGTGATGTTCTGGCGCTCGGCCGCGCCCGCGCCGTCGGCGGGGGCGAGCGTGTGCGCGTAGTCGATCATGACGGCCACGGACTCGGCGCTCACGCGGTCGGAGCCCACGAGGGCGTCCAGCACCACCAGCGCCCGCGCGGGGTCGGCGGGCAGCGCTCCCTTCAGGCCCAGCGCCTTGCGGAAGGCCTTCTCGCGGTCGCCGTCCGGGAACACGAGGCCGGAGGAGACGTCGTAGGCGACCGCGATCGGCCGCCGTGCGGCCAGGCGGCGCAGCCCTTCCGCGAGGGGCACGAAGTCGGGGCCGAAGGGATGGACGTCGCGCACGTTGCCGTGCAGGAGGAACAGGTGCGAGGCGCCCGCGTGATAGCGCTCGAGGACACCGTTCTGCAGCCAGGCCGGGAGCCGGAGCTGCTTCACGACTCCATCCTCAAGAGGTGCACTCCCTCCGCGCTGCCCACGACGACGTCGCCGCCGTCGAGGGCGGGCGAGGACTGGATCCCTCCCGCGGCCAGGAGCTGGCGATCGAGGACCTTCCCGGCCTGGTCGAGCAGGTAGAGGGCGCCGTCGGTGGAGGCGGCGATGACGAAGGCGCCCGCGGCCGCGGGCGAAGACACCACCGGACCGCGCGTGCTCGTCTCGAACCGCGGCGCGCCGGTGCCGAGGTCGATCCCGTGCAGGTGGCCCTCGTGGCAGCCGACCACGACGAGGTCGCCGGAGGCGAGGCACGCGGACGAGTACACGGCGTGGCCGACGGCGCAGCTCCAGGCCTCGCTGGCATCGGCCAGCCGGATGGCGGCCACGCGCCCGTCGAAGGCGCCGATGACGGCCATCTCCCCGGCGATGGCGGGGGTGGCGCGGACCTTCGCGCCCATCTTGACCGACCACGCCACCGCGCCCGTGGCGCCGTCCAGCGCGTGCAACGAGCCGTCGTCGCTCCCGCACAGGACCCGTCCTTTGGCCAGGGCCGGCGACGAGAACACGGCGCCGACCTTGCGCGTCCACAGCGTCTTGCCCTTCGCGTCCACCGCCACCACCGTCCCGCCGCCCTTGCCGTCCACCGTCCCCACCACCACCACCCCGCCCGCGATCGGTAGCGGAGAGGACCGCACGAGGCCGCCGAGACGGGCCCGATAGCGCTCACCGCCGGTGGCCACGTCGATCCCGAGCAGCAGGCCGTCGTCGGTGCCCACGTGCAGGACACCGTCGGCCAGCGTGGGCGAGCACTCGCTCGTCCCGATGGTCACGCTGTGGAGGATCCGGCCGCGGACGCGATCGATGAACAGGAGCCGGCCGTCCGTCGAAGGGACGAGGACGAGCTCGGAGGTGAGGACGGGGGAGGCGACGACGGGTCCGGCGCTGACCCGCCAGGCGGGC
>JBGPBV010000263.1:0-4650 GCA_041481445.1 Vicinamibacteria bacterium
GCGCGGGTCTGGCCTGGCCGGCGGCCGCCCTCGCCGGAAGCTGGGCCCGCACGGCCGAGGCGGCGGGGCGGGCGGCCATCCCCGTTCCCTCCCCCCCCGCCCTGCCCGCCCTGGCCCAGCGCTTCTCCGACCTGCGCCGCCACTTCATCTTCGACTTCTATCCCTGGTACGGCGGACCGCCGGACTACCTCCACTGGGACTACCTCGACCGCCATCCCCCCCTCGACCTCTCCTCGAACTACGTGCCGCGGCTGGGGGCCTACGACACCCGCGCGCGCAGCGTGCTCGAGCAGCAGGCGCGCTGGATCGCGGACTGCGGCGTGGGGGCGATCGCCTTGAGCTGGTGGGGCATCGGCCACTACACGGACACCCCGGTGAACGACATCATGGACGTGATGGCCGCCCACGACATCAAGGTGACGTTCTGCCTCGAGCCCTACCGCGACGACCGGGGCAAGGTGTTCGCGAGCGACGTGCGCTACCTCGTCCGCGAGTACGGCGAGAAGCGCGGCTACGACGCCCTGCTCCTCCTCAAGAACGCGGACGGCAAGGAGGGCCCGCTGTTCAAGGGGTTCGCCTGCATCCTGCCCACGGACTCGACGGACTGCCACGGGGAGACGAGCCCGATCTCCAACTACACGAGCGACGCGCAATGGCGCAGCCAGACCGACGCGGTGCGCGAGGCCCTGCGCGGCCAGTTCGACCACGTGACGCTCCTGGCCGACTCGCTGCACTTCCCGCGGACGGTCGCCTCCGGCTTCGACGGGATCACCGTCTTCGACAACTACATCGCCCCCGACCGCTACCCCGGCTTCGCGGCCGGGGCCGCCCTCCAGGACCTCGTGTTCTCGTTCAACATCAACCCCGGCTTCGACGGGATCCTCGACCGCGACGCCCTTCCAGGATCCTGCTACTCCCCGCCCGAGCTGGCGCCGCCCCCCGCCTCCGCCATCGACTGGTCGCGCCCGGACGACCGCGAGCGCGCCGCGCAGGCGAGCCGCCAGCGGATCGCCTCCGCCTTCGAGGCCACCCTGCGCGTGCAGACCGATCCCACCCTCACGAACTGGCGCAAGGGGTTCTTCCTCGTCTACGTGAACTCGTTCAACGAGTGGCACGAGGGGCACGCCTTCGAGCCCATGAAGGACGCCGCCCAGCTCACGCCGGAAGAGCGCGCGCTCGGGTACCACAACCCGGCCGACGGCGGCTACCGGCTGGCCACCCTGGGCGCCCTCCTCGATCCGGTCCTGGCCGACCGGAGGTAGCATGGGCCGAGGAGGCCCGCCCGTGCCCGACACCACTCCCAAGCCCGACGACGACCGCCGCCCGCCCTCCGCGCCCGCCGCGTTCGGGGGCACGCGCCGGGTGCCGCCGCCCGAGAACGAGCCGGTCAAGTCCTATGCGCCGGGCTCGCCGGAGAAGGCCGAGATCAAGAAGCGCCTGCAGGAGATGTCGGCCGAGCGCATCGAGATCCCGCTGGTCATCGGCGGGCGCGAGGTGCGCACGGGGGAGACCACCCCGGCGGTGATGCCGCACGACCACGGCCACGTTCTGGCCCAGTGGCACCATGCCCGGCGCCCGGACGTCGAGCAGGCGATCGCGGCGGCAGCGGAGGCGCACCGCGAGTGGTCGTCCTGGTCCTGGGAGGACCGCGCGGCCGTCTTCCTCAAGGCGGCCGAGCTCCTGGCCACCACCTGGCGGTCCACCCTCAACGCGGCCACGATGCTCGGCCAGTCCAAGACGATCTTCCAGTCCGAGATCGACGCCGCCTGCGAGCTCGTCGACTTCTGGCGCTACAACCCGCACTACGCGCAGGAGCTCTACGGCGAGCAGCCCGTCTCCGACCACTCGATGTGGAACCAGCTCGAGTACCGGCCGCTCGAGGGGTTCGTCTACGCGGTCACGCCGTTCAACTTCACCGCCATCGGCGGCAACCTCCCCACCGCCCCCGCCCTCATGGGCGCCACCGTGGTCTGGAAGCCGGCCTCCTCCGCGACGCTCTCCGCCTGGTACCTGGTCCGGCTGCTCCAGGAGGCGGGGCTGCCGCCGGGCGTCATCAACTTCGTGCCCGGCAACGCGGCCATGATCTCGGAGACCGCGCTCGGCCACCGTGACCTGGCCGGCGTGCACTTCACGGGCTCGACCGACGTCTTCAACTCGATGTGGAAGACGATCGGGGCGAACATGTCGCGCTACCGCTCGTACCCGCGCATCGTCGGGGAGACGGGAGGCAAGGACTTCATCGTGGCCCACGCCTCCGCCGATCCCCAGGCGTTGGCGGTGGCGATCGCGCGCGGGGGGTACGAGTACCAGGGCCAGAAGTGCTCGGCGGCCAGCCGCGTCTACGTGCCCCGCTCCCTCTGGAACGAGGTGCGCGACCGCACCGTCTCTCTCCTCCGCGAGATCCGGATGGGCGACGTGGCCGATTTCCGGAACTTCATGGGCGCGGTCATCGACAAGAAGGCCTTCGAGAAGATCAGCGAGTACCTGGGCGAGGCGCGCCGGACCGCGCGCATCCTCCATGGCGGGGGGGCCAGCGGCGAGAAGGGCTGGTTCATCGAGCCCACCCTGGTCGAGACGGACGACCCCGGACATCGGCTCCTCGGCGAGGAGATCTTCGGGCCCGTGGTCACCGCCCACGTCTACGACGACGCGAAGTGGGCGGAGACGCTGCGCATCGTCGACCAGACCTCTCCCTACGCCCTGACCGGCGCGGTGTTCGCGCAGGACCGGCGCGTGGTGCGCGAGGCCACCTCCGCCCTGCGCAACGCCGCCGGCAACTTCTACATCAACGACAAGCCCACGGGCGCGGTGGTCGGCCGGCAGCCCTTCGGGGGCGGGCGGGCGTCGGGCACGAACGACAAGGCCGGCTCCAAGCTCAACCTCGTCCGCTGGGTCAGCGCACGGACGATCAAGGAGACCTTCTCGCCGCCGCGGGACTACCGGTACCCGTTCATGGCCGAGGAGTGAAGAGCGCCGTCTTCGGCCGGTCGTGGGTGATCGCGCGCCGGATGGCGGCCAGGGGGGCGTCGTCGCGGAAGCGGAGCACGCCCGTGTCCTCGATGCCGAGCCGTGACCACAGCGACGGGAGATCGACCCCGCCCGCCGAGCGCGCCAACCGGTCGTAGAGCGGCTGCAGCACGCTGAGGCCGGCCGCGCGGTCGGCCGTGGCCAGGACGCGCTCCACGGGCCAGGTCACCGCGATGCTCCCTCCGGCGTCGCGCACGCCGCGCAGGGCGTCTTCGAGCGACCGCCGCTCCCCGGTGCGCTCGCGGATCTCGACGTCCGCGAGCAGCCAGAAGAGCGCGCCCCCCCAGTAGATCGCGCCGAAGCCCTGGCTGGCGTCGAGGCCGCCGGGGCCGGGCACCCCCTGGGGTGTGCGCCGCACGAGGTCGGACCAGACTTCCTCGGTCGAGAGATGGCCGCGCCGGGCGCGGGCGATCGGCTCGACGTAGGTGGCCAGGCCCTCCTCCATCCAGTGCTGGCGCCGGGGCAGGTTCGGGAGCGCGAGGTGCGACATCTCGTGGGTGAGCACCCAGTCGCGCGCGAGGTCGGCGGTGGTCGCGCCCGAGCCCACCCAGATCATGATCGAGGCCCCGCCGTTGCCCATCGTGGTGCCGAACCCGATGGCGCGCCGCCCGCCCGGGATCACGATCACGAGCGCGCGCGGGACGGGGTAGCGGCCGTAGTAGGCGGCGATGTCGCCCGCCGCGCGCTCCACCCAGCGCACGATCGCGGCGCGGTCGGGCCCGATCTCTCCGGGCAGGATCGCGACCTCGACCTCGCCGCCCTCGACCTTCACGTGCTCGGTCGTGAACGGCCCGAACGCGGAGTACGGGGCTTCGGGGAGGTCGGCGAGGTCCGCCCGGTAGAGAATGGGCGTCCCCCCCAACACCATCGGGATGAGCCCGGTGACGAACGTGAGGCCGGGCGGCGTCGTGACATGGAGGATGTAGAAGCCAACACCCCGGTCTGCCGGCCGCACGAGCCAGGTGGAAGGCGGGGCGACCAAAGCGCCGCCCTGCTCGAACTCCGCGGATCGCGGGCGGGAATTGCGCGCGGCCTCGGCGAGCAGGAACCGGTATCGCACGCGGCAGTAGTCATGGTCGCAGGCGGGCGCGATCAGTGCGTCATCCTCGACCGCCGCCGGCTTCCACGGCCCGCCCCACGCGTCGGCGGCCTCCACATCGCGAGCGTAGCGCCCCTGGCCCTCCTCGAAGATGAAGCCGCCGGACGAGGGTCGCAACAGGACCTCCACACGCAGCTCGCGGGCACCAGGACCGGCGCTCACCTCGTAGTCCGCGGCCGGCGTCGGCATGCCGCGGTTCACTGGGGCCTTCGCCCGACCACCATGGCCCTTGTGCGCGGAATCGTCGGACGTCGCGGCACGGGCCGACGGCATGACGAGAGCCAGCGCCAGGATAACGACCGTTCGCATCGCCGGAGAAGCTTAACCGACGCACGGTCGCAGAATCCCATCATCAGCCGCCCACCGTGCCTCTCATCAGCTCGTCCACGGCCGCCCGTTCCGCGGCCGCTCGATCAGCCGGAAGTCAGCGGCGAGGTCGTTCCAGGACGAGTTCCCGGTCCACCGGCTTTCTGGGCACGCCGCCCGTAGACGATTCCGTCGCGCGAGTGCCGGACCCCCGGACC
>JBGPBV010000264.1:0-4599 GCA_041481445.1 Vicinamibacteria bacterium
CACGAGCCCAGGATACGTCGGCGCCGGTGATCCTGGCCACAGGCAGGATCGGCGGCCCCCGGGTGTGGAAGGTCACGCCGCCGTGGGCGTCGTGTGAGCGTGGTCCTAATCGGGGGGACCCGGGCCGGATACGGTCGAAGGGTTGAACCCGGGGAGGTGTGCTCATGCTCGGATCTCGACCTCGCCGTTACGCCGTACTGGCCTTCGCCATGGTGGTCTTCGCCGTGGCCGGCCTCGTCGCCTGCGGCGGCAATCCGGCCGGCCCGGACGCCTCCGGCGTCGTCGTCCGAGGCACCGTGCAGGGAACCGGCCTTCTCCGGGAGGCGTCGGGCGCGACCAGCGCCGCGACCGTGACCGTTTCCGTCCTCGAGAACCCCGCCATCTCGACCACCGTGGGTGGCGACGGATCCTTCACCCTGCGCGGGCTGCCCGAGGGTGGGTTCACGCTCGTGTTCTCGAGCGGGGGGGCGGAGCTGGGCCGACTCTCCTTTGCGGAGGTGAAGCCGAACCAGGAGATCACGCTCACCGTCCAGGTCTCGGGCGGGAGCGTGGTCCTGCTCGAGGAGCAGCGCAACGGCATCGGGCACGGCGACGTCGAGATCGAGGGTCTCGTCGCGCAGATCGTCGCTCTCAACCCGACGGGCGACAGCCGGTTCCTCATCAATGGCCGCACGGTGGTCGCGCGGCCGGGCGAGACCTCGGTGCGCGAGGGCAACCGCGCGCGGAACATCGAGGACGTCACCGAGGGCCGCCGCGTGCACGTCAAGGGGGCCTGGCTGGCGGTGGAGGGCTCGACGCAACCCGTTCTCGCCCACGAGATCATGCTCCAGGGCGACGAGGGTGACGACAACGGCGATATCGGCGGCGGTCCCGGCAACGGCCAGTGCCCGACCGGCGCGAACGTCCAGGTCGAGGGGACGATCGGGGCCAAGTCCGCGTCCACGATCACGGTGAACCAGCAGGGCAAGGGCCCGTTCGCGTGCGAGGTCAGCGGGTCCACGCCCATCCGCAAGGGAAACACGACCTACACGTTCTCGCAGCTCCAGGTCGGCTGGCGCGTGCACGTCTCCGGCACCGGGCTCGGCATGTCCGGCGGGGTCTGCCGCGTGGCCGCGGACGAGGTCAAGGTCCAGTAGATCGCGACCGCAGCTGGCGCGGTTCTTGCTCCTTCGGAGGGCAGGCCCCTTACGGCGCCCCGGGGCCTGCCCCGAGGGAGACCAATACCGATGAAGAGAGTTCTTTCCGTCTTTGCATTCTTGATAACGGCGCTCGTGGTCGCCACGCCGCCGACACACGCCTTCCAGACGACGTACGCGAGCTATTACGACGTGCAGCGGCTACAGGACGACCTCGCGGTGCTCGAGGACACCCTGGCCACCGTGCCCACGAGCCACCCGCGGTATCGCGAGTTCCAGAAGCGCTCGGACGACCTGCGCCAGGACCTCACGCAGCTCCGGGACGACATGGAGCGAGGCCGGCGTGACGACCGGAACCTGGGCGTCTCCGTCGACGAGGTGAACCGCGTGCGCGACCGCATCGCCACCCTGCAGAGCGACGTCGACAACGCGCTCGACCGGCGCTGGACGGGGACGAGCATGACCCTCCCCGAGGGGACCGAGCTCGTCGTCCGCCTCGCGCAACCGCTCTCGTCGCGTACGGCCCGCGTCGAGGACCGGGTGGAGGCGACCCTGGCCCGCCCGCTGTACGTGGACAACCGCACGCTGGGGCCGGCGGGGACCCGCGTGATGGGGACGGTCACCCAGGCCGAGCGCGCCCAGAAGCCGCTGCACGGCGGGAAGCTGACCGTGTCCTTCGACCGCCTCCTCCTCTCCAGCGGCCAGACGGTGGACATCGCCACCCGCGTGGTGCACGTGAGCGAAGACGTCGACCATAAGGGCGACACCGTGAAGCACGGAGCGATCGGGGCCGCGCTGGGCGGCATCCTGGGCGCCGTGATCGGAGGCAGCAAGGGCGCGATCGTGGGCGTGCTCCTGGGCGGCGCCGGCGGGGCGATCACGGCCACCGGTGACGACGTCGAGCTGCCGGAAGGCACCGTCTTCACGCTCCAGCTCGACCGGCCGGTCACCGTCCAGAGGCGCTGACCGGGATCGGGCCAGGACCCGCGGGTGGTATAGTTCACGTTTTCGTCCACTCGCGCCACCGCGGGCAGGAGACCGTCCCGAGAGAATGTCGGTCCGCACACGCATCGCCCCGTCGCCCACCGGCGACCCCCATGTCGGCACCGCCTACGTCGCCCTCTTCAACTACGCGCTCGCGCGACAGAAGGGCGGCCAGTTCCTCCTGCGGATCGAGGACACCGACCGCCAGCGCAGCCATCCCGCCAGCGAGCGGATGATCTTCGAGGCCCTGCGCTGGCTGGGCCTCGAGTGGGACGAGGGACCGGACGTGGGCGGCCCCCACGGCCCCTATCGCCAGAGCGAGCGGTCCGAGATCTATCGCGCGCAGGCGGAGGAGCTCGTCCGGCGGGGAACCGCCTACCTCTGCTTCTGCACGCCGGAGCGCCTGGACGCGCTGCGGGCGGAGCAGCGCGAGAAGAAGCGGCCGCTGGGCTACGACGGACGCTGCCGCACGCTCGATCCCGCGGAGGCCGGGCGCCGCCGCGCGGCCGGCGAGCCGGCCGTGGTCCGCCTGGCCATGCCCGCGGACGAGTCGATGGTGGTCCAGGACCTCCTGCGCGGCGACATCCGCTTCGAGCGGTCGCAGATGGACGACCAGGTCCTGCTCAAGAGCGACGGCTTCCCGACCTACCACCTGGCCAACGTCGTCGACGACCACCTGATGGAGATCACGCACGTCATCCGGGCCGAGGAGTGGCTCTCGTCCCTCCCCAAGCACGTCCAGCTCTATCGCTCGTTCGGCTGGGAGATGCCGGTCTTCTGCCACCTGCCCCTCCTGCGCAACGCGGACAAGTCCAAGATCTCGAAGCGCAAGAACCCGGTCAGCCTCAACCACTACCGGCGCGCCGGGTTCTTCCCGGAGGCGCTCGTGAACTACCTGGCCCTCATGGGCGGCGTGATGGCGAGCGATCGGGAGGAGTTCACCCTCGACGAGTTCGTGGCCGGCTTCTCGCTCGAGAAGATCTCGCTCGGCTCTCCGGTGTTCGACCCCCAGAAGCTGGCCTGGCTCAACGGCAAGTACCTCCGGAAGATGTCACCCGAGGAGCTGCTGGGCCGGCTGCGCGGCCACCTCCTCTCCGACGACTACCTCCGGCGCGTGCTCGCGCTGGTGCAGGAGCGCATCGACACCCTGGAGGGCTTCTTCGACTACGGGTACTTCTTCTTCGCGGGCGAGGTCTCCTACGACGCGGAGGCGCTCAAGCAGCTCGTGCCCAAGGGGCGCGCGGCCCTGGAGACGGCCCGGGCGCTGCTGGCGATCCTGGAGGAGCGGGTCGATCCGCTGCTCGAGTGGGACGCGGCCCAGGTCGAGGCCGCCTTGCGCGCCTTCGCCGACGCGTCGGGCTGGAGCGCGAAGGACGTGTTCATGACCGTGCGCGTGGCCGCCACCGGGCGCGCGGCCACCCCGCCCCTGTTCGACACCCTGGCCGTGCTGGGGAAGGAGATCGTGCGGCGCCGCCTTCGGCGCGCGGCCGACGTGCTCAAGAGCGACGCCGCCGCTGCTCCGCCCCTGAAGGTCGCATCAAAAGGACAAGGATGACCAACTCGCCCGAGCCCGCCCCTGCCGAGACCCTCGACTTCATCCGCGAGATCGTGGCGGAGGACGTCCGCACCGGCAAGCACCAGACGATCGTGACCCGCTTCCCGCCCGAGCCCAACGGCTACCTGCACGTCGGCCATGCCAAGTCGATCTGCCTGAACTTCGGGGTGGCCCGGGAGTTCGGCGGGCGGACCCACCTGCGCTTCGACGACACCAACCCGACCAAGGAGGAGCAGGAGTACATCGACTCCATCAAGGCGGACGTGCGCTGGCTGGGCTTCGACTGGGGCGAGCACCTCTACCACGCGTCCGACTACTTCGACCGGCTCTACGAGTGGGCGGTGCTGCTCATCGAGAAGGGGCTCGCCTACGTCGACGACCTGACCGCGGACCAGATCCGCGAGCACCGCGGGACCCTGACCGAGGCGGGCACGGAAAGCCCGTTCCGCACGCGCACCGTCGAGGAGAACCTCGACCTCTTCCGGCGCATGCGGGCGGGCGAGTTCCCGGACGGCGCACGCGTGCTGCGCGCGAAGATCGACATGGCCGCGCCCAACATCAACCTGCGCGACCCGGTCATGTACCGCATCCTGCACGCCTCCCATCCCATGACTGGCGACAAGTGGTGCGTCTACCCGAGCTACGACTACGCGCACGGCCAGTCCGACGCCATCGAGGGCATCACGCACTCGCTGTGCACGCTGGAGTTCGAGGACCACCGTCCGCTCTACGACTGGTTCATCGAGCACCTGCCCGTACCCTCGCGGCCCCGGCAGTACGAGTTCGCGCGCCTGAACCTCACCTTCACCGTCCTCTCCAAGCGCTTCCTGCTCCGGCTGGTGAACGAGGGCCGCGTGCGCGGCTGGGACGACCCGCGCATGCCGACCATCTCCGGCCTGCGCCGCCGAGGGTTCCCGCCGGAGG
>JBGPBV010000265.1:0-4467 GCA_041481445.1 Vicinamibacteria bacterium
CCCAGCCTGCGTGCCGTACCGACGCGGCAGCTCCACGTGACGGCCGGGAACTCGCCGCTCCTGCCCCTCGTCTCGTTCCTGCGCGGCTTCGTGACCAAGGGCGCCTGCGTGGTCAAGAGCCCGGCGGAAGCGTGCCTGGTGGGGGCGGTGGTCGCGGCCGGGATGCGTGCCGTCGATCCCCACCATCCGATCACCCGCCACACGTCGCTCCTGTACTGGCCGGGAGGCGACCGGGAGATCGAGGACGTCCTGCTCGCTCCGGGCGCGTTCGATCGCGTGGTGGTGTGGGGATCGGCGGAGACGGTGCGGAGCGTCCGCCAGCGCGCCCCCCTGACCAAGACGGTGGCCCTCAACCCTCGCTACGGCGTCAGCCTGATCGGAAGGGAGGCCTTCGCGGCGGAGTTGGACGAGGTCGCGGCCCGCGCCACCGTCGACACCCTCGTCTGGGAGCAGCAGGCCTGCACGGCTTCGCTCGTCCACTACGTCGAGGCCGACGAGAGCGGCGCGCTCGCGTACGCGCGCGCCGTGGCGCGCTCCCTGGCCCGCTGGGACGAGCGGCGGCGGCGCCCGCTCCCGCGGGCGGCCCAGGGACGGCTGCGCCTCCTGCGCCGGGGGGAGTGGGTGGGCGGCACCTGGTTCCAGAACACCACGGGCGGCGAGATCGGCTCCGCGGTGGTGTACATGCCGGGCGCGGTCGACCTGTCCCTGCATCCGATGTCGCGGCTCGTGGTGGTGCGGCGCGTGGACCGCCTGGAGGACGTCGTCCCCCTCCTGTCCGCGGCCGTGGCCGCCACCGGGGTATTCCCGGACCGGGCGGTGGCGCGGTTGCGCGATCCGCTGGCCGCAGCCGGCGTCAGCAACATCTTTCCGCTCGGCGAGTGCGAGCGGGCCTACCCCGGCATGCCGCACGACGGCATGCGGGTGCTCTCGGAGCTGGTGAGCTGGACCAACTCGGGGGCCACGCTCTGAAGGGAGAAGGGTGATGAGCAGCATTGGGATGTTCGCGGGCGTGCTGACGAGCGGCCTGGTGGCGGCCACGTTCGGCGTGGTGGTCACGCTCGGCCTCTCGCAGATGATGCCCTTTCCCTGGGACCTCTCGCGGACCCTGGTCTGCGTCGGGATCGCCAGCTTCAGCGGAGCGGCGGTGGGCTTCCTGGGCGGCCTGCGCCTGGCCGGCCGACCGGACGCGGACTGAGGGGAGGGAACCGTGACCTTGGCCCTCGAGCCCCTGACCGAGCCCGGCCGGCGCTTCGTCGCCCTGGCCGAGCGGCACGCCGCGGAGCTGGCCGCCTCCGCCGCGGAGAGAGACCGCGATGCCGAGTTCCCCTCCGGCGCCTTCCATGCCATGCAGGACAGCGGCCTCCTTGCCGCCTGTGTGCCCGAGGACCTGGGCGGCCTGGGCGTGGAGTCCGTCCACGACTTCGTGGCCGGGATCAACCGCGTGGGCCGCGGCGACGGGTCCGCCGCCCTCGCCGTGAACATGCACGTCTCCCAGGTGTGGCTCCTGGCCTGGCACTGGCGCTCGATGCGCGAGAGCGGACCGGGCCCTCACGTGGAGGCGCTCACCGGCTACCTGCGGCAGATCGGGGAGCGGCACCTGCTGATGGCCTCCGCGGTGGCGGAGCCGGGCACGGACATCCTCCATCCCCGCTCGGAGGCCAAGGGCGGCCCCGGCGGGTGGGTCCTGAACGGCCACAAGCTCTTCGGGACGCTGTCCCCGGCCGCGCAGGTCTTCCAGGTCACGTGCCGGGTGGAGTCGGAGGAAGGACCGCGCTTCGCGATCGCCACCGTACCCCGCTTCGTGCCCGGCGTCACCGTCCAGGACAACTGGGACGCGCTCGGCATGCGCGCCTCCGGGAGCAACGACGTCGTCTTCAAGGAATGCCGGCTGCCCGGCTTCGCGGTGGCCGTGCTCGGTCCCTGGGGCGAGTGGAACGAGGCCTACCTGGCCGGCAACATCGTGATCACCCTGGGCCTCGTGTCGGCGTTCCTCGGGATCGCGGAGGCGGCGCGCGACCTGGCCGTGGCCGCCGCCACCGGGCAGAAGCGGGGGACGCAGGGCCGCCCTCCCGCGGACCGTCCGTCCGTCCGGCACACGATCGCCGAGATCGAGATCGACCTCGCCGCGGCCCGGGCGCTGGTCGGCCGCACGGCCGCCGCCTGCGACGACTACTTCCGCACGCATCGCTCGGGGGGATGCCCGATGGGCGAGCTGCACGAGCTGATGAAGGACTTCCAGTGCTGCAAGACGTTCGTCACGCGCAAGGCCGTCGACGTCGTGGACCACGCGCTCACGGCGTCCGGCGGTGGGGCCTACCTCTCCCGGAACCCGCTCTCCCGCCTCTACCGGGACGTCCGGGCGGGATCCTTCATGCAGCCGTTCTCGCCCAACGAGGCGTTCGACTACATCGGACGGGTCGCCCTCGGTCTCGATCCCACCGTGTGGGACTGAGCCGCGAGGGGCCTCCACCCGGCGTCAGTAGTGGACGGGCGGGTCGTCCGGCGTCGCCCGGCGGCCCTCGGCGCCGTGGATGACGCGGTCGGGGCCGGCCATGAAGAAGCGGCCCTGGCCCGAGGTCGGCCGGGCAGCGTACGCGTAGCTCGCGAACATCCGGCCCGGGCAACCGTCCATGGCCGGAAGCGGGTCGCGCGTCGAGAGCTCGAACTGGTAGCCCGACGCCTGCACCGGCGCCGACTCCGCCTTGAGGAACGGAACCACCCCGGACGGAAAGCCGGAGACGGACTGCGGACGGGTGAGGCCCTCCCAGTCCGCGTACCCGGCACCGCAGGTGCCGGTCCGGAACGCCTGCTGGGCCGTCATCACCGCCCGCATCTGCGCGATCGCGCCCATCTCGTTGGAGAGCGCGCTTTCCGTGGACGCGTTGTGGCGCGCGGTATAGGTGAAGAGGCCGAGGGTGACGGAGGAGAGGACGACGGTGCCCAGGATGGCGCCCGCGAACCTGGCTTCGGGCCGTCCCTGGCTGACGACCTGGGCCTGGTGGGCCGTGAGGTCCTTCAGGTCGCGGCGGCCGGAGAAGAGGATGGTGACGTCCTCGCGCAGCATGTACATCAGGATGATCGCGGCGGCGATGAAGAACGGGCCGAAGAGCCCGAGCATCGCGAAGGCCAGCTGGAGGAACCGGCCCCAGGCGGCCAGCCGGAAGAGGCCGAAGGCCGTGAGAAGGCCGACCGCGCCGAGCAGGAGGCCCATCGTGACCACGATGACGGCAAAGGTGCCGTGGACGGCTCCGGCCAGGACGAGGGCCAGCGCTCCACCCGGATAGAGCACCACGCCCAGCAGCCAGAGCAGGGCGAGGAGCGTCACGGTGAGCGGACGGGTGATCGGGCCCGTCGGACGGCGATCCGGCGCCGGGGCCGGCGTCTCCACGTGCGCCGCGGGACGCGCCTCCGACGGGGGTGGCGCGGGCTGAGGCGCTGGCTCCATGGGACGAGCGGCCTCGGCCGGAGGCGCCGGCTTCACCGGCGGTGGCGCGGGGGCAGCGGGAGGGGGAACGGGTGGAGGCGGAGCGACCGCCGGCGGAGCCGCCGCCGGCATTGCGACCTCGGCCACCGGCGGCGCGGGGACAGGGGCGGCCGGGGCGGCCATCGTGCCCCCCGCCGCCGCCTTGGCCGCCGCCGTCATGCTCGCCATCTCCTCCGCTCCCATGGCCATGGTGCCCGGGGCGTCTCCGGGGAGGACGGTGAGCTGCGCCTCGCCGATGCGGATCACGTCTCCCACTTTCAAGGCGTGGGCGGCGATCTTGCGGCCGTTCACGAAGACGCCGTTCGCGCTCTCGAGGTCGCGGACGATGGTGCCGCTCGCGGTGTCCTCGATGGCCGCGTGCCGCCGCGAGCAGCGCGGGTCCTTGAGCACGACGTTGCAGGCGGCGTCGCGCCCGAGGATGGCCGAGCCCTCGAGATCGACCTCTTCCTCCGCACCGTTTGGGTGCTTGACCCGGAATCTCATGATGGCAGGAGTCTCCTCGGGAGGTTTGACGCGAGGCGAATCATAGCGCCGTTTTCCCGGACCTCAAGTGGCCAGTCGGGGGCGGCGGCCGCGATACAATCGACCTCCTTCGCGGAGGTGCGCTTGGTGGGCCGGCTCCTTCTCTCGATCGCCGTGGGCCTCGTGGCGGGAGCGGGGGCTCCCGAGCAGGCCCCGCCGTCCCCCTCCCCCGAGGCCGCGCCTCCCGCCGCCAGCTCCTCGCCCGCCGAAGGGCCGAGGAGGCTCCCCGCGGACGCGAAGGTGTATGTCGCGCCCTACGACAACGGCTTCGAGACCTATCTCGTGGCCGCCCTCAAGAAGAAGCAGGTCCCCGTCGTCGTGCTCAACCGCCGCGAAGGCGCGGACTTCCAGATCGCCGGGATCGCGGACAGCAAGGACCCGAGCGTGGGCCGCAAGCTCCTCTATCTCTGGCAGACGGGACCGGACGAGGTCGCGACCATGAGCGTCTGGGACCTCCACAC
>JBGPBV010000266.1:0-4419 GCA_041481445.1 Vicinamibacteria bacterium
AACCCGCTGGTCGACGCCAACCGCAATCAGGGCGTGGTGCGCCTCGACTACAACATCAGCGACAGCGTCCGCACCTACGTCCGCCTGGCCCGCGACTCGGAGATCAACCAGAACGCGCGGGGGCTGTGGTGGGGGCCCGGGAACATCGAGCTGCCCTCCCCGATCAACGGCAACTCCAAGGGGAGCTCCGCGGTCTTCAACCTGACCGCCGTCCTCTCCCCCACCGCCACCAACGAGTTCATCTTCACCTGGAGCCGCCTCAAGAACGACAACGTCTATGCCGACCCCTCGAAGATGCAGCTCTCGACCATCGGCGCCACCGCCCTCCAGAACCCGTTCGGCGGGTCGGGGCTCGTGCCGGACCTCGTGATGGAGTTCAACGGCGAGAACAGCCTGTGGTCGGCGCAGGACGTCAACGACATCTTCTCGTACAACGGCTTCCTCCGCGGGGGCGACGCGTTCACGAAGGTCATGAACACCCACGCCATGAAGGTCGGCGGCTTCGTGGAGCGCCAGTACAAGCAGCAGAACTTCCAGCTCCAGAACAACATCCAGCTCAACTTCGCGCCCTGGGGCAACGGCAGCACGGGCAACGACTTCGGCGACCTGCTCGTGGGACGTCCGGCCCAGGCCGGTGTGGGTCAGCCCTCGGCGGTCGGCAACTTCGTGGCCTGGAACCTCGAGGGCTTCATCCAGGATTCCTGGAAGGTCAAACGCAACCTGACCCTGGAGTACGGCCTGCGCGTCGGGCGGTGGAGCAACAGCGTCGAGACCAACGACATCGGCGGCGTGTTCCTGCCCGAGGACTACGACCCCAGCAAGGGGTACCTGCTCGGGCCCAACAAGATCGCGAACGGCTGGGCCTACGTGAAGACGGGCCAGGTGGACCGCAACCTGACCGACACGCGGCCTTTCCTGTGGATGCCCCGCGTCAACTTCGCGTGGGACGTCACCGGCAACGCCAAGACGACCGTCCGCGGCGGCGGCGGGATCTTCTACAATCGCGAGCAGGGCAACGCGCAGTACGACGTCATCAAGCTCCCGCCCAACGCCTACAACACGACCCTGGACGCCGGCACCTTCCAGGACTTCAACAACGGCCAGGGTCTGACCTACGCCAACATCGGGAAGATCGACCCGCTCAGCCAGGGCGCCACGCCGGGCGATCTCAACTCGGTCAACCCGAACAACCTCAACTGGCCGAAGTACTACCAGGTGAGCGCCTCGATCGCCCGCCGGATCCCGTGGAACCACACGCTGGAAGTGGGATACGTCGGCAACTTCGGCCGCAACCTGGCCGCCCGCCAGAACATCAACAGCATCGTGGACGGCGGGCTCAACGCGGCCTACCCGACGCCGCTGGCGCGCATGGCCCTGGACTCGTCCGTGGTCAACGCGATGCGGCCCTTCCCGGCCTACGGCAACCTGTTCTACCTGGAGAACGTCGGCACCTCGAACTACAACGGCCTCCAGGCCACGCTGAGCAAGTCGATCGGCAAGTTCACCTACCTCGCCTCCTACACGTTCTCCAAGTCGAAGGGCACGGTCACCGCCGACTTCGGCACCCTCGATCCGTTCGACCCCGGCACGAGGAACTACGGCTACCTCCCCAGCGACCGCCGGCACCAGGCGACCTTCTCCTGGACGTGGCGTCTGGGCGATCCCGCCCAGGGCGGCGCCAAGGCCGCGCTCCTCAACGGCTGGAACCTGTCCGGCGTCTCGACCTACTCGAGCGGGCAGCCCATCCGGCTCGGGTTCAACAACGGCGACCTCAACCAGGACGGGGCCGCGCGCGCCTGGTTCGGCACGCACGACCACGCCAACTTCGACGCCACCGGCGGCGACCAGGGGCCCGGCGACATCACGCCGACCTACACCTGCGATCCGCGGCTGAGCGGGAGCGGCAAGGTCGGCGACAAGATCCTGGACATCAACTGCATCGGGATCCCGGGGTTCGGCCAGACCGGCCCCTTCATCGCGCCGTTCGACATGCGGACGCCGTCGCGCAACTTCCACGACATCACGGTGTTCAAGGACATCAAGATGGGCGGGGATCGGCGCCTGCAGCTCCGGGTCGGGGCCTTCAACCTCTTCAACCAGGCCTATCCCGTGTACCGCGTGAACGGCCTGAACGACTTCGACCTCAACCTCGCGACCACCTGCAACGTCCGCTTGACCGGCGTGCCCAACGGCAACGGCGGTACCGCCGACGTCTGCGATCCGACCAAGGGCTACAAGTTCACGGACAACACGATCCAGAACTTCGGCAAGATCCTCACCAAGCGCGGCCACCGCGTGGTCGAGCTGGCGCTGCGGTTCTTCTTCTAGACGTCGCGAAGAGACGGGCAAGGGGGAAGGCCCGGCGGCCTTCCCCCTTCGTCTTGAACGGATATACTCGGCGGGTCGCACCGCTCCCATGACTCGGGGAATCCTCGCCGCCCTTCGCGTCCTCCTCGCCGCCCTCTGCCTCTCGCGAGTCGCGGCCGCGCAGGGCCTGGACGCCGACGCGCTGTTCGCCAAGGGCGTGCAGCTCCACCAGGCGGGGGACGTCGTGGGCGCGATCGAGGCCTACCAGGCCGCGCTCGAGAAGGACCCCGACCGGGTCGACGCCCGCTCGAACCTGGGGGCCGCCTACGCCCGCCTTGGGCGCTACGCGGAGGCGATCGAGAGCTACCGCGCCGTCCTGGCCAAGGTCCCCGATCAGGCCCAGGTGCGGTTCAACCTCGCCCTCGCCCTCTACAAGGCGGCCCCCATCCCCGAGGCGGCGGAGGAGCTGGAGCGGGTGGTCGCGCAGGACCCGACCAACCGCAATGCCGTCCTCCTGCTGGCCGACTGCCGCTCGCGCATGGGTGACGACGCGGGGGTGGTCGCGCTGCTCTCCCCGCGCGAGAAGGAGTTCGGCGACGACCGGCTCTTCGCCTACCTCCTCGGGAACGCGCTCCTGCGCCGCAACGAGCTCCAGCGCGGCCAGGCCTACGTGGACCGCCTGTTCCGCGGAGGGGACACCGCGGAGGCGCACCTGCTGCTGGGCGTGGCCCAGCTCCGGAAAGGCGACAACAAGGCGGCCCTGCCCGAGCTCGAGCGGGCGCTGACCCTCGACGCGGACTTGCCTACCGTGCATTCCCTGCTCGGACGCGCGCTGATGGGCGTGGGGCGCCGCGACGACGCGATGGCGGAATTCCGCAAGGAGCTCGCGAAGAACCCCAACGACTTCGACTCGAGCGTCTACGTCGGCATGTTCCTGAAGGACGCCGGCCAGCTCGACGAGGCCTCCGAATACCTCAAGCGCGCCACCCGCCTGCGGCCGCAGGACCCCGCCGCCCTCTACGCGCTGGGCGCCCTCGACCTGGCCGCCGGGCGGGTGGAGGAGGCGCAGGCCGCGCTCGAGAGCGTGGTCGCCCAGGTGCCGAGCTACCGCCAGGCCCACGTCCTGCTCGCCACCGCCTACTACCGCCGCAAGGACAAGGAGCGGGGCGACCTCCATCGCGACATCGCGGAGAAGCTGCGGGCGGAGCAGCAGGCGAAGGAGCCGGGCGCCGCCGACGACCTCGGCCCCGCCTACCGGGGCCAGACCACCCCGGGCGCCGGCCCCGGCGCCGATCCGCCGAGCCCCCGGCCATGAGGTCCGCGGGGCCACGCCGGGTCGCGCTGGCGGTGGCGTCCGCTGTCGTCCTCTCCGTCATGACCGCCTCCGCCGGGCCGCCGGCGACGCCGCCCCCGGCCCGGCCGATTACCCGCTCCCCCGCCTCGTCGTTCGACCGGCTCGCCGCCCAGGCCGCGGCCGCGCGCGAAGCCGGCCGCCTGGACGAAGCGGCGGGACTCTACGGCAAGGCGCTCGCGCTCAAGCCGGGCTGGACCGAGGGGCAATGGGCCCTGGCCACGCTGCTCTACGACCTCGATCGCTTCGCGGAAGCGCGCGAGAGGTTTCGCCTCGTGATCGCGGTCCGCCCCCAGGACGGCGTGGCTCGGGCCCTCGCCGCGCTCTGCGACGTGCGCCTGGGCGACTACGACGCCGCGCTGGCCGGGCTGCAGCAGGCCCGGGCGCTCGGCGTTCCCAGCCCGGCCGTACGCTCGGTGGCCGCCTTCCAGCTCGCCCTGCTCGTGAATCGCTCCGGCAGCCCCGAGGCCGCGCTCGAGATCCTGCACGGCCTGGCCATCCAGGGGAAGGACACGCCGGAGGTGATGGAGGCCTTCGGCCTGGCCACCCTGCGCCTGCCCCTCATGCCGGCCGAGGTCGCTCCGGACAAGCGCGACATGGTCCTGCTCGCCGGACGGGGCGGGTACCACATGGCCCGCGGGCGGCGCACGCAGATCGGGCGCCTGGCTCTCGAGGAGCTGGTGTCACGCTTCCCGGCCGAGCCCAACGTCCATTACGCGCTGGGCGCCTACCTGGCGCCGGAGGAGCCCGACCTCGCCGTC
>JBGPBV010000267.1:0-4403 GCA_041481445.1 Vicinamibacteria bacterium
CGCCCACGTCGTGCTGCCGGCCGCGGTCTGGGCCGAGGTGGACGGGACCTTCACGAACTACCAGCGCCGCGTGCAGCGGATCCGGCGCGCGGTGGCCGCTCCGGGCGCGGCCATTCCACGCTGGGAGCTGGCGGCGGGCCTGGCCATGCGGCTGGGCGAGACCGTGAGCCTCGCCTCCGCGCGCGACGTCTTCGCGATGATCGCGCGCGACGTCAAGGTCTACTCCGGGCTCGACCATCGCCTGGTGGGCGCGACCGGCCGCGTCCTGGGCGAGACGGCGTCTGCGGAAGCGAGGCCCTGAGCCATGGCCACGCGCGTCATCACCGTCAACCGCGACACCAAGCCGGGCCTGCTGCCCGTCCTGCACGGGATGGCCATCGTCTTCTCGAACATGGTCAAGACCATGTTCGGCAAGGAGCTGGCGACCGTCCAGTATCCCGAGAAGAAGCGCAGCAACTCCGGCCGCTACCGCGGCATCCACGTCCTCACCCAGCGCGAGGACGGCACGCCCAAGTGCGTGGCCTGCTACATGTGCGCGACGGTCTGTCCGGCGGAGTGCATCTTCATCGAGTCGGGCGAGCGGCCGGAGCGCACGATCGAGAAGTACCCGACGCGCTTCGAGATCGACCTCCTCCGCTGCGTCTACTGCGGCTTCTGCGTGGACGCCTGTCCCGAGGAGGCCATCATCATGAGCCGCGAGAACGACCTCGTGGGCACGTCGCGGGCCGAGCTGATCATCGACCGCGACCGGCTGATGGACCGCGGCAAGCTGATGGAGCACGGCGCCGGGTACCGCCCCGTCGACCACGACGTCCGCCGTCCCGTGCGGATCGCCGCCCTCGAGCGGCTCCGGAAGGAGCACGGGATCGTGCCCCACATGCCGGAGCATCGCTAGCCCAAACGTTTTTCGGGTCTCCGCGAGCCGGGCGGGCTGGACAGTCGCGGCCGGTTATCGTAACCTTCGCGATTCGTAATCCAGCCGTATCTCGATGCCTCAGGCCAATGGTCGCTTGCCGCCCCGGCCGTGGGCGCCAGCCGCGCTGCTCGGCTTCCTCGCCGGGCTCATGATCTTGGCGCGCCCGAGTCACGACGTCGAAGACGACGCCAGGCCCGGGCGTGGTGAGGTGCCGGGAGCGCAGCCGGCATCGGCGCCAGGTCCCGTGGTGGCGACGACCGCGGCCCCCGCCGCACCGGCGCCCGGATCGGCCGCCGCCGGGGAGAAGCCCGCCGCGGCCTCCAGTGCCGACAGCGCGATCGTGGACGTGGCCAAGAAGGTGATCCAGTTCGCCGGCGTGATCGGCGGGGGGACCACCGGCCTGGCCGCGCTCGCCTTCGCCGTCGGGTTCCTCGCGACCAAGAGCCACGACGCCATGCTGGGACTGCCCACCGTCACCATCTCGACGCCGAGCTACGTCCGGACGGGCGCCCTGTTCTTCTCGAACTCCCTGCAGAACCTGTCCGCGGTGCCGCGGCCGTCGATCGTCCAGGGGCTGTGGGTCGTCCTGGCGGCCGCGCTGCTGGCCGCGCTCGCGCGGTGGGTGGGAACGACGCCGCGCCTCAAGCTCGAGGAGACGGCGGCCTACCTCGCCTCCTACCTCCTCCTCCTCGGGTTCCTCGTCCTCTACCTGCCCGTCCACCTGGCGGCGCTGGACCCCGACAACAAGGCCCTGCTGATCGCGCAGCCCGCCGAGCACACCCAGCGCACGGACCTTCCGCACCGGTTCGCGCACGGGATCCGCGAGGACCTCACCCACGCCGGCCGGGAGGACTCGCTGCGCTCGAGGTATGCCCTCCAGTGCGTGGTGGCGGGGGTGGTGGTGTACGCGGCGATCATGATGCACCTGTGGCGGCGCCGCCTGGGCGGCCTCGGCAAGGACGCCGATCCGGCCACCAGCGGCCTCTGGACCATCGCCGACTACGTGCCGCGCCCGCTCGTCTTCTGCCTGGCCGCCATCCTGGTCTCGACCCTCCCCGCGAGCTACGGAGTGCTGATGACCTCGAACAAGTACCCGTGCGTGGAGCTCAAGACCTCGCCCGTGACGGCCGAGCTCGAGGTGCGCGGCTTCCTCCTGTCCGACCTCTCGGCCGAGGCCGAGAGCATCACCATCCTGGCCTTCAGCGGGCGGTCCAGCTACATCGATCACTTCGTCGATCGCAAGACGATCCGCTCGATGGAGATCACCGACTGCGACTCGATCCTGGTGCGGCAGGTGCCCCAATGAGCCGCGGGCGACGGAGCGCGCTGCCCGTCCTGGCCGCGCTCGTGATGTGCCTCCCCCCGGCCGTGTCCGGCCAGGGCCCGGGGCCGTCCCCGTCGCCGAGCCCGTCCGGGACCCCGCCGCCCGAGGACCTGACCGTGGAGCTCGACGTGGCCACGCACCCGAGCTTCGGGCCGGACGAGCTGCCGAGATGGCAGCTCAAGCAGAACAACCAGCTCTCTCCGGCGGCGTTCAAGTGCATCGTCACCGCGTTCCCCGACGCCGCGCTCTCCAAGGTCGTGCTCGAGCTGGTGCCGGCCCAGGTGTGCCTGGTGCCGGCGCCGGCGGCGTCGCCTTCGCCCGTGCCCAGCGGGTCGCCCTCACCCACCCCGAGCGCGTCGCCGTCACCCGTCCCGAGCCCGCCGGCCCAGGTGGCGGCGGTGCGCATGACCCGCAACCCCGACCGGGTGAACGTCAGCCTCAAGCGCGACCAGCTGGGCGGGGACGGCACCTACTGCATACGGGTCCGGCTCTTCAACGGCACCGGCCCCATCGCCTACACGCAGCCCTTCCTCCTGGAGCTCCGTTGACGAAAGGTGGTCGCATGCGAACCGCGGTTGCCGTCTGCGTCTGTGCCCTCCTCGCCGCGGCGGGCGCGCACGCCGCCGCGCCCGCCCGCCGCGACCCCGGGGGGGCCAGGGTCCTGACCGACATCCTCGACCCCAAGGCGGTGCACAAGGTCCACCGCATCGCGCTCGACTCCCAGTGGAAAGCGCACGAGATCTCGCTGGAGATCTCCGACGGCCGTCTCCGCGACCTGGACCTCGCGGTCTACGACGGCGATCCGCAGCGGGGCGCGCTCAAGCCGGTGTGCGTGAGCCAGAGCACGGACGACGTCGAGTCCTGCCGGGCGCCGATCAGCGGGCCGGCGGCCTGGGTGGAAGTCACCGCCGCCTCCCAGGGCCAGGTCCCCGTCCGCTACGCGATCTGGTATCGCCCCCTGAAGGGGCCGGCCCTCGAGGGCACCGAGCTGTACGGCGACGACGCGGACGAGCTCCGGATCGGTCAATACGACTCGGGGACGTTCAAGTACGAGGAGCCCTCGACCCTGACCACGTTCAAGCATCTCTACGCCCTCTCCGCGAAGGACGGCGATGCGGGCGGCCGCGTGACCGTCACCCTGAGCTCGCGCGGCGAGAAGCCCGTCCCCCTCCAGCTCACGGTCTTCAACGCCAGCGGGGGCGTGGTGGCCCAGCCGGACCGGGGCGCGAGCGCGGAGGTGACGGTGCCTCTGCCGTCCCCCGCCTCGAAGGTCGCTCTCTATGCCCTGGTGCGCCTCGCGAACACCCAGGACATCTTCACCAAGCCTCAGTACCTGCTGGCGGCGGCGACGAAGGGCGACGTGCTGACCGTGCGCCTCGGCCCGGCCGGGTACGACGTCGAAGGGGTCGGCGGCCGCCAGTACGAGGTCGTCCCCGAGGGGCCGACCCTCGCCGTGATCACCGTCGACGGGATCGGCACGGAGCTGTCGGTCACGGATGCGAAGGGCCAGGCCTACCCGGTGGTGAAGGGCCTCGGGGGAGCGCGGCAGAGCGTGATCGTGGGCCAGGCCCTGGGGAGCTCCCGTCATGTCTTCCGCCCGCTGCCGGAGAGCACTTCCCTCAAAGTAGACGTCCGGCCCGCAGACGGGGGCGCGAGCTCGGGCTACGGCGCGAAGTGGCAGATGAGCATTCGCGGGCCGGGCGCGGGATCGGAGCAGCCCTACCTGGTGGATGTGGTCAACCGCGAGCCCGAGCCCGCGCCCGCCGACGCCAAGCGGATCACGGGATCCGTCGCCAATGGAGAGGCGCGGACGATCGTCCTGCGGTGGGCGAGCCCACCGAGCGCCGCGCAGATGAAACAGGAGAGCTACTCCAACTCGCTCTTGCGCGGCGGCCGCCGGGTCTTCGCCCGCCTGTTGTCGCCTTCGGACGGGGCGTTCGACATGGCCGTGTCGAACCGCTTCGGCCAGGTCATCAACATCGGGTCGCCCGGCGTGCTCTGGACGTTCTCGGCCGACCTGCCGGAGGCCTTCCTCACGATCTTCCCGAAGCCTGGATCGCCGGCCCAGGCGGGAGGGCCGTACGAGGTCGAGATCTCGGAAGGGACGAGCCTGAAATAAGGCGCGGACCCTACTTCGGAGGTCGGCCACGGCGCCGCCGTCCG
>JBGPBV010000268.1:0-4261 GCA_041481445.1 Vicinamibacteria bacterium
CACGCAGCGCCGCCTGCGCCGGATGGAGCAGGACCTCAAGGCCCACGCGGAGCGCCTGGCCGCCCTCAACGAGATCGCGGGCGCGGTCAACCTGAGCCTCACCATCGAGGACATCTTCAAGGTGGCGGCGGAAGAGGCGCGTCGGCTGGTGCCCTTCGACCGCCTCACCCTCGCCCTCCTCGACCCCGGAGAGGGCCCGGTGGAGATCGTGGCGGTGTCGGAAGGGGTGGCCCGGCAGCGCGCCGCCTTCGGGCGCGAGGGCATCGCCTGGGCCCTGCGGCGGCCCCAGGCCTGGGCGGAAGGGGCGGGCGAAGAGGAGCCGCCGCAGCTCCGGGCTCTCCTCGCCGCCGAGAGCGTGCGTGCCGTCGCCACCGTGCCCCTGTTCTCCAAGGACCGCGTGATCGGGTCCCTCAACCTCGGCCGCACGAAGGCCACGCCCTTCTCCACCTACGACCTCGCGCTCATGGAGCCGGTGGCGCGGCACATCGCGATCGCGCTCGACAACGCGCGCCTGCTGGAGGCGCTCCGCCTGCGCGGGAAGGAGCTGGGGTCGATCCTGGAGATCGGCCGGCGCATCGGCGAGCGCACGGGGCTGGAGGACGTCCTCGATCTCGTGACGCGCAGCGTGAACCGGGTGATGGGCACCGACCACTGCCTGGTCCTCCTGCGCGACGGCAACCGCCTCCAGGTCATGGCCCAGCAGGGCCTGGAGCCGGAGGTGGTCGCGGCCTTCCGCGACCTGCACGTCGGCCAGAGCCTGTCCGGGTGGGTCATCCAGGAGGGCCGGGTCCTGGCCGTGGCCGACATGCGCGAGGATCCGCGCCTGATGTTCGGGGAGCTCGTCCAGCGCTACGGGTATCGCTCCTACCTGGGGGCCCCCTTGCGGCGCGGCACGGAGACGATCGGCACGCTGGAGGTGGTGACCAAGTCCCTTCCGCGGCGGTTCGGCACGGACGAGCAGGCCCTCATGGCCGCCTTCGCCGACCAGGCCGCGGTGGCCATCGACAACGCGCGCCTCCTCGCGGACGCCCGCGATCACCTCGCCACCGTGGTCGAGGCCAACCGGCGGCTGGAGGAGCTGGACCGCCTGCGCCGCGAGTACCTGCGCAACGTGAGCCACGAGTTCCGGAGCCCCCTCACCCTCATCAAGGGATACGCGGACTTCCTGGGCGACGTGGGAGGATCGCCGGAGGAGGTGCGGGAGTCCATGCGGGTGGTGGCGGAGGGCTGCGACCGCGTCATCGACCTCGTGGAGACCCTCATCGACGTGAGCCGGGTGGAGCAGGAAGGAGCGGAGCGCACGCTCATCCTGCAGCGGCTCGACCTGCGCGAGCTGGCGGAGGGCTCCCTGGACGGGTTGCGCCGGACGGCCCTCCGCAAGGGCGTGGACCTGGCTCTCGAGTTCCCGCCGGGCGAGCTCTGGCTGGACGGCGACCGCGGGCTCCTGCAGCACCTGGTCCGCAAGCTGGTCGACAACGCGGTGAAGTACAGCGCCCGCGGCCAGCGCGTGCTCGTGCGCGGCCACCCGGAGGGTGGGGTCCTGACCCTCGAGGTCGAGGACCGCGGCATCGGGATCCCCCCCGATCACGTCGGCCGCATCTTCGAGAAGTTCTACATGGTGGACGGGAGCCTCACGCGCGGCGCCGGGGGCACCGGCGTCGGCCTCTACCTCGTGCGCGAGATCGTCCGCCTCCACCATGGCACGGTGGCCGTGGAGAGCCGGCCCGGCCAGGGCAGCACGTTCCGTGTCTGCCTCCCGCGGCTGATCCCGCCTCCGGCGCGGGCGCGGGCGTGAGCGGGCGGCCGTCCAGCACGCGCACGGCGGCGCGCTGGGCCCGCCGGGCGGGGACGGCGGCCGCGGCCTGGCTCGCCGTCGCCGCCCCCCTGGCCGCCGCCGAGCGCGATCCCTCCGCCCTGCTCGACCGTCTGGAGGCGGCCTGGAAGGCCCACGACGTCGAGGCCTACCTCGGCCTCTGGCGCCAGCCCGGCGCGGAGCGGCGCGAGGAGGAGCGAAGCTACGCGCTCGTGAGCTGGAAGGGAGAAGAGTCGCGCCTCGAGATCGAGCGCCCCGCGGAGATGCCGCGCGGGGCGTTCAAGATCCCGGTCACCGTGATGTCGATCGCGGAGCCGCGCGGGCGCGTGGAGCAGGTCGTCTTCACCCTGGCTCCGGACGCGGACGGATGGGCTCTCACCGACCGCCTGTCGGTGTCGGCCATCGACGGCCTCGTCCACCTCTCGCTCGCCCAACAGGGCTTCCGCGCCGACGGGATCACGCTGCGCCTGCCCGACTTCGAGCTGCAGTTCCGTCACGGGTGGCTGTTCATGCCCCCGGCCGACCTCGGACCGACCGTGCTCGTCTTCGTGGGCGAGGCCACCGCCCGGTTCTCCCCCGGGCCGCCCACGGAGAAGGAGCAGCTCCGCCAGTTCTGCGGGCGTCCCGAGATGGTGGAGACGGTGCGGGCCGCTTTCGTCCGCATCCATCCCGCCGACCTGCATCGCCTGCTGTCCCCGTCCACCCTGGAGCCCGACCCGGGCGCGGAGGCGGCGCGCCCGGCCGCCCTGCGCTTCTTCCGCGAGCACGCCGACGACACCTACCAGCTCGACGCGCGGCTGCCGCGCTCACCGTGGTGGCTGATGCCGCCGCTCGGCGACGCCGTGGTGACGTTCCAGTCCCGGCGCGGGACGCTCACCCTCGCGGTCAGCCAGAGCCAGCCGGAGGGCGTGAGCCTCTTCGACCGGGCCCGGAGCCGCCAGATCTGCCTCTACGCCCTCCCCGGCGCCGAGGCCCGCTACGACGAGGACGCCGACCGCGATCTCGACGTGGTCCACCACGACCTGACCGTCCGCTTCGACCCCGACCACTACGTGGTCTCCGGCACGGACGTCCTGCAGCTGCACCTCCGCTCGGCCGTGAGCACGATCCGGCTCCGCCTGGACGAGTCCCTGCGCGTGCTCTCGATCCGCTCCCGCGAGGCGGGCGAGCACCTCTTCTTCCGCGTGAACCACCAGGACACCGTGATGGTCTCGCTGGGGCCGCTCTCGGGCACGATCGGAGACGTCACCCTGACCGTGCGCTTCACCGGCACCCATCGCCCGCAGCCGGTGGAGCGAGAGGTGCTCCAGGCAGTGGCGCCCCCGGTCGAGGCGGAGGAGATCGCGATCGAGGAGGCCCTGGTCTACTCCAATCGCGCGCCCTGGTATCCGCAGGGGGACGCCGACGACTACGCGACCGCCGACCTCCACCTGGAGGTGCCGGCGGGATGGATGGCGGTGAGCGGAGGCACCCAGGTGTCGCTGCGCACCGAGGGAGGGCGCGCGCGCGTCGAATACCACCAGGAGCTGCCCGGCAAGTACATCACGGTGGTGGTGGGGCGGGTGGTGGAGGCGGCGCGCCGGGCCGACGCCGCCGTCCCGATGGCGGCCTGGGCCGCTCCCCGCCTCCGCAGCACCGCCGACGAACAGCTGGCGCAGGCGGCGGCCATCCTCCGCTTCTACGTCGACGAGTTCGGCCCCTGTCCCTACCCGTCGCTGAACGTGGTGCTCGTGGAGTCGCGGGTACCGGGCGGCCACAGCCCGCCGGGGATGATCGTGGTCTCCGTCCGGCCCGCCCTGATGCGGACGACGCTGCGCGACGATCCCGCCAGCTTCCCCGACGCGCCCGACTTCTTCCTCGCCCACGAGCTCGCGCACCAGTGGTGGGGACACGGAGTGTCGGGCCAGAACTACCACGAGCGCTGGATCTCGGAGGCCTTCGCGCAGTACGCGGCCGCGCTATGGGTGCGGCACAGCCGGGGTGAGGGGGCCTTCCGCGACATGCTCAACCGCATGGGCCGCTGGGCCCTGCGCTACGCGGACAAGGGGCCGATCCACCTCGGGCACCGCTTGGGCCACATCGAGGGCGACCCGCAGGTGTATCGCGCGGTCGTGTACGACAAGGGGGCCTACGTCCTGCACATGCTGCGTCAGATCGTCGGCGAGGACGCCTTCCGGCGGGCGGAGGGCGCCTTGCAGGCTGAGTACCGCTTCCGGAAGATCGGCACCGACGAAATCCGCGCCGCGCTCGAGAAGGAGTCGGGCCTCGACCTGAAGCCGTACTTCACGGAGTGGTTCGACGGCACGCGGCTGCCCGAGCTCCGCCTGTTCACGCGCTCGCACCCCGCGGAGAAGGGATACCGGACGGAGGTCACGGTGCGCAGCACCGACCTGCCGGGCCCGGTGCCGCTGGAAGTGGCCGTGGCCTACTCGGCGGGGACCGAGGTGC
>JBGPBV010000269.1:0-4130 GCA_041481445.1 Vicinamibacteria bacterium
ACCAGCGTCTCCTTGTGCTCGCCGAAGACCCCGCGCAGGCGGTGCGCGATCTCCCCCACCGTGGCCGAGGCCATCACCGCCTCCACCATGACGGGGACGAGGTTGCCACCGCCGCGCGCACGCTCCTCGAGCGCATCGAGGGCGGCCCGCCATGGACCCTCCGGCCGCCGGGCGCGCAGGGCCCGCACGCGCTCCTTCTGCTCCTTTTCCAGCGCGGGATCGATGCGCAGGATGTCGGCGGGGGCTTCCTCCCCCGCCTCTTCGAACCGGTTCACCCCGACGATGACCCGCTCACCGGCCTCCACTTCCCTCTGGAAGCGATACGCGGACTCCTGGATCTGGCCCTGGATCTCGCCCCGCTCGATCGCACGGAGCGCCCCGCCGCCGGATTCGATGCGGTCGATGAGGGCGCGCGCCTCACGCTCCAGCCGCTCCGTGGCCGCCTCCACCGCGTACGACCCCCCCAGCGGATCGACGGTGTCCGCGACCCCGGACTCGAACGCGATCACCTGTTGCGTGCGCAGGGCCAGCCGCGCCGAGTCCTCGGTGGGCAGCGCGAGCGCCTCGTCCTTGCCGTTGGTGTGCAGGCTCTGGCACCCGCCGAGCACCGCGGCCAGCGCCTGCAGCGCGACGCGGACGACGTTGTTGTCGGGCTGCTGGGCGGTGAGGGTGACGCCTCCGGTCTGGACGTGGAAGCGCAGGTGCTGGGCCTTCGGATTGTCGACGCCCAGGCTCTCCTTCGTGAGGCGGGCCCAGAGCCGGCGCGCGGCCCGGAACTTGGCCACCTCCTCCACGAAGTCGGAGTGACAGGCGAAGAAGAACGAGAGCCGCTCGCCGAGCCGCCCGGGGTCGAGGCCGGCCGCCCGCGCGGCGCGCACGTACTCGAGGGCGTGCGCGAGCGTGAAGCCGATCTCCTCGGACGCCGTCGCTCCCGCCTCGCGGATGTGGTAGCCGGAGATCGAGATCGGGTTCCAGCGGGGCAGGTGCTCGGCGCTGTACGCGATCACGTCGGTCACGAGGCGCAGGGAGGGGCCGGGCGGATAGATGTAGGTGCCGCGCGCCACGTATTCCTTGAGGATGTCGTTCTGGACGGTGCCGGAGAGCGTGTCCTCCGCGATGCCCCTCCGGCGGGCCACCGCGACGTACAGCGCGAGAAGGATGGCGGCGGTGGCGTTGATCGTCATGGAGGTGGAGACCCGGTCGAGCGGGATCCCTTCGAGGAGGACCTCCATGTCCTCGAGGCTGTCGATGGCCACGCCGACGCGCCCGACCTCGCCCATGGCCGGCGGGTCGTCGGAGTCGTACCCGATCTGCGTGGGAAGGTCGAAGGCCACGGAGAGCCCGGTGGTGCCGCGCTCGAGCAGGTAGCGGTAGCGGCGGTTGGACTCGGCGGCGGTCCCGAACCCCGCGTACTGGCGCATCGTCCAGAGCTTGCCGCGGTAGCCGGTGGGATGGAGGCCGCGGGTGAACGGGTACTGGCCCGGCGCCCCGATCGACTCGAAGGGCGGCAAGCTCTCCGGCCCGTAGACCGGGCCGGCGTCCTCCCGCCTCTTCATGACGCTGCACGTTAGCACGAGGACTGCTCGGCGTGCCCCCATTTCGGGGGCGTTGCCGGTCAGAATGGAGATGATTGCCGGAGAACTTCCATCGACTTCTGCGGCGCCTGGACCGCCGCCTGCGCCCGCGCGCGGAGAAGCCCTTCCGCGACGAGCTGCTGAGCATCGAGCGCCTCGAGGAACGCGCGAAGGCCCTGGCCGCCCGCTTCACCCTGGACCCGAACCCGCGCCGCTGGGCGCGCCACGGATTCCCGCGGCTGGACGACAACGCCCGCGCGCTCCACGAGGCGTACCGCATCATGGCCGACGACGTCCACCAGGGCGCGTTCGTCACCGCCGCCACCGACTGGATCCTCGACAACTTCCACGTGGTGGCGTCCGAGATCCGGGACGTGCGCCAGAACCTTCCGCGCGGCTATTACCGCGAGCTTCCGAAGCTCGCCCTGCGCGAGCAGGCGGGGACGGCGCGCGTGTACGCCATGGCGGTGGAGATCATCCGCCACAGCGACAGCCGCCTGGACCGGGCCAAGCTCGCGCGCTTCATGAACAGCTTCCAGACGGTGGCCCCGCTCACCATCGGCGAGCTGTGGGCCTGGCCCAGCATGCTCAAGCTGGCCCTGGTCGAGAACCTCCGGCGGCTGGCCGACAAGACCCTGGAGAGCCGCGCCGCGCGCCGGGCCGCCGACGCCTACGTGGCCCAGATCGACAGTGCGGGCCACGGGGCGGTGCCGCCGCTGCCGCCGGCGCTCCACACCGCGTTCGTCGTGCAGGTCCTCCAGAGCATCCGCGAGTACGGGCCGCGCCTGGCCGCGGTGCGCACGGCGGTGGAAGAGCACCTGGCCGCCCAGCACCTGACCTCGGAGGACGCCATCCGCGCCGAGCACCAGGGCCAGGCGGCGGCGCAGGTGTCGGTGGCGAACGTGATCACCAGCCTGCGCCTGTGCTCGACCCTGGATTGGAGCCAGTACTTCGAATCGGTGAGCCTCGTGGAGCGGGTGCTCCAGCAGGATCCGGCCGGCCACTACGGGGGGATGGACTTCCTGAGCCGCGACCGCTACCGCCAGGCGGTGGAAGAGCTCGCCGATCCCACCGGCGAGGCCCAGGTGCGCGTCGGCCTGCGCGCGGTGGAGAGCGCACGGCAGGCCGCGGAGAGCGGAGGGTCCGGGGAGCGCGCCGCCCACGTCGGCCACCACCTCATCGGAAAGGGCCGCCGGGACCTCGAGGCGGACGTGGCCCACCGGCCGCGGCTGCGCCAGCGGATGCGGCGCTTCGTCTTCGCCTACGCCACCAGCGTCTACCTGGGCTCCATCGTCCTGCTCACCCTCCTCCTGTCCGGGGTCGGCGTCGCCTACGCGCGGGCGCAGGGCGCGTCCCCGTGGGTGGTGGCAGGGGTGGCGCTGCTGCTGCTCCTGCCCGCCAGCGATCTGGCCATCGCCCTCGTGCAACGGCTGGCCGCGCGGCTGGCCCCACCGCGCCGGCTCCCCCGCCTCGAGTTCGCGGCGGGCGTTCCCGCGGACGCGCGGACGATGGTGATCGTGCCGACGCTGCTCTCCAGCGTGGCCGAGGTGAGCGAGCTCCTGGAGCACATCGAGGTGCTGGCCCTCGGCAACCTCGACCCGCACATCCACTTCGCGATCCTGGGCGACTTCACGGACGCGGCCGCGCGCCAGATGCCGGACGACGAGGCGATCCTGGCCGCGGCCCAGGACGGCATCGGGGCCCTGAACGGCCGGCTGTCGGAGGGGCGGGGAGATCGCTTCTTCCTGTTCCATCGGCAGCGTCATTGGAACCCACGCCAGGAGTCCTGGATGGGTTGGGAGCGCAAGCGCGGGAAGATCGAGGAATTCAACCGGCTGCTGCGCGGGGCCACCGACACCAGCTACTCCGTCCAGACGGGCGCCCTCGAGATCCTGCCCACCATCCGCTACTGCATCACGCTGGATTCCGACACGCGCCTCCCCCGTGACGTGGCCAGGAAGCTCATCGGCATCATCGCCCACCCCTTGAACCGTCCCCATTACGACCCGGAGCGGGGGCGGGTCGCGGAGGGCTACGGCATCCTGCAGCCGCGGGTGAGCGTCACCATGGCCAGCGCCGCGGGATCGCTCTTCGCGCGCATCTACGCCGGCTACACCGGTGTCGACCCCTACACGACCGCCGTCTCGGACACCTACCAGGACCTGTTCGCGGAGGGGATCTTCACGGGCAAGGGCCTCTACGACGTGGACGCCTTCACGAAGGCGCTCGAGGGCCGTGTGCCCGAGAACGCGCTCCTGTCCCACGACCTGTTCGAGGGCGTCTACGCGCGCACCGCGCTCGTCTCCGACCTCGAGGTGGTGGACGACTATCCCTCCAGCCTGCTCGCCCACGCGCGCCGCCAGCGTCGCTGGGTGCGGGGCGACTGGCAGATCCTGATGTGGCTGTTTCCCTTCGTGCCCACGCGCGGTGGCTCCTGGGAACGCAATCGCCTCCCGCTCATCTCGCGGTGGAAGATCTTCGACAACCTGCGGCGCAGCCTGGTGCCGCCGGCCACGGTGGCCCTCCTCCTCGCCGCCTGGACGCTCCTGCCGGGGA
>JBGPBV010000270.1:0-4118 GCA_041481445.1 Vicinamibacteria bacterium
GACTCGAACTGCGCGGCCCAGGCGTCGCAGAGGTCGTGGAAGTTCCCCCAGCCCACCGGGATGCTGCAGGCGGGCGAGCCGCACCAGTCCGCCGGGCGTGCGCTGGTCAGGCGCGGGGTGATGCTGTGGCCCAGCTCGTGGCCGATCCAGGTGCTGTCGTGGGCGGTGTTGAGCATGTTGGCGGTGCCCGTGGTGCCGTCCGAGGCGTTGGGGCAGGAGGCGCTCGTGTAGCCGGCGCAGGCGCCGAAGTTCAGCCCGCTCCAGGCGTTGCATCCGGCGCTCGAGGACTCGATGAGGGGATTGAAAGGGGAGGTCGGGAAGGGCGTGAAGATCCCCTGTGAGATCACGGTCTCGTACTGGCGATACAACGTCGCCATGAAGTGCACCTGCTCGAAGCCCTTGTTGGTGCCGCCGGCGCACAGGGCCTGGGTGGCGTCGTTGATCGGCGCCTGGTTGAAGTTGGCGAGGGTGGAGCTGCTTCCGTTCGTGCTGTCCGTGATGCTGACGTCGAGGGCGTTGTAGCCCGTCACCCCGTCGCCCTGGTAGTCGAGGCGGTTCATGAAGCCCGCGAGCTGCAGCCTGTACTGAGTGGCGGAGGCCGGGTCCACCTCCATGAAGCCGGTGGCGGTGCCGACTCCGGGATCGCGGTTCCACACGGCCGCGGTGGCTCCGACGCCGCTGTCGATGAAGGATATCAGCTTGAGGATGCGGCCGCTCTGGGCGTCGACCCACAGCAGGAACGGGCCGCGCTGGCCGATCCACGTCACCCCCATCTGAAGGCGGTAGGCGTAGCGCATCTCGGCGATGCCGGTGGCGGGATTCACGCGGTAGGGGAGCAGGACCAGGACGGGAGGCTCCAGCGGGCGACTGGACGCCACCTTGACGCCCTTCAGGCCATTCAGCTCCTTGACGGCGGAGTAGGCCATCTTCTCCGCGCTGAGCACACGGCGGTTGCCGATCGAGTACCGATCGAACAATGCGCCGAACACCGAGGTCACGCCCTGCCCTTCCCAGCGCGAGGCCAGCAGCAGGGTGTGCTCGATGGGGACGTCGCCGTCGACCTGCTGGAACGGGTACTGGATCTCGAGCCGCTCGATCCCGGCCACGAATTGCTTGAAGGTCATGCCCTCGCCCGTCTCTATGGTCTTGTCGATCTCCGCGCTCGGCTCGGCCCGGCCCAGGAAGACGTCCAGCATCTTCTGGGTATTGGGACGCATGAGCCTGGGGTTGCGCGCATACTCGTCGGCGACGATGCGGGCGAGGCCCTTGAAGCTCGCGACGGGTTGGCGCACGCCGTCCGGGGGAGGCAGGCGCAGGGACTTGGGCCCGCGCTCGAAGTGGAGGGCCTTCAGCACCGGCGCCACCACCTCCTCGAGCACTTCGCCGGTGCTCACCTTGTCGCGCTGGCGGGCCGGGAGGCTCACGAAGAAGGCGTCGCCGTCGTAGGCCGGGAGCTGGGCGCGGCCACCCTGGGGCAGCGCCTTGGGGTCGACGGCCAGCGGCTTGCGATCCTTGGCCGTCCGCGCGCCCGGCACGTCGATGCGCGGGGGTTCGGGCCCGATCCGGCGGGGCCTCCGGGACGCCTCCTGGGCGGCGGACGACCCCGCCATCGCGAGCGTGAGGACCAGCGCGACCGCGCCGGGGCAGGTGGACCGCATCATCATGACCGCCTCCACAAATCTGGGCCGTGCCATCAAGGGGGCCCCGGCCGTTCCGTCGTGGGCTCCTCCAGCCACTGCAGGCCGGAGGGGTAGACCTGCTCGACCGCCGCGACCGTGGCGCGGCAGGCGTCGAAATGGAATCGCCGATAGGTCTCGAGCTGCTCCGTCGCTTCGAGGATCCGCGACAGGAGAGGCGAGCGGCCGGAGTAGACGGACACCGCCAGGCCTCCGTGCTCCGCCGCGGGCAGGGAGGAGCGGAAGGCCTCGACCGCGTTGTCGAAGCTCCGCTGCACCAGGACGACGTCGGCCTTCTGGAACTCGAGGACCTCCGAGAGCCCGCGTGGTGCCGAGGGGCCGGCCGAGGGATCGGCGGCCGCCGGCCCGAATCGGTGGCCGTCCCTGCGGACACGCGCGGGAGGCACCGGCATGTCCTTCAGGATCCTGGCCAGCGCGTCGTCATACAGGGCCTGGGTGCGATCCAGCCGATGGACCGACAGCAGCCGTTGCAGAGCCGCTTCCAGGTCGGCCAGCGACGAAGCGGCCTTCTGCAGCCGCACGAACGCCTGACGGCAGACCTCGGGGTCGGGACGCGATTCGAGCTCGCGCTGCAGGCATCCCTCGAGCAGGGTGACCGCATCGTTCGAGACGCCGACCACTTGGCCGTACAGGAGCTGGGAGACCTCGCCGCTCCGCCTCGCGAACTCCACGGTGACGGTGCGGTCGCCGAAGACGGCCTGGCAGCTCAGCGCTTGCGCCATGGCGGGCGTCGTCCCGAGCCAGGCCGCCGCGGCGAGCAGGGGGAGGCGGGGGGCCATGGGTTTCAGCGGGCCCCGGCCCCGGGAGAGGCGGTAGCCGCGGCAGGGTCCACGAATCCCAGGCTGAGGAGGAAGGCGACGACGGCCCGCTTGTCCTCGTCCGCGAGAGCCAGGAACGCCCGACGGGCGGGAGCGGCTTCACCGGAGTGATGGCGGATGACCTCGGACAGCGTCGAGCAGTCCCCGCGATGGCTGTAGGGCGGCCCGATTCCCAGCGCCCACAGCTTCGCCGTGAGGAACGCGTCGGCGGGACGCCCGTCTCGCAGGGACAGCTCGTCGCACAGGAAGGCATCCTCGGCGTCACAGATCCGATGCCACTTGAGGTCGGTGAAGGCTCGGACGGGCAGAGGCGAAGGGTGGGCCCTCGCCGCGGTGTTGGGCGCCAGCGCCAGGGGCAGCCGCAGCCGCCAGGCGACGTCGTCCTGAGACAGCGTGCCCGGGGGGCGGTAGGGACCCGGCTCGACGAAGACGGGCTCCTCGAGCGGCAGCGCGGGCCGATGGCACGCGGTGCACCCGATCGACGCGAAGGCCGACTCGCCCCTCGCGATGGCCGGGTCGCCGTGAGACGCGAGGCGGCGCGGCTCGAGGGGGGGCAGCGAAGCGAGGAACATCACCAGCGCGGTCACCTGGCCGGGCGTGACCTCGGTAGACGTCCCATCCTCGTCGAAGTCCCGGCGACCCGTGCGCTCCCAGCCGAAGCGCTCGACGGCCTCGAGGCCGTGATGCTGATTCAGGGCCGTGATCGTGAACTCGCGGATCGACGCCGCCTGCCCGCGCCATCCGAACGGACGCACGACCAGGTCCGGCCCCACGCCGGAGACCGCGGACGCGTCGTAGGTGCCGTCCGGTCGCGCCTCGAGCGAGCCGAAATCCACTCCCTTCGTGGCGAGCGCCACGCGTCGGCTCTGTCCCGACGCGCGGGCGGCGGCCAGGCCGGAGTCGCGCTGCGCCCGCAAGGCGTCCGTCATCTCGCGTGCGAGCGCCTCGATGAGGCCGGCGCCGAACAGTGACGGCGGGCGCCGGACGGCAATCCGTGATCCGTGGTCCGGCGTGGCCGCGACGTAGCCCGTGGTCGAAGCGACGATCACGGAAGCCGAGAAGTCGCCCCCTCCTCCCGGGCCTCCCTGGCCGTGGCAGCTCACGCACGACGTGGCATCGGGTCCCGTGCTGCGATCGAAGGCGTTGCCGCCGAGGTCGAGGCGGCGCGTCGGCTTCGCTTCCCCCGTGGCCGCTGGCCGCCCGACGCCGTCCAGGGCGTTGAAACGGGCCAGGAAGATGCGACGGCCGTCCTCGATGAGACCGCGCAGGAGCCTCGGATCGCGGGCGACCGCCGCGGGGTCCGGGGAGGGGGTCAGGGCACGGGGGTCCCAGACCCCCTGCGCGAGCGATGTCCCGCAGAAAAGCACGCCAATCAGCCCGAGACAAGCTCGACGGGCCGCTAACGAGGGCTCGAGAGGGAGAGGCATTGGCGGCTGCTCGACTGATGTGGAGAGGCCCGCGTAGGCTCTCACGTCGGCCGTAAACTGTCAATAAGAAATACGTAAATCGCTCCTATGCCACGGCTTGGCGCGTCAAGTGTGCCGCGTCTTGACAGATTCCGCCGCGGGGTTCAGGCTCGGCCCTTCTCGGCAGTGGTCATCTA
>JBGPBV010000271.1:0-4074 GCA_041481445.1 Vicinamibacteria bacterium
CCGGCGGACGCGAGGTGGAGATGCCGAGCGGCTACGACGAGATGACCGAGCGCGCCTATCCGGCCTACGCGGGCGGACCCCCGGAGGCGCGGGCACGTCGGGAGGTGCTGCGCGCGGCCATGGAGGCGGAGGGCTTCACCGTCTACACATCCGAATGGTGGCACTACGACTACAGGGACTGGGCGCAGTATGCTGTCCTTGACGTCCCGTTTTCGGCGCTCGGCCGCGCGCCCTGAGGCGCGCCGCTCCGATCCCGATCTCCAGGAGGAGTCGCCATGAAGAAGGGTTTCGGGTGCCTGATCGCGGCAGTGGTGGTGCTCGTGATCGTCGGCCTGCTCGCCGGCGGGTCCTACAACCGGCTGGTCGGGCTCTCGCAAGGCGTCGATGCGCAGTGGGCCCAGGTCGAGAGCGTCTATCAGCGCCGTGCGGACCTCATCCCGAACCTGGTGGCCGCCGTGCAGGGCGCGGCCAACTTCGAGAAGTCCACCCTGGAGGCGGTCACGCAGGCCCGGGCCAGCGTGGGACAGGTCCAGGCCCCGCGCGATCTGCCCAGCGATCCCCAGGCCTTCGCGAAATGGCAGGCGGCGCAGGACCAGCTCTCGGGAGCGCTCTCGCGACTGCTGGTCGTGGTCGAGCGCTACCCGGACCTGAAGGCGACGCAGAACTTCCGCGACCTGCAGGCGCAGCTCGAGGGTACGGAGAACCGCATCGCGGTCGAGCGCATGCGCTTCAACGACACCGCCCGCGCCTACAACACCGCGCGCCAGAGCTTCCCGACCGTGTTCCTCGCCAACCTGTTCGGCTTCCACGAGAAGGCGTACTTCCAGGCGCAGCCGGGAGCGGCCCAGGCCCCGAAGGTGAACTTCGACTTCTCGCCGGCGCCCGCGGCCTCGGCCCGGCCCTAGGAGCGTCATGGCGACTCCGAGGGCGAGGGCGGTCGTGTCCCTCGCCGCGCTCGTCGTGTCGGCGGCGGGGGTGGCCGCCGCGCGAGCGCAGTCTCCGCTGCCCGCCGCTCCCGCGCGCTACTTCAACGACTACGCGAAGGTGGTCCCCGCCGACGTCGCCGACCGTCTCGACGAGAAGCTCCGCGCCTTCGACGAGCAGACCTCGAGCCAGGTCGTAGTGGCGGTGTTCTCCGAGCTGCCCTCGCCGTCCCTCGAGGACTTCACGGTGCGCACCGCGCAGGCCTGGCGGGTCGGACGCAAGAAGCTCGCCAACGGCGTGGTGCTTTTCGTGTTCGTGAAGGACCGCGCGGTACGCGTCGAGACGGGCTACGGGCTGGAGGGCACGCTGCCGGACGCCGTCGCCCATCGGATCATCGACGAGCAGATCGTCCCCGCGTTCCGCTCCGGCGACTACGCGGGGGGACTCGAGAAGGGCGTGGACGCCATCATGGCGGCCACGCGCGGCGAGTACCGGGCCAGCCCCGCCCCCGCCGCGGGGCGGCCCCGCCTGCGCGACTACTCGCAGATCATCTACGTCGTCCTGTTGGTGCTCTTCACGGTGTTCCTGAGGAGCCGCCGCGGGCCGGGATCGCGCACCTACGGACGGCGGGGCTGGTACGGCGGCGGGCCCTGGTGGTGGGGCGGCGGGGGCTGGGGTGGCGGCGGCTTCGGTGGCGGTGGCGGCGGTGGCGGTTTCTCGGGCGGGGGCGGCTCGTTCGGCGGAGGCGGCGCCTCCGGACGCTGGTGACACGCATGCAGGCGAAGACCTTCCTCGACGGGCTCGACCACGACCGCATCGTGAAGGCGATCCAGGACGCGGAGGCGCGCTCGCGCGGCGAGGTGCGCGTGCACGTCTCCGCGCGCGCCGTGGACGACGCGCAGGCGGCGGCGGCCCGGCAGTTCGAGACCCTGGGCATGACGAAGACGGCCGAGCGCAGCGGCGTCCTGCTCTTCGTGGCCCCGGCCATCCGCCAGTTCGCTCTCGTCGGCGACACCGGCATCCACGCCAAGTGCGGCCCGGACTTCTGGAAGGCGGTGGCGACGGCGGTGGAGGAGGACTTCCGCGCCGGCCGCTACACGGACGGCATCGTCAAGGGCGTGGCGCGCGTAGGCGACGCGCTGGCCGAGCATTTCCCGCGCGCGGAGGGCACCGCGGACGCCAACGAGCTCCCGGACGAAGTCACGGAGGACTGAGGTCGACCTCGCCGCGCTCGACGGCGATGGGCCCCGTGGCCAGCGCGACCGTGCCGCCGCGGACGATCCAGTGCCCACGGAATCCCGTGGCCCAGAAGGCGGTGAGGGCGCTCGTCCCGGGATCGACGCGGTACCAGGCCTGCTGTCGCGGCCGCAGGAGAGGCTGGTCGCGCAGCGGCTCGCCGCCGGGACCGATCGCGGCCGTCCCCTCGTCGCCCACGAGCGCGAGGTCCACCCGGCCCGGACCGGCGACGGTCAGGCACAGCACGAGGCCCTCCGTCCGGCTGAGCTCCGGCAGGAGCGCGGGGGCGCCGTCGGCGAGCGAGCCCGCCGGCTCGGCGCCCTGACAGAGCTGAGCGTCCGCCGGAGACGGACGCAGGTGACGGTCCTCGTCGAGCAGGCGCTCCCACAACGCGGGATCGACCGTGAACCACAGGTACGTGTGCCCGAAATGGCCACGCGGCGAGGCGTGCTCGCGCAGCCAGCGGTGCTGGGCGAACTTCCCCACGCCGGCCAGCCGGTTGAGATCGAACACGTTCTCGCCCGGTAGCGCCTGCACGGGATCGAGCGCGGCCCCCTCGAGGCCCTGCGCGCGAAGCCAGCCGCGGATCTTGTCGTCGTTCTGGCCCCAGTCGATGTTGGCGTTGGTGAGGAGGCGGAAGGCCTCGCGCTTGGGCTGCACGGCCACGTTCGTGAACGCGAGGTGATTGCCCAGGTAGGGCACGTTCTCGGCCATCGCGGCGAGGGCGACGATCACGACCAGCCGTCCTCCGCGACGCGTGGTGGCCAGGGGAGCGAGGCCGGGCGCGGCCAGGAGCGCGAGCAGGGGCAGGCCCATCAGGACGAAACGGAACCCGACCTGGGCCGCGAAGAAGAACGAGAAGTAGGCCAGGCTCACCGCGAGGTTGACGGCCAGGAAGGCGAGCGCGGGCCGGCCCCCGATCGCGCGGGTGGCCACCGTGCGCGCCAGGCCGTACACCTGCGCGGCGATCGCCAGCACCGGCGTCTTGAGCAGCCACACGACCGGGAAGTAGAACCAGACGCCGCGAGGGTAGTGGCGCGAGAGCAGGACGACCGGGTAGTCCTTGTCCACTGCCACCGCCAGGAGATCGAAGCCGGTCATGAAGTCTGCGGGCAGCGGCAGCCGGAGGTGCGGTACGAGGGCGTGCAGGCGGAGGAACGTGGCCGAGCGCCATCCCACGTCGTTGAGCTCGACGCCCACGTCGTGGAAGCGATAGGCAGCGGCGATCACGAGGAGCATGGCCGCCACCGCCGCCCCCGCGAACGCCGCCGTCCGCCAGGTGCGGAGCCGCGCGCGCGCGTCCGGGATCAGCCAGGGGAACAGGATCACGCCCGGCACGAGCAGGAACGCGCTGAACTTGACCGCGAAGGCCAGGCCGAGGGCGGCCCCCACCGCCGTGGCGCGGCCGAGCGACGGCCGCTCCGCCATCCAGAGCACGGAGCCGACGGTGAGCACGGTCGCCAGGGCGTAGGCCGTGTCCACGGTGATGACGGAGCTGTTGGCGATCAGGTTGGGGTCGAGCGCGCACACCGTCGCGGCCAGGCAGGCCGCGGCCTCGCCCAGGAAGCGCCGGCCCACGACGAACACGACGGCCAGCAGGGCGCCGAGCGCGGCCACCGTGGGCAGGCGCGCCCAGAAGCGCAGCCGGTCGCCGTCGCGCACGCCCAGCCACTTCTTGGCCGCCTGGCGGACGATCGCGCTCGGGATGCTGCCCGGCGTCTTCGAGTTGTAGTGCAGGACGGAGACGCGCTCGGTCTCCCCCGTCTCGACCAGGCGCCGCGCCCAGGCCAGGTGGTCGGGCTCGTCGTAGGTCTCGCCCTGCGACCAGGCGGAGAAGAGCGCGGCGGCCAGGGAGAACACCACGGCCGCGGCCGCCACCAGGCGGAGGAGCCTCAGGGCTCTCCCAGGCGCGCC
>JBGPBV010000272.1:0-4019 GCA_041481445.1 Vicinamibacteria bacterium
GGATTCAAGGCCTACCTGCCCGCGTTCTGGTCGCTGCCCAACCTGTTCCTGGGAGGCACCGCCGCCGCCGGCAGCATCGGGTTCATCAACTCCGTCGGCAACCTGGGCGGGTTCATGGGCCCGTACGTGCTGGGCAACGTCGAGAAGATGACCGGCTCCTTCATCGGCGGGCTCGTCTTCCTCCTCGTGTCCATGTCGCTGTCTTCGATTCTCGTGTTCCGCCTGGGGATGTCTGGCCGCCGGAAGTGATTACCGGAACGGCCGTTATGACGCGAACGGCGTCCGGCCCCGAGCGCGTGGTCTTGCGGGCCCCCTGGTAGACTGAAGGGAGTGACGAACGCGCACAGGACCGCCCATGCCCGCAAGGACGCGCTCGTCCATCTCCTCGGCGAGCGCATCGTGATCCTCGACGGGGCGATGGGGACCATGATCCAGGCCCAGCGCCTGGGCGAGGCCGACTATCGCGGCCAGCGCTTCCGCGACCACCCGCGCGACCTCAAGGGCAACAACGACCTCCTGGCCCTGACCCAGCCCGCCCTCATCGAGTCGATCCACCGCCAGTACTTCGAGGCGGGCGCCGACGTCGTGGAGACCAACACCTTCAACTCCAACGCGGTCTCGCTGGCCGACTACGGAATGGAGACGCTGGTCTACGAGATCAACCTCGCCGCCGCGCGACTGGCCCGTCAGGCCGCGGACACGGTCGCGGGCAAGGAGGGCCGGCCGACCTGGGTCGCGGGGTCGCTGGGGCCGACCTCGCGCACGGCGTCCATGTCCCGCGACGTGGCCGACCCCGGAGCGCGACAGGTCACGTTCGACGACCTCGTGGCCGCGTACCACGAGCAGGCGCGCGGCCTCCTCGACGGCGGCGTGGACCTGCTGCTGCCCGAGACCGCCTTCGACACGCTGAACCTCAAGGCGGCGCTGTTCGCGATCCAGAGGCTGTTCGCGGAGACCGGGCGCCGGGTGCCGATCCTGGCCTCGATCACGTTCACCCAGGTCGGCTCCGAGCGGATGCTGACCGGCCAGACGGTGGAGGCCTGCTGGAACTCGATCGCGCACGCGCCCCTGCTCGGGGTCGGCATCAACTGCTCGCTGGGCCCGGAGGACATGGGCCCGCATCTGGACGAGCTGCAGCGCATCGCCCCCCTGTTCGTGAGCTGCTATCCCAACGCGGGGCTCCCGAATCCTCTGCTGCCGACGGGCTTCCCGGCCACCCCGGGCGACATGGCCCCGATGCTGGGGGAGTGGGCGAAGAACGGCTGGCTCAACATCGTGGGCGGCTGCTGCGGGACGACGCCCGAGCACATCCGCGCCATCGCGGACGCGGTGCGCGGGCAGGCCCCGCGCGTGCCGCCGGCCGTCGAGCCCTACACGCGCCTGTCCGGGTGGGACGCCCTCACCCTCCGGCCGGACACGAACTTCGTGAACGTGGGCGAGCGCACGAACGTGACCGGCTCTCCGCGCTTCGCCAAGCTGATCCTGGCCGGCGACTTCGAGGAGGCGGTGGCGGTGGCGCGCCAGCAGGTCACGAGCGGCGCCCAGATCCTGGACGTCAACATGGACGAGGGGATGCTGGACTCGGAGGCGGCCATGGTCCGCTTCCTGAACCTCATCGCGGCGGAGCCGGACGTGGCCCCGGTGCCGGTGATGATCGACAGCTCGAAGTGGAGCGTGATCGAGGCCGGCCTGAAGTGCCTGCAGGGCAAGGGCGTCGTGAACTCGATCTCGCTCAAGGAGGGCGAGGAGGCCTTCAAGGAGAAGGCTCGCGCCATCCGTCGCTACGGGGCGGCGGTGGTGGTGATGGCCTTCGACGAGGAGGGCCAGGCCACCACCGTGGACCGCAAGGTCGCGATCTGCACGCGCGCCTATCGGATCCTCACGGAGGAGATCGGCTTCCCGCCGTCGGACATCATCTTCGACCCCAACATCCTGACCGTGGCCACCGGCATCGAGGAGCACGACGGCTACGCGGTGGCCTTCCTGGAGGCCACCCGGCGGATCAAGGCCACCTTGCCGCAGGCCAGGGTCTCGGGCGGGGTGAGCAACATCTCGTTCTCGTTCCGGGGCAATGGCGCGGTGCGGGAGGCCATGCACGCGGCCTTCCTCTACCACGCCGTCCGCGCGGGCATGGACATGGGGATCGTCAACGCCGGGCAGCTCGCGGTGTACGAGGAGATCCCGAAGGACCTGCTCGGGCTGGTCGAGGACGTGCTGCTCAACCGGCGGCCGGACGCCACCGAGCGCCTGGTCGCCTTCGCGGAATCGGTCAAGCAGAAGGACAAGGGCAAGGCGGAGGAGGACGCCTGGCGCGCGGGCACGGTCGAGGAGAGGCTGAGCCACGCCCTGGTCAAGGGCATCGCCGACTACGTGGAGGCGGACACCGAGGAGGCGCGCTTGAAATACGCCCGTCCCCTGTCCGTCATCGAGGGCCCGCTCATGGACGGCATGAACGTGGTGGGCGACCTCTTCGGGTCCGGCCGCATGTTCCTCCCCCAGGTGGTCAAGAGCGCCCGCGTCATGAAGAAGGCGGTGGCCTACCTGATGCCGTTCATGGAGGCGGAGAAGGAGAAGACCGGCCGCCGGCAGGCGGAGGCCAGGATCGTGATGGCCACCGTCAAGGGCGACGTCCACGACATCGGCAAGAACATCGTGGGGGTCGTGCTGGCCTGCAACAACTACGAGGTGATCGACCTCGGGGTCATGGTGTCCTGCGACCGCATCCTGAAGACGGCGCGGGAGACGGGCGCGGACATGATCGGCCTGAGCGGCCTCATCACGCCCTCCCTGGAGGAGATGGCGCACGTGGCGGGGGAGATGAAGCGCGAGGGCTTCACGCTGCCGCTGCTCATCGGCGGCGCCACCACCAGCAAGGCGCACACGGCGGTGAAGATCGCCCCCGCCTACCCGCCCGGCGTCGTCCACGTCCTGGACGCCTCCCGCGCGGTGGGCGTGGTGGGCCAGCTCAAGAATCCGGCCCAGCGCGCGGGATTCCTGGAGGCGAATCGACGGGACCAGGAGAAGGCGCGGGAGCACCATCGCGCGGAGGGGGAGAAGCGGCGGCTGCTGTCGCTGGACGAGGCCCGGCGGCGGCGCACGCCGATCGACTGGGGCGCCTACACGCCCCCGCGCCCGTCGTTCACGGGCACGCGTGTCTTCGAGTCCTGGCCCCTGGCCGACCTCGTCCCTTTCATCGACTGGTCGCCCTTCTTCCACACCTGGGAGCTCAAGGGCACGTACCCCCGGATCTTCGAGAACCCGGCCTGGGGCGCTCGCGCCCGCGAGCTCTTCGAGGATGCGCGCCGCCTGCTCGACCGCATCGTGGCCGAGCGCCTCCTCACCGCCCAGGCCGTCATGGCCTTCCATCCCGCCAGCGCCGAGGGCGACGACATCGTCGTGTTCACCGACGAGGCGCGGCGCGGGGTGCGCGCGGTCTTCCGGACGCTGCGCCAGCAGTCGGACAAGCCGGCGGGCCAGCCCGAGCAGGCGCTGGCCGACTTCGTGGCCCCGCGCGAGACCTCTCTCGCGGACTACCTGGGCGCCTTCGCGGTCACGGCGGGGGTGGGCCTCGACCGGCTGGTGGCCGAGTTCGAGCGTGACCACGACGATTACAACTCGATCATGGCCAAGGCGCTGGCCGACCGCCTGGCCGAAGCGCTGGCGGAGGCGCTGCACCAGCGGGCGCGCGAGGAATGGGGATACGGGAAGGGAGAGGGCCTCGGCCCGGACGACCTCTTCCGCGAGCGCTACCGCGGGATCCGCCCCGCCCCCGGTTATCCGGCCTGTCCCGATCACACCGAGAAGCGGACGCTCTTCGACCTGCTCGAGGTCGAAGCGCGGACGGCCATCCGGCTGACCGAGACCTTCGCCATGATCCCGGCCGCCTCGGTGAGCGGGCTGTACTTCTCCCATCCGGAGGCGCGCTACTTCCAGGTCGGCCGCATCGGCCACGACCAGGCCCTCGACTACGCCCGTCGCAAGGGCCTCCCCCTCCGCGACATCGAGCGATGGCTGGCCCC
>JBGPBV010000273.1:0-3925 GCA_041481445.1 Vicinamibacteria bacterium
ACCACGCCTCGTCTACTACCTGGACCCGGCCGGTTACGGCGGCGCCGTCAAGTACGTCGAGCGACTCGTTCACAGCCTCGACCACGAGGAGTTCGACGTCCACGTGGTCTGTCCGACGGACGCCGAGATGGCGCCCTTCCTGGACGCGCTCTCCGGCCTGCCGGTGACCCTCCATCCGCTGGCCCGCGCGGCGCACCTCAAGGAGGACGCGTACCTCTCCACCCGCACGCCGCGCGGACTGCTGCGCCCGATCGTCGCCCTGGCGCGCCTGCCCGTCCTGCGGGAAGCGGCCAAGACGGGGCTGGCCGCGGCCGCGCTGGCGACCGACTCCCGAACGTCGCGGCGGGTCCACGCCCTCCTGGCGGAGATCCGCCCCACCCTGCTCCATGTCAACTGCGACCACTTCCCCGACCGCACCGGCCGGCTCGCCATGGTCGTCGGGCATCGCGCGGGAGCACGGGGAGTGGTGGCGACGATCCACCAGCGCCCGCAGCCGCCGGTGTTCCCGCGCGCGCTGAGCCACTATTACGATCGGCGTGCGCTGCGGGCGGCGGACCGCACCATCGTCCTCTCGCGCCGGTTCGTGCCGCTCCTTCGCGAAGGGTACGCGGCCCCGGCGGAGGCCCTGACCATCGTCTACAACGGCTCTCCCGCCTCCTGCTTCGAGCAACGACCGTCCCGCCTCCGCCGCCGCGACCTGGGCTTGGCCGAGGATGCCGTGCTCGTCACCCACGTGGGGACCGTCATCCCCGCCCGTGGCCAGATCGTCCTGGCCCAGGCCCTGGTGTCGCTGCTCGAGAGCTGTCCGCGGTTGGAGGCCGTCTTCGTGGGGCGGGGAACGGACGCCGCCTACACGGCCGCCCTCCAGGACCTGATCGCGCGCCAGGGCGCGGGCCGGCTCCGATGGATCGGTCACCGCGACGATGCGGTCGAGGTGATGCGCCTGGCCGACATCGCGGCCGTATCCTCTTTCCAGGAGGCGCACCCGTTCGCCCTCCTCGAGGCGATGGCCACCGCCCGCGCGATCGTGACGACCGACGTCGGAGCGGTGCCGGAGACCGTCGAGGATGATGTGAGCGCGCTCGTCGTCCTCGCCGGGGACGTCGAGGCGATGGCGGCCGGGATTCGCCGCCTCCACGACTCGGCTCCGCTCCGCCAGAGGCTCGGCGAGGCGGCCCGGCGGACGGCCCTCGAGCGCTTCACGGAAGAGCGCATGGTGCGGGAGACGGTGGGGCTCTACCGCGCGCTGGTGGGCCGGCCGTGAAGGTCCCGCCCGGCCCGCCGGCTCCGGACTTCGAGGAGCGGCTGGACCCTCGCCGTCCGCACCCGCTCTGGGGCGAGCATCGGGCGCGGTACCGCCTCGCGGCGGGGCTCGCCTCCGGCTTGCGCGTCCTCGACGGCGCCTGCGGCAATGGCTACGGCGGCCAGATGCTCGAGCGGGCGGGTGCCCGCTCGGTGGCGGGGATCGATCTCGCCCCGGAGGCCCTGGCGCTCGCCGCCGCCCTGCGGCCGCCCTCCAGCCGCGTCCGGTTCCTGCGCGGCGACCTCGCGCGCCTGCCCTTCGCCGCCGCCTCGTTCGACCTCGTGGCGTCGTTCGAGAGCATCGAGCACGTCTCGCGGCCGGAGGACACGGTCGCCGAGTTCGCGCGCGTGCTCGCGCCCGGAGGGTGGCTCCTCATCTCCTCCCCGAACGGGTCCTTCTATCCCGGCGGCCATTCCGGGAATCCCTTCCACCACGTCGAATACGACGCCGAGGGCCTGCGCCGCCTGGTCGCGCCGCATTTCCGGGAGGTGACGGTGTACGGGCAGCGCCTCCGCCGGACCTCCCCGGGCGTGCTCGATTACGGCTCCTCTTCCGAGAACCGCCATTCCCCCCCGCCCTCGGGCCTCCGGCGGCTCCGCCGCGAGCTGTTCGCGCGGCTGCCCCTCGCCATCAAGGACGCGGTCTGGCGCCGCGTGCGTGGCGTGCCCTACTACCCCGGCGAGGAGGAGTTCGACTTCACGCCCGCAGACCCGAGCGCCTGCCCGGTGGTCGTCGCCCAGTGCCGGCGGTGAGTGGGACGCGGGCGCGCGTGTTCGGGGGAGCGGTGGCCTGGAACGCCGTCGCCATGGCCGCCTCCGTGCTCGTCAGCCTGGCCGCGGCGATGGTCCAGACCCGCGGCCTCGGGCCCACGGGTTACGGTCACTACGCCTACATGGCCTGGATCGCCGAGGCCGGGGGCGCGCTCGCCGCCCTCGGCCTGCCGCGTCCGATCGGGCGCTTCATGGCCGCCTTCAAGCGCGACGGCGACTGGCGGGCGGCGACGCGCATGGCCTCCCTCTCCGTGCTGGCGGTGATCGCGAGCGGCGTGCTACTGGGCGCCCTCGCCGTCCGCGTCCCCCGCTTCCTCCCGGCGCCGTCCGAGCTCCTCGTCCTCCTGGTGCCGCTCGCCCTGGCGGCGGTGGCCGCCCAGAACGTGATCGCGGCGGCCCTCCAGGGTGGCCACGGGTTCAAGGCCGCGGCCGTCGCCAACCTCGCCGCGGGCGCCGTGCTCCTCTCCGGCAGCGTCGTGGTGGCGGTCCGCCACGCCGGCTTCGTCAGCCAGTTCGGCGTGGCCGCGCTCGCCACCACCGCGAGCGTCCTCACCGGCGGCGCGGCGCTGTGGGCGGCCCTGCGCGCCGGCGGCGGAGGGGGAGCACCGAGGCCGCGGACGGACTGGGGACCGTTCGCCGCCTACTGGAAGGCCGCGGCCGCCCTGACCGTGATCGAGATGGTGGTGTGGCAGCGCTCGGAGCTGTTCTTCCTGCAACGCTTCGCCGCCCCCGAGCAGGCCGCGTACTATGCGGCCGGCTTCGCCATCGCCTCGCGCCTCACCGTCGTTCCCCAGCTCTTCGCGCCCGTCCTTCTCGCCACCGTGGCCGGCCTGCGTTATCGGGAGGAGGCGGACGTGATGAGGCGACTCTTCGCCTCGATGACCCGCTGGCTGGCCCTGCTGTGCGCCCCGCTCTATCTCGTGCTGGCCGCCCTCTCGCTGCCGCTCGCCCACGGCCTGTTCGGTCCGCGCTTCGCCTCCTCCTCCGCCCCGATGGTGATACTCCTGGTGGGCGGACTGGTGCCGGCGATCGCGGTCCCCGGCTCCGCGATCGTCTACGGGACGGACCGGATCGGGTTCGCCCTGCGCTTGGGAGCGGCGGCGGCGGTGGTGACGCTCCTCGCCGACGTCCTCCTCATTCCCGGCCACGGCGCGCGCAGCGCGGCCCTGGCGAACCTGTCCGGCCAGCTCTTCGCCACCGTCGCGACGTACGTGCTGAGCCTGCGCCCTTCGGGGTTCGCGGTGCCGTGGGTGGGGGTGCTGCGCGCGGTGCTGGCGGCGGCGCTGGGCGCGGCGGCGGCCTGGGCGGTCTCGTCGGCCACGGGCAGTCTCGTCGCCCTGCCCCTGGGCGCGGTGGCGGGCGGGCTCGTCTACCTCGTGGCCTTGCGCGTGCTGCGCGTCCTCGAGCCCGCGGACGACCGTCTCTTCGCCGCCCTCTCCGAGCTCTCGCCGGCCTTCGCGCGCCCCGTCATCGTCGGGGCCGGCCGCTTCCTGCTCCCGTCCCCGGGCCAGCCCGCGTGAGAGAGCCCGGGGCCGCGATCCGCGTGCTGCACGTGATCGAGTCCCTCGGGCGAGGCGGAGCGGAGCGCAGCCTCGTGGACCGTGTCGCGCGCGGCGACCCTGGCCGACTCCGCCATCACGTGGTGGCTCTCCTGAGCGACGACGCGCTCGTCCCCGAGCTGCGCGCGGCCGGCGCCGCCGTGGACGTGCTGGGGGGCCGCGGGCGGCGCGACCTCCCGAGCCTGACCGCCCGCCTGGCCGCCCTGATCCGGCGCGTGCGGCCGGACGTCGTCCACACCCAGCTCGTGAGCGCGGACATCGCCGGGCGGGCCGCCGCGCTCCTGGGAGGCGGG
>JBGPBV010000274.1:0-3795 GCA_041481445.1 Vicinamibacteria bacterium
CTCAGCGCTTCTTGAACAGGGAATCGAAGGCCGACCGCGCGCGCCCCTGATCGGACTGGGAGCCCCCGAAGCCCGCGCGCCCGATGGCGGAGGTCTCGCGGAAGTCGAAGAACTCGCAGAAGTTCGCCTTGGCCTTCTCCGAGCACCACTCCGCCTGCGGCTCGCGGCACTGGTTGTTGAAGGCGGGGTCGAAGAAGCGGCAGTTCAGGCAGACCTTCAGGTCCGAATGGCAGTAGGGGCAGGAATCCTCGCGAGCGACGGCGGCCATCAACGAGAGCTCGCGGCTGCAATGATGGCAGACCTTCACGTCCCCCTCCGGGTCCGGTGTCGGGATCGATGGTAGCTCACGCGCTGCCTTCGGTGGCGGGCGCGACCTCGTCCGCGGGCACGCGGGCCCGCGCGGCCAGCGCGGCGGGCATCAGGGCGGCGGCGAGGAGCAGGTAGAGAAGGGCGTCGGCCCAGTAGATCGTCTTGAAGTGGATGCGCGTGAGCATCCCGGCGATCGACGGCGAGATCGCGCCCCCGAACAGGGCGGCCCCGGCGAAGAAGCCGAAGGCGGTCGTGCGCCGCTCGACCGGCACCATGAGGCCACCGATCGTGTAGCACAGCGTCAGCGAGCCGCCGGAGGCGAGGCCGAGCAGGACGGCCAGGACCAGGAAGCCGGGGAACCGCGAGACCAGGGCCATGGGCAGGACGAGCGCCGCCCCCGCGACCAGCGTCGCGATGAGCAACGCGCGCGGGTCGCGGCGCCGGGTGGCGCGGCCGAGAAGCCCGGCGGACACGGCGGCGCAGAACGAGTACGCGGAGATCAGCACGCCCGTGGCCAGGGCCAGGTCCGACTCCGGGACGGAGAGGCGCCGGAGGTGCAGGGGCAGGATGGGCGTGAACGAGCGGCCGATGAAGTTCACGAGGAACAGCACCGCCATCAGCGACACGACGCCGGGGAGGCCGAGCACGGCCCCGAAGCCCTCCTTGCGTTCGGGCTCGGCCGCCACTGCTCGCGGCGCCTCCTGGTAGAAGAGGACGAGGAGGAGCAGGGCGACCCCGCAGGCCGCCGAGGTGGCGACGAACGTCCAGCGCATCCCGATCGTATGGGCGAGCAGGCCGCCCACCGCCGGCCCCACGGCGGCGGCCAGGATCTGCGCGGATTGCACGCCGCCCACCGCGCGCCCGGTCTGCTCGCGGGGTGCGAGCGCCGTCACCATGGCCAGGCCCAGCGGTCCGACTCCGCCGAAGAGGCCGACGGCGGCGCGCAGGGCGAAGAGCTGCCAGACGTTCGTGACCGCGCCGGAGAGCGCGAGGATGATGACGTAGGAGACCAGCGCCCGCACCGCCATCGGCTTCTGGCCGTAGCGGTCGCCCAGCCGTCCCCACACGGGGGCGAGCAGACCCGCCAGCAGCGGCGCGATGCCGATGAGCACGCCCGCCCACGCCGCCGCCGATTCCTCCGTGGCCACCCCGAGCTGGCGGACGTACAGGGGCAGGAACGGGAGCACGAACGCAAAGCCCATGAACACCATGAACACGGCCACGCACACGACGCTGGCGTTGCGCCGCCAGGGCTCGCGCGGGAGGAGCGGGATCACGAGAGGAGACGTACCTGGCCGATGACGAGGTCGCCGCGCACCTCGAGCGAGGCGTGGGTGCGGCCGGCTGAGCCCAGGCGCCGCGCCCGGGCGAGGGCGCCGCCCTCCAGGGCCACCGAGACCGGAGGGCCGAGCGACACGACGACGTCACGCCAGCCCACGCCCCGCGACCAGCCGGTGCCGAGCGCCTTGCTCGCCGCCTCCTTGGCCGCGATGGCGAGGGCGACGGCGCGCGCGCGGGCGGGTCCGGAGGGCAGGCGGGCCGCCTCTTCCGAGCCCATCAGCTTGCGCACCAGCCGCTCCCCCCAGCGCTCGAGGGCACGGGCCACGCGCTCCTGCTCGATGAGGTCGATCCCCACGCCGACGATCACGCGCTCCTCCGCCGGGCCCCGCGCATCGATTATGACCTCCTCCCGGCTTAGAATGCTCGCGTCGCGCCTCTCCCCCGCGCGCCCGGGAACCATTGCAGACGATCGGCAAGTATCAGGTGGAAAAGGTCCTCGGCCGTGGAGGCATGGGGACCGTCTACCAGGCCCACGACCCCGTCATCCACCGCAAGGTCGCCCTCAAGACCATGATCCCGGGGCTGGCCGACACCCCGGAGCTCAAGGCGCGCTTCCTGCGCGAGGCCCAGGCCGCGGGCGGCCTCCGCCACCGGAACATCGTGACCGTCTACGACCTCGGCGAGGACCGCGGCCAGCCCTACATCGCGATGGAGTTCATCGAGGGCGTGGACCTCGAGCACGTCATCCAACGCAAGGACCCGGTGTCGGTCGAGTGGAAGATCGACGTCATCCGGCAGGTCTGCGAAGGGCTCGGCCATGCCCACAAGAACGGGATCGTGCACCGCGACGTCAAGCCCGCCAACATCCGGGTGACCGCGGAGGGCGAGGTCAAGATCATGGACTTCGGCATCGCCCACCTGCAGTCCTCCAAGATGACCAAGAACGGGCTCGTGCTCGGCACCATCCACTACATGGCCCCGGAGCAGGTGGACGGCAAGGAGGTCGATCTCCGCGCCGACATCTTCTCGGTCGGGGCCATCGCCTACGAGCTGCTGGCCTACCGGCGGGCCTTCGAGGGCGAGACCCTGACCGGCGTGATGCTCCACATCGTGCGCGAGGATCCGGACCTGACCGCGATCCCGAAGAGCGCGTACTCTCCCGGCCTCGAGCGCATCGTGGCCCGGGCCCTCGCCAAGCGCGTCGAGGACCGCTACCAGACCCTCGACGCGATGCGCGACGACCTCGAGAAGCTCGTCCGCCAGACGGCCGTGCACCTGGAGGAGGCGGCAGGCGTGGCGGAGGCGGAGAAACAGCGCGCGGCGCAGGAGTCGGCGGAGATCCAGGCCGCGGTGGGGGAGGCCCGGCGCGCCGGCCAGCTCCAGAAGGCCCTCTCGCTGTGCCGGCGGCTCGCGGAGAAGGGGGACGAGCCCGCGTCCCGCCGGCTCACCGCCGAGGTCGAGGAGGCGATCCGGGACAAGGAGACCGAGCAGCTCTCCAGCCTGGCCCTCGGCTACGCCGTGGACGGCGACCTCGAGCTGGCCTACAAGATCGCGGGCCGGCTGGAGAACCTCGCCCCCGGCAGCGCGCGCCACCGCGACCTCGTGAAGTACCTCGACGAGGAGAAGGCCCGCCGCGCCGCGCTCGCGCTGCTGGCCACCGCCCAGGAGCACATCGTGCTCGGCAACCTCGAGGAGGCGCAAACGGCGGCGGAGGAGGTGCTGCGCACCCAGCCCGACCACGCGCTGGCCCGCGAGATCCGCGACCGCGTGGCGGGGGTCCTGGCCCAGCGCGAGCGCGCGACCACGCCGGTGCCCGTGCCACCGCCGTTGCCGGCTCCACCACCGGTGCCCGCGCCACCACCACCCGTGCCGGCGCCAGTGGTGGCCCCGCCGTCGCCGGCGCCCCCCGACATCGTCGCTCCTCCCACCAAGCCCGCTCCGTCCCCCGCGCCGGCGGTGGTGGCGGCCCCACCGCCCGAGAGCCTGACCCCGATTCCGGAGGGACCTCCCGCCGATGCCGAAGCGGCCCGGCTGATGGAGGAAGGCCGCCGGCATCTCAAGGCCCACGACCCGGCCAAGGCGGTGCCGCTCCTCGAGCAGGCGGCGGCGCGCGTCCCCGCGCACCCCGCCATCGCCCGCCTCCTCGCCCAGGCGCGGCTGGACGCCCGTCGCGCGGAGGCTGCGTCGCTGACGACCGCCGCCCTC
>JBGPBV010000275.1:0-3627 GCA_041481445.1 Vicinamibacteria bacterium
GCCCCCTTGCGTGCCCTTGGCCTCGGCCAGGCGCTCCTTGAGCCGCTTGGTGAGGTCGAGCCCCCTCTGGCCGCGGGCGGCGGCCATGATCATCTTCACGACGTGCGGCAGCCGTTCCTCGGCGAAGAACATGTGCTCGGTCCGGCACAGGCCGATGCCGCGCGCCCCGAACGCGAAGGCCACCTTGGCGTCGCGCGGGATGTCCGCGTTGGCGCGGATGCCCAGCCGCCGGATCTCGTCCGCCCAGCCCAGCAGCTTCTCGAACTTCTGGTAGAGCGGCGACTTGTCCACCTTGAGGGTGCCGTTCACGACCTGGAGCACCTCGGACGGGCTGGTCGGCAGCTCCTGGAGGATCACCTCGCCCGTCGATCCGTCGATGGAGATCGGATCGCCTTCGTTCAGCGTCCGGCCCCCGACCTTGAGCGTCTTGGCCTTGGCGTCGATCTGGAGAGAGCCGGCGCCGACCACGGAGGGCTTGCCCATCTGCCGGCCGACCACGGCCGCGTGCGAGGTCATGCCGCCGGTGGCGGTCAGCACGCCCTGGGCCACGCTCATGCCGTGGATGTCGTCGGGCACCGTCTCCATGCGCACGAGCACGACGCGCTTGCCCTTGCCCGTCCAGGCCACCGCGTCGTCGGCGGTGAACACGACCACGCCCGTGGCCGCGCCCGGAGAGGCGGGCAGGCCCTTGGCCGCCACCTCGGCCTTGGCCCGCGCCTTGAGGTCGAAGATCGGATGCAGGAGCTGGTCGAGCGAGGCCGGCTCCACCTTCCCTACCGCGTCCTTCGGGGTGAGGATCCCCTCCTCCACCATGTCCACCGCGATGTGGATGGCGGCCACGCCCGTGCGCTTGCCGTTGCGCGTCTGGAGCATGTAGAGGTGGTTGTCCTGGATGGTGAACTCGAAGTCCTGGACGTCCTTGTAGTGCTTCTCGAGCCGGGTGGTGATCTCGCGGAGCTGCTTGTAGGCCTCCGGCATCACCTTCTCCAGGTCGGCGATCGGGTGCGGCGTGCGGGTGCCCGCCACCACGTCCTCGCCCTGCGCGTTCTGCAGGAACTCGCCGTAGAACTCCTTGGCGCCCGTCGCGGGGTTGCGGGTGAACCCGACGCCGGTGGCGGAGGTCTCGCCCATGTTCCCGAAGACCATGCTCTGCACGTTCACGGCCGTACCGAGGTCGTGCGGGATGTCGTTGAGCTTGCGGTAGGTCACCGCGCGCGGGTTCATCCAGGAGCGGAACACGGCGTCACGCGCGCCCTTGAGCTGCTCGCGGGGGTCCTGCGGGAAGGGCTGGTGGCTCTCCTTGAGCACGACCGTCTTGTAGCGCTCGATGACCTCGTCGAACGCGGCCTCCGTGAGGTCGATGTCGGCCCGGGCCTTGTTCTTCTTCTTGACCGCCGTCAGCTCGTGCTCGAAGCGGTCCTTGTCGATGCCGAGCACGACGTTGCCGTACATCTGGATGAAGCGCCGGTAGGAATCCTTGGCGAAGCGGCCGTTGCTCGTCTTGGCCTTGAGGCCCTCCACCGAGCGGTCGTTGAGGCCGAGGTTGAGGATGGTGTCCATCATCCCGGGCATCGAGAACTTCGCGCCGCTGCGGACGGAGACGAGCAGGGGAAGGGCGGGATCGCCCAGCTTCTTCTTCATGAGCGCCTCGAGCCGGCCCAGGTTCTTCTCGATCTCCTGGTCGATCTCGGCGGGCAGCTTGCCGCCCTTCTCCTGGTAGAGGTTGCAGGCGGCGGTGGTGATGGTGAAGCCGGGGGGGACGGGCAGCGCGGCGTTGGTCATCTCGGCCAGCCCGGCCCCCTTGCCGCCGAGAGTGTCCTTCATGTCCTTGTTGCCGTCCGCCTTGCCGCCGCCGAAGAAGTAGACGTATTGAGCCAAAGCCTTAGCCTCCAAGTTTCGAGATGTCCGCGATCCGATAGAAGAGGGACAGGGCCTGAGAGAGCAGGCCCAGCCGATTGGCGCGAAGACGCGGATCTTCGGCCATCACGAGCACGTCGTCGAAGAAGCGGTCGATATGTCCCCGAAGGGAAGACAGTGATCGCAGCCGAACCTCGTACCCGCCGTCGCCGCGGCTCAGCTGCGCCACCGCGTCGTGGAGTTGCCGCTCGGCCGCGTCCTGCAGGAGTGAGGCATCCACGTCGGTCCCTGGCGAGTCTCCCAGGATGTTCTTCGCGCGCTTGAAAGCGGCGGCGAGGGCTTCGAAGTCTGCCGCCGCTTCCAAGCGGACATGGTGAAGGGCCCTCAGCCGCTTCCAGGCCTCGTGCGGATCGTCGAGCGCGTCCGGCTCGCGCGCGCCCAGCACGGCCTCCACCTCGTCCGGCGCGAACCCGCGCGAGGTGAGCACGTAGCGCAGGCGATCCACGAAGAACGCCTCGAGGTCGTGGACCACGTCCGCCGCCGGGCGCTTGCCCTTGTCCCCGTATCCGGCCACCGCGGCTGCGGCCAGCTTGCGCAGGCTCGGCCGCTCCTCGGCCTCGTCCGCCTGCCAGAAGTCCAGGAGCACGCGCACCGCCCCCTGGGCGGCACGGCGCAGGCCGTAGGGATCGCTGCTGCCGGTCGGCACGAGGCCGAGGCCGAAGTAGCCGGCCATGGTGTCGAGCTTGTCGGCCAGCGAGACCGCGCCGAAGACGGTCCCGTCGCTGCCGCTGAACACGCGCGCGGGCGGGCTGCCTTCCTCGATGGAGACCGGGTGATAGTGCCAGCGCACGGCCTCGGCCAGGTTGAGCCGAGCGTTGCCCTGGGCGCGGAGGTAGATCCCGCCCATCACGCCCTGGAGCTCCGGGAACTCGCGGACCATCAGGGTCGTCAGGTCGGCCTTGGCCAGGCGCGCCGCCTCCCGCGCCGTCTCCCGCTCGCCCTTGGTCAGGAGGCCGAGCCCCTCCCCCATCGTGTCGACGAGGCGGACCAGGCGCTCCGCCTTGTCCGCGTAGGTGCCGAGCCCCTGATGGAACGTCACGCCGGCCAGGTCACCCACCCGGTCGGCCAGCGGCCGCTTCATGTCCTCGGCGAAGAAGAACGCGGCGTCGCGCAGACGGGCCACCACCACCCGCTCCATGCCGCGCACGATCTCCGCCTCCGCGGCGCGAAGGGCGTTGGTCAGCGCGGCGAACCGCGTGACCAGCGTCCCCTCACCGAGCGGAATGTACTTCTGGTGATGCACGAGGACGGTCTGGAGGACCTCGCGCGGGAGCAGCCGGAACTCCTCGGGTATGCGGCCGACCACCACGGTCGGCCACTCCACGAGATGCGGCCACTCCGCGAACAGGCCGAAGTCGTCGGTCACGGTGGCGCCGCCCGCGCGGAGCTGATCCTGGATCACGGCCGCGCGGTGCTCCGGCAACACATCCACGCAGTGCTCGCCCAGACGCTTCCGCAGGTCGTCCCAGGACTGGACGCGGAGGGAGGCGTTCGGGCGGCCACGCGGCAGGAACCGGTGGCCGAAGGTCGCGTCGCCGCTCTGGATGATGGGCGCGCCGCGCTGGCCGGCTTCCGCGGCGTAGATCGTCAACGGCACCACCGCGCCGTCGAGCAGGGCCACCAGCCACCGGATCGGGCGGCCGAACGGGAACGCGCCCTTGCCGTCGTCGAGCCACGCGTCCCAGCTCATGCGCTTCGGGAAGGCGAGGC
>JBGPBV010000276.1:0-3218 GCA_041481445.1 Vicinamibacteria bacterium
AGCTGGCGGTGCCCGAGAAGTAGCGCCGGGTCATGTCGTCCGCCCAGGAGTGTGGCAGGTCGACCGGCTTTGCGGTGGTCGCATCGCCGAAGGCTACGGTCCAGCCCGAGGGCAGCTCTTCCGAGGCCACGACGGATGTCTTGGGCGCCGGAGCGGCGCCGCCTTTGGCCTTCCGGAACACCATGACCCGTGAGCTGTAGGGCTCGAACTGGAGAGTCAGGCCGTCCTGCTGCATCTCGAGAGTCTGAACCCCACCCGTCAAGGGGTCCCACGTCTCCATATTCGTCGTGGCCTCACGGAAGCGAACCCTGACTTGCCTCCCGACATTCCCGGTATTGGCCAGGAAATACACGTCGGCATCCGCCAGACGTCGGTGAACGAATCCAATCTCCGGCGTGGCCGGCTCGACCACCACGTCCGGCGGCACGGCGGCGGCCAGGCGGCCGGCAAGCTCCGTTTCCGCAACCATCTCGAGGCCAGGCCATTCGCCCTCGGGCGTACGCCTGACCGCGATCAGGGTCGCTCCCGAGCGGGCGTACTCGACAAGGGCGCGGCGCGTCGCCTCCGGTACCAGGCGGATCCCCGGGAGCACGACCGCCCGGTAAGGCTTCGCCTTCATTTCCGCGAGCAGGCCGTCGTCGACCAGATCGAAGGCGTGGCCGGCATCGATGATCGCGGGCACCACGTCGGGCCCGACGAGGTCCACGATCTTCCGGAACAGGTTCAGGGACACGCCCGGCCTGAACGTGGACCAGGCATCTTCGGTCGGGGCGTAGAGCGCGACGTCCGCCACGGGTTGGCCCTGGCGCAGCAGGAAGCTCAGGCGCTGGAGATAGGCGGCGAGGTCGGGCATCACCGGCCACCAGGGGTTCTTGTCGGAGAGCACCGCCGCTGCGTAGAACGGCCACCCCGGGGTGCCCGCCGGCGGCGGCGAGTAGGGCCAGCCGTGTCCGATGAGCTGGTTGATGCCGGCGAGGAAGTGCTGGTCGGCTTCCGCCTTGACGTCGAGCGGCGTGGCGCGGAAGGCGGGGGAGTGCAGCCGGTCCAGGTCTCGGAGGTCGTGACCGGCCGGCCGAGGAGATGCGAGGCGGACGAGGCCCACCGCGAGGAGGTCAGCTCGCGGAACTTCCAGCCCTCGCCGTCACCCAGGTCGGCCAGGCGGGCGCTGGCCAGGGTGGCCGGGGGCTCGCCGTAGTCCTGGATGCGGAAGAGCACGTGGTTCCGGGCGGCCCAGTCGTGCATCGGGACCATGAACCGCTCCTCGAAGAGCTCGCTCAGCGTGCGGCCGTAGTCCCGGCGCAGCGTGAGCGCGCGATCGCCCGCGTCCTGATCGAGCAGCGGCAGCAACGGGCGGAGGTCGTAACCGCGCCGGGCCCGGAACTGCTCGAAGAGGTCGGGGGTCCAATCGGCGTCGTAGACCTCGAGGCTGTCGCAGAAGATCGCGTGGATGCCCCCGGGGCCCGCCGCGGCGAGGAGCTTGTCGCCGGCCTCGCGCAGGTGCGTCTCGATGGCCGCGCGCTGGTAATGGTCGAGGACGTAGCCCTCCGCGCCCACCGCCGCCCGCTTGACGATCTGTCCGCTGTGGCTCGCGAAGTAGAACGCGACGACGCGCGGACCGTCGCCGGGCGGCAGGGCGATCGGGCCGTCACCCGAGACGTCGATCTCGCGGAAGGTGCGCGGATCCGCCTCGCGCAGGGAGCCGCGGCCCACGAAGGCGGCGATCAGGCGGTCGTTCTCGAACGGCACGGGGCGGGCCACGCTCGTCCGGTCGGGCGTGACCTCACGCCGGTCGGACCTCAGGCGGGCCGAGGCCAGGTCGGGCGTGATGTAGGTCCCGCCGTAGGACCAGCCGCTGCCGACGGTCACGTCCATGCGCAGGCCGAGCGCGCGCGCCCGCTCGGCCGCGAAGCGGACCTTGTCGAGGAACTCCGGCGAGAGGTAGCGCTCGTTGCGCAGGCCGGAGGCGGGGTCGTCGAGCGCCATCGGGTAGACGACGGCCAGCTCGAACCCGCCGATCCCGCCCTCCTTCATGTGCCGTATCTCGGCGTCGATCTCCTCGCGGGTCACCGAGGGTCCGAACCACCACCACCGCATGAGGATCCGGCTGTCGCCGGGCGGCGTGGCGAACGCGCGTTGGACCTCGGCCACGGTCGGAGAGCCAGCGGTCGGGCCGCTGGGGGGCTCCTGCGGCGGCCCCGATCGGGGTGGGCACACCAGAAGGCAGGCCGCGATCAGCATCACGCGGCGCAGGGGGCCCGTTGCGGGCGGCGTGGTCTCGGGCACGGGCTTGGACTCTATCCTAAGAGGTACGGCCGCTTGTCCCGGGCGGCGGTGTGATCGATACTGACGACCCGCCGGACGAAAAACCAGATGACTCCCGAGGCCGCCGTGAACATCGAGGACCTGCGGCGCATGGCGCGGCGACGCCTGCCCCGCGCCGTCTTCGACTACATCGACGGTGGGGCGGAGGGCGAAGCCACGCTGCGCGAGAACTGCCGCGCGTTCGAGGCCCTCTCCTTCCGGCCGCGGCACGCGGTGCCCGTGGCCGCCTGCGACCTGCGCACCCGCGTGCTGGGGACCGAGCTGTCCCTGCCCTTCATGCTGGCCCCGGTCGGCTACAGCCGCCTGATGCATCCCGAAGGAGAGCGGGCGGCGGCGCGCGCGGCCGGTGAGGCCGGCACCGGCTACATCCTCTCCACGATCTCCGGCCACGAGCTGGAGGACGTGCGGGCGGCGTCGAAGGGGCCGGTCTGGTACCAGCTCTACCTGCTCGGCGGACGGGAGGCGGCGGAGGGCGCGTTGGAGCGCGCGCAGCGGGCCGGGTACTCCGCCCTCGCCATCACCATCGACACCGCCGTGGCCGGCCTGCGCGAGCGCGACCTCCGCAACGGCGTCCCGCAGCTCATGAGCGGACGCGTGGGCGCGATGGTGCCGTTCCTTCCCCAGGTGCTGGGGCGCCCGGGGTGGCTCGCCTCCTTCCTGCGCGACGGCGGTGTCCCTCACCTGCCCAACGTGGTCGTTCCAGGTGTGGGTCCGCTGCCGATGCTCGACGTGGCCCAGTCCCTCAACAACTCGTGCTTCGTCTGGGCGGACCTCGACTGGATACGGAAGGCCTGGCCGGGGCCGATCGTGATCAAGGGCGTGCTCACCGGCGAGGATGCGCGGCGGGCCGTCGACCTCGGCGCGGTCGGCGTCGTGGTCTCGAATCACGGCGGCCG
>JBGPBV010000277.1:0-3159 GCA_041481445.1 Vicinamibacteria bacterium
CCCCGCCGCGGCACCGTCCAGAAGCGCCAGGCCTCCTTCCCCGTCGCCTGATCGAACGCGGCCAGGAACCCGCGCACGCCCTCGTCGCCGCCGGAGGGGCCGGCGATCACCAGCCCGCGCACCGCCAGCGGGGCGGAGGTGGCTCCGTAGTTCTCGCGCGCGTCGGCCATCTCGGTGTCCCACAGGAGCGCGCCCGTGAACCGATCCAGCGCGATGAGGTGGGCATTGTCGGTCACCAGGAACACGCGGCCAACCGCCACCGCCACCCCGCGGTTGATGCCGCTGGCGGCGTCGCCGGCCAGGCCCTTCGAGCGCGGACGGCGGTACTCCCAGATCCGGCGTCCGTTGCCGGCGTCCAGGGCGTGGCACTCGTTGACGGCGGTCACGTACATGATCCCGTCCACCACCACCGGCGTGACCTCGAGGCGCGGGGTCCCGCCGAGGGAATAGGTCCAGCGCGGGGCCAGGTGGGCCACGTTCGTCGCGTCCATCTGGCCGAGCGCGGAGTACCGATTCCCGGCCAGCGAGCCGTGGTAGGTGGGCCATTCCGCCTCCGACGTGACGCGACGGTAGCGCTCGCCCGCCTGCCGCAGCAGGTGGACGGCGCCGTCGTCGGAGAGGAGCTGCACGTCGGAGGACATCGGGCTCGTCGGCCGCCCGCTCAGCGTGCGGCCGTCGGTGGTCTGGAGGGTGACGCGGGCGGGCGGATCGCGCTCGTCGCGGAGCGCCCGCAGGTACGCGACGAGGTCGCGCCGGTCGGGCTCCGCCATCGACGAGCCGGGCATGCCCGCGGCGGGCAGCCCGTCGCGGATGAGGGCGGCCAGGCTCTCGTCGTCGCGCGCGGGCAGGCGCTTCACGATGTCCGGGCCCTGCTCGCCTCCCTTGCCGTCCCCACCGTGACAGCGCGCGCACGCGATCGCGTAGGAGCGGCGGCCGGGGTCGGGCGCCGGCGCAAACGCGCGCCCCGTCGCGGCCGCGCTCCCGGCGGCCACCCCGGCCATCGCGGCCAGGCGCACGAGCGTGGGACGCCTCATCGGTCCCCGCCCGCGGGAACGGCGAACGTCTCCCTCCAGAGCGCCTGGTACGCCGTCTCCTCGGCGTCCCAGCGCTCGTCGCTCCAGGCGAGCTCGTCCTCGACCACGGCCCGGACCGAGGGCAGGAGGCGCACTCCGCCTTCGGGCTGGACCAGGCCGAGGCGCACCCGCCGCAAGAGCAGGTCGTCGAGGTGCCGCACGCCTTCCGCGCGCGCGGCCCACCGCAGCTCCGCCCAGAGCGTGGGCCCTCCCGGCATCGCCTCCAGCTCGCCCTCGCGCGCGGCGGCGACGACGGCGGCGGCGTCGCGGCCGTGCCGGCCCCGCAATCGGCGCCAGGCGGCGGGGGTCAGCGCGGGATGGTCGGCGGCCTGCGCATCGACCTCGTCGAAGAAACGGGCGTCGCTGGCGAGGATGCGCATTCCCGGGCAGCGGGCGCGGACGGACTCGAGGGCGGCGCGCGCGGTCGCGCGCACGGTGGTGAGCGTGCCGCCGGTGATGCTGACGAGGCCCTGCTCGTCCACCAGCAGCCCCTCCCGCGACTCGCTGGAGGGATCGGTCGGGCCGTGGCCGATCACGGGACGCACGCCCGCCCAGGTGGAGACGATGTCGGCGCGGCCCAGACGCGCGGCCGGGAAATACTCGGTGACCACCTGCATCAGGTACGCGACCTCGGGGGCGCTGATCCGCGGCTCGGCGTCCAGCGGCCCCTCGTGGTCGCAGTCGGTGGTGCCCACGACGGCCGTCCCCTCCCAGGGCGCGACGAAGACGTTGCGCCCGTCGCGGGGATGCCGGCACGAGAGCGCGTGCACGAGGGGAAGGCGCGCGGCCGGGAACACGAGGTGGCTGCCGCGGAGGGGGCGGAGGAGCGGACGGGCCCCGATCCCGCCCCGCAGGTGGTCGGCGCGGGCGCCCGTCGCGTTCACCACCGCGCGGGCACGGATCTCGAGGGTGCGCCCGCTCTCCACGTCGCGCGCGTGCACGCCGGCCACGGCTCCCTGCTCGGTGAGCAGGGACTCGACCGGGCAGTAGCTCAGCGCGCGGCCGCCCGCGCGCACCGCCTCGCGGAGGAGCCGCAGGACCAGCCGCGCGTCGTCGACGGCCGCTTCACCGTAGCCGTAGGCGCCGAGCAGCCCCTCGGAGGAGAGGCCGGGCAGGAGCCGGATCACCTCCGCCGCGTCGTAATCGGTGTGCTGCCTGCGCCCGGCCAGCAGGCCGTAGGCCGCGAAGGCCATGCGGTAGAGGCCGCGCTGCGCGCGCTCGCCCTCGTAGACGGCGCGCAGGAACAGCAGCGGCTCGACCAGGCCGGGGGCTTCGGCGAGCAGCCGGTCCCGCTCGCGCAGCGCCTCGCGGGTGAGACGGAAGTAGCCGTGGTGGAGGTAGCGGATGCCGCCGTGGACGAGCTTGGACGACCGGCTGGAGGTGCCCCAGGCGAAGTCCCGTCCCTCGAGCAGGAGCGCGCTCAGCCCCGCGCGCACGGCCTCCCGGAGGACGCCGGCCCCCGCGATGCCGCCGCCCACCACCACGACGTCCCAGGGCGTCTGCCGCGCCCGAAGCTCGTCCCACAGCGCCTCGCGCCAGCGGGATCCCCACATGGTGCCGCCCCGGATTCAATTCTCCAGGCGGAGGCGCCCGAAGGCTTCGGGAGTGTGGAACGTCTCGCTGTTCACGGTCTGCCAGTTGATGAGCCGGCGATCGGGAGGCGGGCCCTGGCAGCGGTAGAGGTTGATCCGCGCCTCCCGGCCCCGGGCGGGCGCGCCGAGGCCGATCGCCGGGAGCGGGATGCGCATCTCGCCGTACCAGACGTGGCGGTCGCGGTCCACCCGCGCCTTCACCGCGTACCCGGAGTTCCAGGAGACGTCGTGCGAGGGGGGCTGCGCCCCGCGGTCGATGGCAAGGTCGACCCACTCCCCCTGGGGCGAGACCTGGAATTCCTTGTACTTCTTGATGTCCTGGAAATCGGTGCCGATGAACGCCTCCGCCACGTCCCATTCCCAGAGCTTGTCCGTATCCGCGCCGGTCGCGGGGTCGGGCTTGAGGTAGAGGGCGTCGTAGGGCGCGACGAAGAGGAGGTACAGGCTCTGGTCCGTCCAGCGCGAGCGGATCTCCGTGCGATGGCCGGGGACGA
>JBGPBV010000278.1:0-2960 GCA_041481445.1 Vicinamibacteria bacterium
CTCGACCCCGATCTCCCCATGGCGGACCTGAAGACGATGGAGCAGGTGGTGAGCGAGTCCGTGGCCGGCGATCGCTTCAACACGGCCTTGTTCGGCGCCTTCGGCGGCGTCGCCCTGCTGCTCGCCACCGCCGGGATCTACGGGGTCATGTCGTTCGTCGTCGCCCAGCGCACGCGCGAGATCGGGATCCGCATGGCCCTCGGCGCCGCCCGCGCGCGCGTCCTGCGCGACGTCCTGAGGGACGGCATGACCACCGCCGCGCTCGGCACCGTCCTCGGATCGGCCGGCGCCTACGCCGTCGGCCGCCTCATGCGGGGGATGGTCTACGGGGTGGGCGTCATGGATCCGGCCGCGTTCGTCCTGGTCGCGGTCCTGCTGCTCGGCGCCGCCCTCCTGGCCTGCCTCGTCCCCGCCCGGCGCGCCGCCTCCGTGGACCCGATCGTCGCTCTCCGCGACGAGTAATCAGCCCGCCAGCGGCAGCGAAGCCGGAGGGTGCTCGTCCGCACGCTCCAGCCGGTACGGATGCGGGCCGAAGGCCAGCATCCGCGCGGGGATGTTGTGGATGGCATCGCGGGAGCCTCGCGGCGAATGATACCTTCGCCGGAGGGAGGCGCACGCGGGTGCGAGCCCGCTCAGCGCAACGCGGGCACCTGGCCGCTCATTTCGGAGCGCCCAGGGAATCGTCGAGGCGGCGAGGCCCGGGCTCCGGGTCACGGGGAGTAGCCTCCACCCTCGGCGTCCGGCTCCCCGCCGGGAGGGTCAACGGCGCGAGCTTGGCTTCCGCCGGATACGAGGTCGCGGGGAGCAGCACGTCGGCCGGCAAGGGCCGCCTCGTCTTCAGGTGCTGCGCCAGCATCTCGAGGGCCGGCCCGGTGTTGGATCGCGTGATCACGGTGGCGGCCAGCTCGCCGGTGTCGACCAGACGCCGCCCGCCGTCGCGCAAGCCGTCGCAGCCGGTCACGGGCACGTGGGCGACGTCGGCGCCCGTGAAGGCCCGCAGCGCTCGGAGCGCGCCCACCGCCATGGCGTCGTTCTGGCTGCCCACGAGGTCGGGCGGCGCCTGTTCCCAGGTCTTGAGGCGCAGGAAGGAGTTGACGGCCTGCTCTCCGCTCTTCTCCGTCCAGAGCCCGCTGGCCACGTGGACGCGGATGTGGCCGCCCGCGACGATGGATTCCATCCCGGCCAGGCGCTCCTGCGCCACCGACGTGTCGGGCGGCCCCTGGATGTAGACGAGGGTGCCGCCGTGCGGGAGGAGGGACCGGAACTGGCGTCCCTGGATGCGACCCACCTCGGCCTGGTCGGTGCCCACCGAGGCCACCGGCACTCCGGGATTCCCGCGGATCAGCTCCCCCAGGTAGGCGACCCTGCGGTTGATCAGGATCCAGCCGATGCCGGCCTTCACGGCGTTCCGGGCCACGCGCTCCAGCCCCTCGCCGGTGACGGTCTCCGTCACGATGGCGCAAGGCCGGCTCACGGGGTCGGCGTGGACGGCCTTGAAGAGCTGCTGGATCTGGACGATCGGGTTGTTCTCGGCGAACAGGACCTCGACCTCGAGGCCATGGAGGAAGGCGGCTTCCCGCGCGTCGGCCGCCTGCAGCCTCTGGAACTCCTGGTCGTCGGCGAGCAGCGAGACAAGCACCCGGAGGTTGGCCAATGTCCCTGCCTTGCGAGCCGAATGGACAAGTGGGCTCGCGAGGCCGAGTTTACGCCGAAAGCGTGGAAATAACGGGGCTTTTGGTATCGTATTTTGTTACATCATTGGCCAAACTGTTGCTAATCGCCCGGAGCGGTCGGGTCAAGCCACCGCTATCCGTTCTGGTCCCCGGTACTCGAGCTCGGTGCGGGCGGGCGCGGACTGGCGGGCGACGGGGGCGTCTTGAGACGCTGCAAGGCCTCGGGCGAACACGCGTAGCTCTCGAAGACGACGCTGTACCAGGCGCCCGAGTTGCCTGGGCAGTCGGTGATCGGTGAGGCCACCGGGCAACTGACGGTCCGTCGCGGCACGACCACGCGCGAGCGGACGAGGAGGGCATTGGCGCCCGCCGCGCCCGCCGCGTTTCGCCCCACGCGGTACGGATCCTCCTGTACCGCGATGTCGGCCTCGGTCATCGAGACGGGAGCCTTCGCGGCCACGAGCCGGCAGCCCTCGGGCATCTCGCTCTCCCGCGGAGCGCCGTCCATCTTCGCCACGTAGACCGAAACGGCGGCTCCTTGCCGGGTCAGCGCCGGCGCACAGCCACCGGCAAGAGCCACGAACAGGAGGGCGCGGGGTCGCATCACCGTCATTCCCACTCGCAGACGTAGGTGCAGACGGCGTCACCCCGCGCCCGGCACTCCGGGCCGGTCACCCGCGGGTTGCGTCCGCCGCAGATCTCGATCGCCTTGCGGTGCCACCCGATGTTCGTGAGGCACTCCGACCTCGAGAAGCTCGCGCAGTCGTGCGTGCGCACGACGCCCTTGATCGACCCGCGCGCATTCGCCATCGGGACGTGATGCTACCGCAGGACGGGCGCGAGGCCGACCCGCCCACGTCCGTCCGCTGGGTGGGGCGGTCGTGTACGCAAGTGTGGACGTTGAGTTCTTCCACAGTCGCCTTCTGTGCGCACTCGTTGCACGCGTAACCCCGCTCGGAGCGAGTGGTGGCGCACGCGGCACCCTCTCCGGCGAAGGCCTTGCGCGGCATCGTCCTTGCCTACGCCGACCACATTGGAGCGCGAGACGTGAACGAGGCGAGTCCCGCTCGCGCCGGAGGTGACAACATTGCACAAGATCCCGTCGTTGCGGTTCCTGGCGGTCGCGGTGCTGGCCGTCGGTCTTCACGGGTGCGCGCACGAGGCCGAGGACGGCGCCGACGAGGGAGGCCTCACCGGGCCTTCATCCTCGGCGTCCGCCGTCACGACCGCACCGACTCCGGCGCCGGTCCCCGCCGCCTCACCGGGCACCGCTCCCACCCCGCCTCC
>JBGPBV010000279.1:0-2614 GCA_041481445.1 Vicinamibacteria bacterium
CGCAGCACGCGCGCCTCGATCTCCTCGAGGCCGAGGGCGAGGGCGTAGTCCACCGCCGCCCCGAGGGCGAAGATCGCCGGGAAGGCCGGACAGCCCAGCTCCGTGCGCCGGTTGGCGCGGACGAGGGTGTACTCGCGGTTGTCGAACGCGAACGGGTTCTCGACGCTCATCCATCCGATCGTCCTCGGGGGCCGCTCCCGGAGGAGCCCGCTGCGGATGAACACGAACCCGGCGCCGTATCCGGCCCCCAGCCACTTGTGGCCGGCCGAGGCCAGACCGTCGACACCGCTCCGGCGGACGTCGATCGGGAAGGCTCCCGCGGACTGGCTGACGGAGACGACGAGGTGCCGGCCGTCCTTGACCGCGCCGAAGGCGTCGAGGTCCTGCCGGCAGCCGTTCGAGAACTGGACGTGGCTGAGAGCGATCGTGGCCGCAGGCGGCGCGCTCGCCGTGCCGAACGACTCCGGGCGGGGGATGCCCTCCACCGCGGGCACGAAGTGCACGGTGACCCCGCGGTGGATCCAGGGCAGGGTCACCGCCGGGAACTCGAGATCGTCGGTGAGCACGGGACCGTCGGCCGCCACCAGGTCGGCGACCAGGTTCATGCCCGTCGAGGTGTTGGGCACGAACGCGACCTCGTCCGCCTCCGCGCCGATGAGCGTGGCCACCCGCGCGCGGACCTGCTCGCGGCGCTCCATCCAGTCCTCCCAGTGCACGTCGCCGCCCTCCTGCAGCTCGCGGTAGAAGCGGTCGACGGCCTCGCGGACGGTCGGAGGCGTCAGGCCGGTGGCGGCGGCGTTGAGGTAGACCCGGCGCGCCAGGGCGGGAAAGTCCTTGCGGACCTCGTCCCAGGGGATGGACATGGGGCGAAGGATATTAGAATCGAGCGGACGCCGGAGTGGCGAAATGGCATACGCACGAGACTCAAAATCTCGCGCCCCTCACGGGGCATGTGGGTTCGAGTCCCACCTCCGGCACCAGCCCGAGCCTCACTCCCTCGGGCGCACGATGCTCGACCGGGGCTGGAACGACACCCGCGCCGGCGGCGGCTCCGGCTGCACGGTGACGTGCTCGATGCCGTGGGTGTCGCGCACGCGCGCGCAGACGTCCTGGGCCACCTCGGTGCCGTGACGCGTCCCGTCCAGCACCACGTGCACCGTGACCACGTCGAACCCGTCCGAGATGCGCCAGGCGTGCAGGTCGTGGAGGTCGCCCACGCCGGACGTGCCGCGGATGGTCCGCTCGAGGTCCGGCGGATGGAGGCCGGCGGGGGTGCCTTCCATCAGGACACCCGCCGTGCGCGCGACCAGCTTCCACGCGCCCCAGAAGATCATCACGGCCAGGACCACCGAGATCAGCGGGTCCGCGCGCGTCCATCCCCACCCGAGGACGATCACCGCCGCCAGCATCGCCGCCATCGACCCGGCGGCGTCGGAGAGGACGTGGGCGAGGGCGGCGCGCGTGTTCTCGTTGTGGCCGTGGCCGGAGGAGAGCGTCCAGGCGGCGAGGAGGTTCACGGCCAGCCCGCCCACCGCCACCCCGAGCATCCAGCGGCCGTCCACGTCCGGAGGGGTGCGCCAGCGGTCGACCGCCTCCACGACCACCCACACGGAGGTCAGGCCGAGGAGGAGCGCGTTCACGAAGGCGGCCAGGACCTCCGCCCGCCGCGAGCCGTAGGTCCGCGCGTGGGTGCGCGGCCGGGTGGCCACGCGCTGGGCGACCAGGGCCAGGGCGAGGGCGGCCGCGTCCGCCAGCATGTGGCCGGCGTCCGAGAGCAGGGCCAGGCTGTGCGCCACCAGCCCGCCGGCGATGGAGGCGACCATCGTGGCCAGCGTGAGCACGAGGGCGATGCGGATCCGGCCCTCCGGCGTCTGGCGCAGGCCGTGCGCGTGATCGTGCCCGGCGGCCCGCCGGGGCTCCGGCGGGACCGGATGGTCGATCGTTCCCGAGCTCAATCGCGCGCCTCCGGGAGCATCCTAAGCCCGCGGGGATGAAATCCGTGCGGCGCCCGGCCCGCCTTGACCCCCCTGCGGGCGGGCGCGATACTTCCTTCCCGCTCCGAAGGCGCGTTCAAAAAGAAAGACGGAGGAGTCCCATGTCGCCTCGCCGCCTCGTCGTCCTTCTCGCTCTCACCCTCCCCCTCGCCCTCGCGGCCACGCCGCCGCTGCTCGCGCAGAGCCAGGCCGTCAACGGCTCGATCGAGGGCTCAGTGCGTGACACGACCGGCGCCGTCCTGCCCGGCGTCACCGTCAACGTGAGCAACACCGAGACCGGCCAGCAGCGCACGGTGACGACCGACGCCAGCGGCGAGTACCGGGCGGTGCTCTTGTCCCTGGGCACCTACCGCATCAGGGCGGAGCTGCAGGGGTTCAAGGTGGCCGAGCGCATCGGGGTCACCCTCCGCGCCGGGCAGACCGCCCCGGTGGACTTCACGCTCGAGGTCGGCGGCGTGTCCGAGGTGGTGTCCGTCTCCGGCGAGCCGCCCGTGACCGATCCCGGCAAGATCGACCTCGGCCGCACGGTCGGCGAGGCGGAGGTCCGGAACCTTCCCCTCGTCGCCCGCAACCCGTACAACTTCGCGTTCCTGCAGGCCAACGTGACCGGCTACGAGAAC
>JBGPBV010000280.1:0-2548 GCA_041481445.1 Vicinamibacteria bacterium
GAAATCGAACCCGACGATCACCCGGATGCGGGAGAAGCTCACGTCGAGCGGAGTGGGCGTGAGGACGGGCGGGCCGCCGGGCGGGACGACGAGGGTGGAGATGGAGCGGGCATCGCTCCCGAAGGCGTAGGCCGCTCCCATCGTGAGCTTGACGCTTCCCACCACGAGGGACGTGCCCGCGGTCACGTGGTAGATGTCCCAGGTGGAGAGCGAGTTGGTCGCGTTGTCGTCCTTGTTCGCGAACGTGAAATCGGTGGTGAAGGCACTGTAGTACGAGAAGCGCTGGCTCACCGTGCGCTGGTAGCCGAATCCGAAGTTGACGATGCTCTTGGCCTGCTGGTGGAGCCGCTTGACCAGGCCGGCGGACCCGGGATCGGAGGCGAAGGGGGTCGGGTCGAGCACGTCGAAGCCGGGCACGGAGGCGAACCACTCCACCGTCCCGTGGAAGGAGTTCGCGCCGCGCCGCCACGCGCCGCCCGCCGCCACCGACCAGGGGGACGCGTAGTGCGACGCGAGGTCGGCCACGTGCTGCACGCCGACGGCCACCACGCGGCCGTTGCCGAGGTCGCCGCCGACCGATGATCGCGTGTAGGAGGCGGAGCCGCTCCCGAAGAGCCGCACGCTCGAGGTGGTGACGGTGAGGCCGGCGTCCCAGGTCTCGCCCTGCGTCGAGAGGCCGGCCTTCCAGAGCAGGCGGTAGTTCGAGTAGTCGAAGTCCTCGACGAGGAGGACCGCCCCTCCCTGGCTCGCGGACAGGGCCGTCTCTCCCGAGACCTCCTTGCGCGTGCGCTGCCCGCGATAGGCCACGTAGGTCGTGAGCCCGAGGCCCAGCCGCCCGCCCGCGCGGTGGGCCCAGGTGAGGCCGAACCAGTTCTCGTTGAGGTTCTGGTCGAAGAGCGACTCCGCTCCTCCCTGGCGCGACGGGGTGACCTGCCAGTTGTCGACCCGCAGGTCGAAGTCCTGCCGGGTGAGGCCGGAGATGGCCAGGGTGTGGCTGCCGGTCCAGCTCCGCGGGAACGCGAACGCGAAGAGGGTCGGGGAGGGCCCCACCGTCGTGTCCGAGAAGTCGAGCACCGGGGGTTGGCTGGTGGCCTTGAGCCGCACCGCCTCGAAGGACTCCACGCTCGCGAGCAGGGACGGGTCGCGGGTCAGGGCCAGCGCTCCCGGGTTGTAGAACGTGGACGAAAGGTCGCGCGAGCTGCCCACCACGACGCCGCCCAGCAGCTCGGCCACCGGGCCGTACTGCAGGTTCCAGTACTGCGAGTCCTGGGCGCCGGCGAGAGGGGGAAGGAGACCCAGGAGGACGATCGACAAGACGCCGGCACGGGTCCTCGTCATCGGGCGATCTCCCACGGCGATCGGCGCGCGCCGCCGCGGAGGGATTCTGGCACCGGGGCCGGCCTCCGGCAAAACCCCGTTGCCCTGGCCCTTCGTTGACCCCGGCCGCACTCTCGACTATGGTGCCGCGGCGCGAGCTGATGGGAAGTAGCCCCTCCGGACCATGACCGTCGTAAACCCGATCACCCAGATCTTTCTCCCGGCGGCGGTGGTGGCCGTGATGTTCGCGGTCGGGACCACCCTCACCCTCGAGGACCTGCGGCGCGTGCTCCAGCGGCCGCGCGGCTTCCTCCTGGGACTCTTCGCCCATACGCTCCTGCTGCCCGCGCTCGCCTTCGGGGTGGCCACCGCCATGGCCCTCCCGGGTCCGATCGCCGTCGGCCTCGTCCTGATCGCCTCCTGCCCGGCCAACGTCACCGCGACCGTCTTCACCCATCTGGCCCGGGGCGACACGATGCTGTCGGTGTGCCTGACCGCGGCCGCCAGCCTCACGAGCGTCTTCTCGCTGCCCCTGTTCGTGGCCGCCGCGCTGTCCCTCTTCTCCGCCGGCGGCGTGGTGCGGCTGCCCATCCTGGCCTCCGCGCTCGGCCTGTTTGCGGTGGGGACGCTCCCCGTGCTGGCGGGCATGCGGCTGCGGCGGGTGCGGCCCGAGGCCGCGCGCGCGATCGAGAGGCGGATGGGCGGCTTCGCCCTCGCCTTCATCGCCGTGGTGGTGGGGGCGGCGGTCTGGAGCGAGAGGGGCAACGTCCTTCCCGCTCTCCTGCGGGCCGGAGCCCCCGCCCTCCTGACGAACGCGCTCTCCGTGGCCGGCGCCTGGGGCGCGTCCTTCCTCCTCGGGCTGCCCCGCGAGCAGCGCATCGCGGTCGGGCTGGAATGCGGCCTCCAGAACTTCGCCCTGGCCGCGTTCGTGGCCCTGACGCTCATGCGGGCGCCGCTCCTCCTGCTCCCTGCCATCGCCTACGGCCTCACCATGTGGCTCTCGGCGGCGGCGGTGGTCCTGCTGGCCCGCGCTCAGAACCAGAGGAACTGATAGCCCACGGCCAGGGTGTCGAAGTCGCCTCCCACGCGGGCGTCCACCGTCCCCCACACGTAGGGGAGCTGCACGGCGGCGCTGGCGGAGCGGCCGAAGAGGCCGAAGGTGCGGCCGTAGAAGAGCGCGGTCGTGTTCACGTGGGCCGACACGTTGGTGATGGGCACTGAAGGGTCGAAC